>DATIMA010000136.1:0-12802 GCA_035475915.1 Bryobacteraceae bacterium
CGAAATATCGTAACTCGCTTTCAGGCGGAAGCGTGCGCCGTAAGGCGGACTGTTGGTACAGCAATTTGCAAAGTGAGGCGAAGTAGCGGGCCAGTAGACCGAGTTAGGATTTCCGTAGATAAAACCGGCTGCCAGCGTAAATCTCAGCGCATGGTGAACGGCGCCATTTTTTATCTCATCCAGGTGGAGCGTGAGTGGACCCAGCGGCAAACCCGCAGCATCGGTTGCGCCACCGGTAGGAAGACCATAGCTGAGGCCGTTATAGGAGTAGCCGCTGGTGGCAGTGTAATTTACACCTTTAACCGGACGTGGAGTGAAGTAGTTGTTGTACACCTCCCAGAACTGGCAGGTGTCTTTGTTGACGGCTAGAATGTGATGGTCGGACCCATTCTGGTCAGTGACATATGTGCCCACTTCGCGCTTTAGCTCGGGAAGGAACGGCAGCAGCCAGGATCCGTTGTATCCCCCCGTATAGTAGAAGATTTCATTAGTCAGCGGAACAGTATTGTCTACCACGCTGGTTCCCCATCCGGTATCAAATCCGAGCCCGTTTGTTCCGGTGTTCGCCGCGCTCGTCCAAATTGCATTGTTTGCGTTCACGGGGAGGTTATCGATTCTCGTATTGAAAACCGAATCGTTCGGAAGCACCGGACATCCGGCCATCACGTTCTGGTTCGGAATGGATGCCGGAGCCGTGTATTTTGCATGCGTGCTGTCCGTTACCGTAAGGGTGCCAGAACTTCCGGAAACCAACGAAAAGTTCACCGGACGGTTACTGCTGAGTGTAACGGTTCCGCTATCCTGCGCAACTGTTGCCGAAAAGCTCACGGTCAATCCGCCGCTAGTGATAAGGTTCTGACCCGTGCCCGTCAAAGGAACAGTATGAGGCGAGCCAGGGGCGGAGTCCACAATGGAAACGGCAGCCGTCTCCGGCCCCAAAATAGATGGCGTGAACGTAACCGTAATGCTACAGCTGCCGCCTGATGGCACCACGGTGCCGCAATTTTGCGCGATGCTGAAATCGGATGCGTTGGGCCCCGTTGTTGTAATACTAGCGAGTGACAGAAATGCGGTTCCGGTGTTCCTTAACGTAATTGTTTGCTGTAATCTCTGACCAAGGGCCTGCTTACCCCAAACCAGAGGTTTGCTTAGCGCAACTTGCGGTGTGGCTAGGATCGCTACGCTCCCCTTGTTCGCTCCGGCCAGGGTGGTCGCTGTTCGCACTTGAGATATTGTCAAAGGCACGGTACTCGGAGGTACTATCCACGTTTCCTTCCAACTTGTACCGTCGATACTTCTGTATTCAGCCTGATAGCTAGAGCCAGGAGCGCCTGTCGAGGAAGGAACCAAAACCATCGTGAAACTGCCGTTCGCGATTGGGGCCGTCACCTGCAGCAGGTTGGTGGCTCCTGGAAAATTCCACGTGACCGTTACTGAGCCCGCGAAGGGCTTTCCATTGATCGAGACGGTATCCACAATGGACGTCAATGCCTGTTGGGAATGACCAATTCCATGAGCAATGGTGAGAAGAAAGATTGTAAATATCGATTTTGCCTTGCTCGGCACGAACGGGTCTCCCATGAAAAGTGCAGGATGCCAGATACTGTTTCTCACTCGTTTCCTTGGGAACCTACACGTACGTGCTGCTCCATGTTGGGGTGAGCCGGACAACAAACACGGGTACCTGTAAAAGCACTCGACGATGCATGCTCAAAGCTCGGACGCCCAGCGGCATTCCGAGGCAATCGAGCCGGGCGTATTGATGATGTTCGGGTCAAGGCGCGGGGCAATTGTGAAATGCCGATAATGGCCGGAGTGCCAGGAAATAAATAGCTTGTTCATGTCTCTGAGCCAGAGTGTTAGTTAATCGCTGCATTCTCATACCTTAATGAAACCGCCACAACGCGACGGAACTTACCGGGCGAGACGTGCCGTGAACCAGCGTGGTGCCGGATTGACCGCGATTGCCTCGATTCGGCGGCGGCCTATTCCGTGGCTGATTTTAACAGGTCATTACAGGGACGTCGTCGGAGTAAGATGTATCGGACCTTCAGATCACTTTGGCGCTCGGTCGCTCGCTCGTCGAGCCCTGTACCTTCAAAGGAGAAATGATTGCCAGGACGGTTCGTACGAATCGATTATGCTTGTTGTGAAATGGGGGCAGTTGGGGCAGGGTCGGGGAGATGATTGTGAGAGCGGTGAGTACCGGCGGGGTAGGGTCAACGGCATACTGAGGCGGCGACTGGGGAAGCATTTGCACAGGTACGCGCACTTGAGCCGCCAAGTGATCAAGCTGCAGCCGCTTCCGCCTCCGGGCAACGAGCCTCTTTCTGTGGTGCTGCGGTGCGACCGTTTTCATTTGGATGTCTTCCACATCCAATCTATAGATTGACAGGACCGGAAGCCAACTGTATGGCGCATGATTGATCACGATCGTTGCGGGAGTTACCGGACGCGACGGCAGGCGACAGACATCGCTGACCAGAATGGCTGCGGAAATACCCGCGGCGCAAATACCGGTGAGCGCTCGTACATTTGGGCGCTTTCCGAACGCAACTGTCCGGACCTTCTTTGTTGCTCTGATGGAACCGAACCTTCGCTTAACGATCGCGAGCAGCCATGGGAAGCTTAATCTGTGACCGCGAATCCATCGGTCATAAAGCGTCTGCAATGCGACCTCGAAGTCCATGAGCCGGATGCTTTGCCTTCCTCCGATTCGCAACGTGTGCGAAGCGGAACTCAGGAATTCTAACGTTTGCGCTATCCCCATCTCGCACGCTTGTCGCTCTAACTCTGCCCCAAGCCCATCGTAGATTTCGGCCTCCTCCCCTTCGGCGAGCCCACACCACCATCCTGGCCGAAGTTTTAGATAAAGTTTGTCACATTCGATATCGCACAGAAGGATACCGATGGGTTCAGGTGCACGGCCTGGCAGATGCGCGCTTAGCAACACCCATTCCCCCCTGGCCGTGATCATCTCAGGCGTTCCTCTCGTGTAAGGAGTGCCTCCAAGGAAGTGGGCTTATCAATAAAGTTAATAAGATCGCTCCACCACTTTTGAGCACGAGCTACTTTCAACTATAATGTCTATTTATCTATGGACTTATTTGCCATCGGACGATTCTGTGGTTTCTGAGATTACACCCAGCTGCCCGAACGGTTTTACCTGGTGTACCGTCACATCACATCTCCGCGTTCGACTTCGTGCATCACTTTGGCGATCGGGCTTCGGACCGGCATGTGGCTCACTCCCACGACCCTTCAAGAGCCATTTCTGCTTTCATCGTATTGACGTAACGTTTTCGCAATGATCTGACAACAAGGGCCATCGGCGAGCACAACGTTGCTTGGCCGGGCTGTCCCGGACCGACGAGGGCACTTTCACCGTACGATGCGGCTTTCTAACAAAACTCCTACCAGAACTACAACCACTGAAACACAAATGAGCGATAGCCATCGCGGGTGTCGCTCGCCAACTATTCGGCCGCACAGCACCCGCTTATGACAAATGCTAATTGCGAGGTCGCTTCGTATCTTGGTACAAAACAGTCTTCAGCACGGAGCCAAACTTCTTCGATTCGCTGAGTGCCCATGCTGGTAATTCACCGGGCGGGTTATTCGGTTGTTCTTCAACAGAGCAGTTTCGCTTTCGCCAGCCCACAAATCTCTACTCCAGTCGTGCCTTTTAAATCGAGTATGTGCGGCTTCGTATCGCCCCACAGTGTTTTACGCGTCTGGGTCGTCACATGGGACTACCGCTTTTATAAAACGGATAGAACAGCACCAAGCATTGTGAGTATATGGTGCAGAATTATTGGTGGTAGCACTTAGAGAGCTCCTCGTCATTCCATGTAGTAAGTCATCACTGGTAACATGTACGGGCAGTTGCTGCCGCGTGGTAATAGCTTATGGACTCGAGATCAGAAGAGCCATTTGGAAATAGATAAAAGCAGTAAGATATGATGAAAAATGATGGGTGGAAGCATGACTATGTTCTCCTTGTGTAGAATGTTTGGCCGCATCCTCGTGACCGCCCCGTGCGCTATGTTGCAGATAGACACACGTATGGTGTTACTAACGGCTGCGACAGGTCGTGCGCAGTCCGTTTTTCGCGTTAATTAAGTTGGCTCCCGAAGGGCGATCTGCTTAGCAGAGCCAGGGGCACAAGTACTTCTAACTAGCCGGCCCTAGTTGTATCTTCTGAGGGGCGTAGTATTAAGTGCGATTGGTAGAAGGTGCTAATAGATGGCTATGCGGATAGATCGGCATCTATCCGCATACTGTAGAGCCTACAGGAATAATGTCTGTTGGACGAGGGGAAGCTCTCGTAATATTTACCAGGCGAGGTAAAAAGTGCCGGCCATTTTCCCGAGGTGGCCTAACGGGTATAGGATCAAGACGCTCCCATTGATCCGATGCGTTGATGCTTACTGCCCGTCAGGAAGGGACCATTATAAGAAGCGGCACCCCGAAGTAACGAGGCAACCTGGCAAGCCAGGCTTACACGCAATCACAATAAAGGGATGCCCAAACTTTGAAGAAACAAGGCGTTTTCTTCGATTTCTTCTTCAGTCACCGGATCTGGTCTGGGAACAGAAACGGCCAGCGCTCCGTATTCGTGGATCCACCAGCTGAGAAACCCACTTTCCTCATCATCGCTGCGCAGCACCGCGAGGGCGACCACAAGCCGACGGCATTCCTCGCAAGTGATCGATGGCGTTTTTCTTCGAGCGTTGGGTCGGTCTGTGGGACCGTGAGATGGGAGAAACTCTCCCTTTTTCGAATTGATTGTCGTACGAGACGAAGGCGACCGCTGCCGTTTGGCGAAGGCCCAAGTTGCGTATTTATCCAGCAAGTCGCTCAAAAAGTCTCGCTCTTCGCGATCCGCGCGTAAGACGTCAAGAGTAGTTTGCAGCAGGGCGAATTCTGCGGAGCTGACTGCTCCGAAGTCTACATCGAAATGGATGTGCATTGTTTTTCTCCTTAAAGCTTTGGGTCTGCTATGCCGACCATGTCCCAGTCATCCTTTGATGCAAAAGGGCAGGAGGTTCCGCGATCCACGAAGTTCCTCCCGCACACGAGGCTCGCAAACGTTGCTGTCCGGCAAGCGAAAAAAAGACACGTAACCATATGAAAAAATAGAGAAAAGTTTTTGTTGGATTGTTGTGACCCGGTTTGAGGATGTCCGGTTTCTAGTTGAAACCGGGGACTCTAAAACGAAATCAGCCGGCACTGGCGTGGCGCACCGGAATGCTTCTGACGACAGCGAGTTCGAGTTCTTTAACCAGGATAGGCAACTCTCGATAGCCTTGGACGCGGTTCCACCGGGACTCAGCCCATAGCAGAGCACTGGCGATCCAGCGCAAATACTGAGCGCCACCATACCAGCGCTTCACCTTGCGGCAAACCGTCTCCACGATCGAGAAGGCGGATTCGATCATGTTGGTAGAGGGCCAAGTTGGCGCGCAGCTTCGCCGGAATACGGAGCCGCTGCATGGTGAGCGTTTCCTCCATTCGTTCCTCCGGGCTGCGCGGCACGACAGCACCCGTGGTACGCCGTGGGCCTTACGGTTTCCCGTCAACAAGGTAAAACGGGGCCGACAATTGCATCAGCCAGCTTGCAAACAGCGGCTGGCTCCGGCCTCACCAGTGAAAAGTCCTACCCGGCACAATCCCGGCTTCATGACACTAACGTTTTGTCACTTATCTGTCGAGCACGAGTTGGCGTTCGGTGGGGACACGCTCGGCCTCTGTAGCAGGCTCTCCGGCATTCATAACACCCTTGTTTGTTGCGCATTGATCTTTCCCCCTTGAAGCGATAAGCACCTGTCCTTGTGTTGCCTCAAACAACCCTGTCCCTTAATTCTCTGGCTCCCGTGTGGTCTTCGCGGCCCGATCCGAAATCTCCAATTGATAGATGCAGACGCAGGAGGGCCTGGCTACCGGAGTCAGGTACTTTCGAGTCAGCGCGACAACCTCCGTTGTAAAGTGATTCGAACGAGGTGATGATCGCAGTGAATTCGAATTTGGCAAGCTTTACCGCATACCCCTCGTCAAGATTGGCTTAGAGGATTGGGAGCAGCGATATACCACATGCGAATCGCACTCTATTCCAGGGAAACCGGTGCGCCGGTTACGCTAATCGAATCGCACAGGGCGCAGAACAGCGAATGACATTTAGAAAGAAGGCTATTGTTGTGGCGGCAGAGCAGTTTTTTTCCGACAGCAAACCGTTGCCAGATGGCATGTATTTCGAGGACGGCGAGTACTGGGTCATGACCATGGAGGGTCCGCTTCGCGTCTCGCCTGGGGACTGGATCATTACAGGCGTGAACGGCGAGAAATACCCATGCAAGCCGGATATCTTTAAGCAGACGTACGAACCGGAACTGCGCTTGGATTGATCGAATCCGCTTCCCGCACGCCATCACGGTGCCGCTTCGGAATCTGCCCGATGGTCATCGCTTCTTTGGGAGAGAGAACCGCCGTGATTTAGGCCCGCCATGCAGCCAAGCACCCCCCAGAGAAGGCCGGTTCCAATACACTTGGAGTCCGTGGTCACCACGAACTTCCGCCGCCGCAGGCAAAGCAGATTATCCGCGCGCAGGGGCGGATACCCGTTTATGGTTCACTTCCCACCCCGGCGCTTCAGTCCGGCGGTGATCCGCGGGCATCCGTAATATGGGTATTCCATGGCGATCTTCTGGATATCGCCTTGGAGATCCAGATCGTCTTCCGGCGTTTCGGCCTTCGAATCGCAACGGAAGAAACCGCCCGGCCACATGTCCCAGATCGCACGTTCGCAACACTGCCGTTTCATGGCCCTCTTCGCCTGGCTTTGCATGTGCCGGTAGATCGCGGTCTTCCAGTCAGTACCTGCAGCATCCGCTGCTCTTCGAGTTTCCGCAAGCACCCCTTCAAAAATCGATCTCCACCGCCTGTCATCCGACCTTACGCTCCAAATGAGCCACTTTGGTCTCATCCAAGTGCCGCTTCCCCATCCCAGGAAACGCATTGCCGGTCCGTGGCGAAATTCCTTTCGCCAGCGGTGTAGCAGATTCGGGTTGAGTTGGAAAGCCCGGGTCACCTCAGCGGCCGAGGACCCATCTCCAGCTTCTGAATCGCAGCTACTTTCATTTCCCTTGTGAACTTCCGTTGAGACAATCCCATGAGTCAAATTCTCCATTTGATGATTTTTGACTCTCCAACTGGTTGTCTCGATTTAAGGGACAAGTCCAATTTCCGCCCACAGCAGTGGTGATTATCCGTGCTGGAATTCACCAGGCGGGTTGTTCCGCATTCCGCGAGCTATGAAAAGTTTCGTGGAATATCGAGGTTGGTAGATGGGGAGAGTAATACAGCGATTCCCTTATCTATGTATTTGGCTAAAAGCGCGATATGTTTAGCAGATTGCGGAGGGAATGCCTGTGACGTTCGAACAACATGAACATCGTCAAACGAATGGCGAAAAAGCGTTGATTGAAACTAGTGCTTTCAAAAAGCACCGGGCATGCGCTTGAGCGGTTTTCGTCCGTAGAGTAGCCCGGCGAAGCGCCAATCATAATCATCCATGAGTTCAACGGTCGTTGCTGCCGGATCAGGCATTCCGAGTGGCCCGTCGGATCGGCAAAACCCTAGGCGTGCCTCGAGACTGATCCGCAAAATGCGGGGAGGAGCCCAGGCTCATCTTGTAGAAGCCGAAAGCGGCGAGAATTACGTTTTAAAATCCAGCAACAATCCCCAGCACCGACGCATTCTGACGAACGAATGGCTCTCGTGTGCGATTCTGCGTTACCTGCAGATATTCGTTCCGGATACTGCGCTGATCGAATTAACCCCCGAGTTCATCCGGGATAACCCGGAGCTATATATCTCAACAGGCTCAAAACGTAAGGCGATTCCACCAGGTATTCATTTCGGCTCACGGCTCTATGTCAATCCGGACCGGGCGGCGATATTCGATTTTGTGCCCGATGGCATCTTGACCAAATTGCAGAACCGGAGGGACTTTTTGGGAACTCTCGTTTTCGACAAATGGGTGGGCAACGCGGATTCGCGGCAGGCCGTTTTCTTTCGAACACGAACAGACCGAGCACCCAAAGCTGGATTGTTCGCTCAGATGATCGACCATGGGTTCGCATTCAATGGGCCGCACTGGACCTTTTGCGATTCACCGCTTCATGGCACCTATTTTCGGACGTCGGTTTACGACGAAATACGCTCGCTGGATTCTTTCCAGCCTTGGCTGGACATTGTGGAGCACTTTCCGGTGGAAGTGATCGAGCGCGCACTGAAAGAAATCCCGCCGGATTGGCTACAGGGAGATGAGCATGAGCTGGAAGCGATGCTCGAAAAATTGATTATACGGCGCTCCCGCGTATGTGCACTTATCAACGAAATACGTCACAACCGTCCGCCTGTGTTCGCCAATTGGAAACTTTCCAATCACACCTCGCTGAGTCGCTGAGAGTGGACTCGGCAATCTGTTCCTTAGGCTTCCCGAACGCACGTGATTCGAGACCAACTGCCGTTGATAAAGCCTCGACGGCTCCGAAGCGGTTTTGGAGGATCGCGACCCGCAAGTATCGATTGGGTCACATAAACTAACGCCGGGTCGGTCTTCTCATTCGGCGGTTACACCGTACCCGCAGCCAGAAGAACTCGTCAGTGAAAAACGGATGCGTTCTATTCGGCCGCCCACGAAAAGGCGCATCCTCCCAATCGCCTTGATGTCTTCAAGGAACGATCCGCCCATCATGATCCACCGGCGCACTCAAAATGCTAGAAGATCCAGCTTGAGAATTCGATTCCTGGCAGGCTACTCCTACGATAACCAATGAAGAAACTCCTCCTACTACTACTCGGCATAGTGCCCCTCGCCGCCTTTTCTCAAACTGTCAAATCGAGTCCAAACCTCTTAAACAGTGGTGAAAACATCTTCACTGCCGCACCCGGGGATTCATTTTCAGCGCCCTTTGGAGCAATGGGAGACTGTAAAACAGATGACTGGCGGGCGCTGCAATTCGCACTGAGTCAGCACAAAGCTGTCTATCTTCCAAAGCCACCCGGAGGGTGCTATCTCGTCTCGAAAACCCTGACCCTTCAAGCGGGCGATTATCTCTATGGCTTCTCCGCCAATAACCCAAATCCCGGTGATCCCGGTGCAGGCGTCGTTATTCGGCTCGCCCCCAACGCCAACGTGCCGTTAATTCGGACCTATACGGCCGGGACTACTGACGGCAACGAGTATATGGCTATCGAAAATGTTGTCTTCGACGGAGCCGGGCCCTCGCAGACCCAGGAATTGCAGAACGAAGCGCTAGTAGACTTTCGGAACACGTTCATTGGCTGCTTTCTCCGCCATATTCTAATTATCAATTCTTTTGGCCCGGGCTTGTACACAGGAGATAACGGCGGGGATCTGCGGATGGACACCGTTTGGATTACAAATGCCTCAACGAGCACGTATTCGTGGATTCACAATCCCACGAAGCCCGGCTTTGGGACCCTGAATACCGACCAGGTCTTCGTAGAAAACCAATCCCTGCCTAAGGGAGGACGCTACCAGCCCATCATTTACGGGGATCCCACGAGCTATAGTCACGCGATCTTTATCAACGGCGTTCAGGTGGGCGTATTGAAAACGACACACTGCGAATCTGCGCTGACGTGCGTGGATTTTGCCTCGGTACAATCGCTAAACCTCCTCGGTATCAGCGCCACTCGGCTTGGCAATCCCACATCCTCGGACCCAACGAATCAGTATTTGATACGGATGCTGGATACAAATAGCTATCAGTTTGAATTCCACGAGGCGTCTTTCGATCAGGAAGGTAGTAATCTGAATGGATCTTCATTTCCTAACGCGCGAGTGTTTGGGCTGGCGGCGGGACTTACGACAAATGACTGGTTCCAAACACAGCCAGGAAGGAACCTCTGGTCCGCATACACGCAAGGGGAGTTCTTCTCCCAAGGTGGCGCCCCCTATCTTGGTGAGCGTCCCATCGTCGGAAACGAATTATGGCTTCAGAAGATTGGTCAATACTCTCCCAACGGTGTCAAAATTTGGGATGAGGTCGGCGCGCCGAATGGTACGTACGCCTACGCACAGCGCGACGGCTCCAGGTTTCGTTTCGGATTCAGCCCTGGGCCGTGGGATGCCAGTGAGGAGAATCTTTTACAGATCAATTGGTATGGCCTAAACAACCCCGCGAATAACGTAGAGATGCCTGAACGGGTAATCACGGGGAGTTCGGGCAACACCGACCTAGCGGGCGAGCTGCAACTCTCTGGTGCACAAACAGCTTCTTACCAATTCAGCGGCTTCTTCTCGACCCATCCCGAGTGCTCCGTTACCCCGCAATTCGATATCGGTGCGGGCAATAGGTGGTGGGTTAGCTATGTCGGCTCAAGCTCTTTCACGGTTAACTTCGCGAACGCTGTATCGGGCTCAATCTCATATCTCTGCGTAGGCCGCCAGTAATGGCAGCCTAGGTTTCAAAGTTGGTTGCCTCTGCCGTTATGGTGCAGCCCGTATCCCATCGATGACCATGGCAGCGCTCCGCGAAGCCGCGATGGGCAGTCGGCACAATATCAGTGCGGCCAGTTCTTCGCGGCGCTGGTTGCCCTGGGACGGAATCTTCAGATTCTCAGTCAATCTTGACATGCCATTAGGCGATGTGGTTTGATCGGTCGAAGGAATAACCGGCGCCTTCGCCTAGCCGGCACCGGCAGCGATGCGGCAGAGCATCGCTAGAGCACACCCCTTGTCCAATCAGATAGGAGAAAACTTGAAAGTTGGTTACTTTTTAGCCCTCGCTCTGCTTCTCGTAGGCTCGACGAAAGCCGATAGCCTATCAGTGAGTGTTGCCACCTCACGTCCGGACATGTCGACATGGTCTTACACGGTCACGAACAACCAGCCGCTCGGTGATCCCGATTACGTGTTTGGCTTTTACGTCGCAGTCAATGCCGCATTGGATGGGATTGCAACTCCTCAAGGATGGATCGCACAAACCGACGGTTACAACTACGTATTCTGGTCCAGCACGGGATCTGCCCCTTATGGAACCGATATCGCGCCGGGGACCTCGGTGACGGGCTTTTCCGTTTCCGCCGATGCCAGCTCCGGGTTGTCGCAAGCTGCAACGTACGGCTGGAATCATGGGAGTGACGAACCAGGGCCCATCTCGTACGTCACCGTGGATGCTCCCGTAGCACCGGCATCTCCTGAGCCCTCGACGCTGCTTCTGTGTGGAATTCCGCTGATGATGTTGTTTCCGTACATCATAAAACGCAAGAGGGGTTCGCCCCGGACGAAGTTTCACAACGCCAAAGCTCCTCATGTCTACTGAGCCCGCATATCGACCCTGGTTTAGACCCGCTGCTGATGTGAGAGATGCCACAATGCCTGTTCTGCCCTCGGTGAATTGCAAAACTCACGTCTGACGCCGGCCGCTCACAAAAACATCGGCTCCATCAAGCCCTCTTGTAGGATCATTTCCGGCCACTTCGCGAAATCAATCACAGAAGCCGCTTGCAAAATTAAATGCTCGGAGGGCAAGGGTACTGCGCAATGACCGGCAATTGCGCTGTCTATGCGGCTGGAACAGCGTGCAGCGGATCCCGCATGAATCAATCGACATTCTCACGGGAGTTCGCCGAATTCGCTGAAACCGAACTGCCCCAGCGGCTGTACGAAGCACTGATCGAGGCCACGCAGAAAGATCGCCTCATCGGGCACATAGCACGTGATTCGAGCGCGATTGAAGCGCGGGAACGCTTTCCAGAAAATCCTCCGCCGAAGCCGGCGCGGAAGCATTACAAGAGGGGTCCCAAACCCAAGCGCAGCACACCCGGCTCGCCGCGCAGCCGCATCGAAGAGCAGCGCCGCCTGGCGGTACCCGAGATGCTGGCCGGCTTGCCGCGCCACTGCAGCCTGGGCGTGAAGAAGAGCAGCAAAGGTCATCAGCAATACTGGCGCGGTTACAAATTACATCTGGATGTGGCCGATGGAAAAATCCCGATTACGGCCCTGCTGACCGGAGCCTGCGTACATGATTCGCAAGTGGCCGTTCCATTGATCACGTTGACTTCGCAACGCGTGACTTAGCTTGTATGACTTAATGGACGCCGCCTACGATGCCCGCCAGATCGATGCTCATAGCAGATCTCTTGGACATGTTCCGTTGATTGCGCCCAACGGCGCCACCGTCCCCATCCCCAAACGCCGGCAGGACAGCTTACGGCACTATGACAAAAGGCGCAAAATGCCCACCCGCCGAAGAACAGCGATTTGGGTTGCGAACCATGGTCGAGCGTGTGTACAGCCGCTTGAAAGACGAGTTCGGGGCGCGCTTCATCCGGGTGCGCAAGCCAGTAGAATTATGGCGCATCTGATGTTCGGCGTACTCGCCCTCACCGTCGATCAACTGCTCAAACTCACTGGCTAGCTCCGCCTTCTTCCCGAAACCAGCGCGCCGACAGCACCGCAGCCGCGGCGTGTCCAGTTTCTCCTTCACGCAAACTCGCGCCCACCTCGGGCCAGTTGCAGTAGCTCACAGCCATTCTCCTCCTGTCAACACCCCGGCCCGCCTATTTTCCGAGCATTTTGCAAGTGGGTCCTTCGAAAACCCAACGAGGTAAGTTATAGAGGCCGTTTGCTCTGAGGCGGCGAGGGTGTGCGGTTGCGCTTCACGAGGCAGATGCAGCGAGGCATGCCCCAGCGAGCACATCTGGCGCAGACGGATGGATGAACGGGCGGTGTTGGCGGCGTTCCAACGCGCGGTTTCGAGCACGGCCT
>DATIMA010000137.1:0-14385 GCA_035475915.1 Bryobacteraceae bacterium
TACACCAGGCCGAAGGCGTCCCAGTACGTTGAAATTATGGCCTGCGCGGTTGGTGCTCTTCGGATTCAGTTGTAGAGCACTCCATGCTTCCGTCTCGTCTGTCTGACCGGGAGGAAAAACGAACCCTCGCGGCATCACGGCGATGACCCGCGCCTTGGCGTTGTTGAGATAGGTATCGCGTCCGATAATATTCGGATCCCCAGCAAACGCCCGCTTCCATAACCCGTACGACAGCATCACGACCGGCGGCGCACCCGGAATGTCATCCTCCTTCGTGACCAGATGCCCAAGCAGCGGTTTCGCGTCGAGCAACTTTGGCAGGTCCGCCGTCACATACGTCGTTGTTACACGCAAGGGTTGAGTCTGGCCCGCGATGGTCGCGCCGGTCGTTGCCCAAGCACCGATCGCCTGGAACGATTTTGCGGCGTTCTTCAGGTCGAATACTTCAGGTTCCGAGACCCAGAACTTATGGAGTCCCCCGTTCGGGAACGTCGGAAATTCCGTGTAGAGGCGAATCAGCCGGTTTGAATCGTGGTAGGGCAACGGCCGCAGCACCACCGCGTTCACGATGCTGAAGATCGCCGCGGTCGCGCCGATACCGAGCGCGAGGCAGATCAGCGAGGCTATCGTAAACGTGGGAGTGCGCAACAGACTGCGAGCAGCGTGCCGGAGCATGAGTTACACACATGCAACAGCATGGCCGTCGCTACCTGCCTGATTCCAGGACTTAAGTAGGCTGCCCAAACGTCCGGAAATGGGACGCCCGGTGCGAGTGTGAACGCTTATTTCGGCAGCCAGAATGGTTCCGGTGTTGCGACAAACGTGATGGGAACGCCAGTGATGAACGTTTTTAGCCAGCGCGTACACTCCTGCATGCCGGCCTGTTCGGATTTGACGTGGCCGATGATGATCAGAGCTTTGCGCTTGTGGTCGGTCACCGCATCCGCAACGTATTCCACCGTTTCCCATTCGGGAGTTTCGCCGATGAGCAGGGCTTCGACATCGTCTCGTTCGAGCATCTGAATCTGCCGCGCGGATCCGGCTGCGCCGGGCATAAAGCCGGCTTTCGTCACCTTTAGCTGCGGATCGCCCACCACCCGCAGCGCGCGCACATCCAGCTTTTGCTTAACGCTCTCGGCCAAGCTGTCCAGTGTGGTTTCGGGCAGCGTGAAAAGGTGCTGATTCTCCGGATTTTGAAACTTCTCCCACCCCAGCGCGTGTGTCATCCCGAGCAAGATGCCGTCTGGTTTGCGCATGTGCCAGTGATCATGAAAACGCCAGATCACCAAGTGATGATCTTTAATAAACTTCTGCTTGGCCGCAAGCACCGCGTCGCTCTGCTTCTCAAGCTGGCTGGTCTCGTCCAGATGGTTATAGAAAGTCGGCTCATGTGTTATGACGAAGTTATTTCCGGATACCGCGGCCTGTTCCAGTACATCGAGCGTCGCCATCATAGTCACCGCGATTCCTGTAACCGGCTCATCGGGATTTCCCGCTTTGAACGTATCCACGGTCGGAGTGGTCCAGGGCACGCCCACATTCTTCTGAATGCTTTCGACAATCTGGCGTGCCGTCGGCTTATTTTGCGCGAACATAGCAGGGCTCATTGCGAGCGCGGCCGCTACAGCGACTAGTCGCAGCATCATTTGACAATCCCTCGCGATTCATCGATGGTCAGGAACTGATTTGGGTTGATGTTTTTGAATTGCTGGTGTATCCCGCTCGGCCAGTCCACTTCAAGCAGAGAGATTAGTTTATCCTGGCCCAGGCCGAAGGTAAGGGCCAGATCGCTCTGCGAGCAGTAGCTCGATCCGCTGTGTACCGCACTCCACTGCTTGCCTAAGGCGCTTTCGATTCTCACGATCGCACCGAGCGCGCTCCGGTTGCTCTTGGTTCCGATGAGCCGCACGGTGAGCCAGTGATTCCGGTTGCCGCCATCGTTGGTCAGCAGCACCGCGGGACCATTATTTGTGTTAATCAGAACATCCAGATCGCCGTCGTGATCGTAGTCGGCATAGGCGGCGCCGCGCGCAACCAGTGGACGCTCGAAATCGGCCCCAAGCTGTTTGCTGACATTTTCAAAACGCCCCTTGCCCTGGTTGCGCAGCAGCAGCGGAGCCTGGCGGTACTGCACCATCGGTTGAACGCGGTTGATGTCCGGCTCAATATGGCCATTCGCGGCGAAAATATCGTCCCATCCATCCAGATCGTAATCAAAGAAGAAAGCGCCGAACGTTAGGCTTCTAAGGCTTGCGCGCCCGACCGCTGAGGATGGCGACTCGTCGACAAAAATGCCTTTCCCTTCGTTGTGATAGAGCCCCAGCATCTGGTTCGCGAAATTGCCGACAATCAGATCGGGCCGTCCGGAATGATCGTAATCGGCCGCATCCGCGCCCATCGCGCCGCGAGCCGTCCCATCCTCGGCATAGGCTACACCCGCTTGCATTCCTTCTTCCGTGAACGTGCCGTTTTTGTTATTGCGGTAGAGTTTGTTCGGCTGCGTATCGTTCGATATGAACAGGTCCGGCCACCCATCGCCGTTATAGTCGAACACAACTACGCCAAGCGACTTGCTGGTGGCGTCTCCAAGTCCCGCCTTCTGTGTCACATCTTCAAATTTGCCATTGCCCAGATTGCGATACAGCTTCGAAGAGATCCCTTTGTAGACTTCCGGCGTGCAATACGATTTGTTCGTACCGTCCATGGAACAGCGCTGATCCTTTTCCTTGGACCAGGTCACGTAGTTAGCAACAAAAAGATCCGCCTTGCCGTCGCGGTCATAATCGAGCCAGGCGGCGCTTGTTCCGAAATTCGCATTGCGGATGCCACTCCGCGCAGTCACGTCGCGAAAATGCCCGTGCCCCTCATTGTGGAACAGATGATCGCCACCAAGCGCCGTAATATACACGTCCGGAAGACCATCGTTATCGTAATCCGCCACCGCTACACCCATGCCGTACATCTCGACATCCAGGCCGCTGCCGCGGGTAACATCCGTGAACGTGCCGTTGTGATTGTTGTGGTAAAGCGCCGGCAGCCAGCGCTGTTTGTGCGGAGCGAAATCCGTTCCGTTGATTAGCAGAATATCCGGCCAGCCATCGCCATCCAGATCGATGAATGCGCAGCCCGCGCCCATTGTTTCAGGAAGATATTTCTTTCCCGTCGCGCCCGAGTGATGCGTAAAGTGAATGCCGGCTTTCTGAGTGGAGTCAATGAATCGAATCGTGTTGTTCGCCGGCGCAGTTGCAGCCATTGCCGGGCACACGCAGACGATGCACAGGATTGTAATGCGATGCTTCACTGGACTTGTTTTCTAGTCTCCTGCTCGTGCCGGCGCAAGCGGCCGGATCAGCCTAAGCGCCGGACGCGTGAGGTAGTCGTGAACATACTGCCGGTGCTCCGGATCATCGGGGAAATGCTCATCCTTCTTGTATGGATAAGCGCTCATCGCGTGAAACGGCAACGGCAAAACGCTCTGGCTGTATGCAGTGTTCGCATCCGCATCTTTCGCCCAGCCATCCACCATCAGCAGGTAATCGCGCGACCAGCCTTTGGGCAGCACGGGCAAATCCGCTGCCGGATATTCCAACTTCAGCTCATCCCCCGATCCCATAATCACCATGCGGTCGTCGGCGCTTTCTACCAGAGGGGTGACATCGCCGTAACGGGTATAGGAACCTGGCGTCGGATTCCAGTTGGAAACCGGGCGCACCTGGTCGTATAGAAATCGTTCGGGCTGCTGGCGCGTTGGATCGATTACCGCGCGCGAGAATCCGCGGAAGCGCACGCTGGCCGCATCCGCATTGATTCGAGTGAGGCGCACAGGCGGCGCGCTTGAATTGTTAATTAGAAAGATCTCGTCCCAGTAGACACACAAGTTCGTCACGATTCGAACCCCGCGCGAACGGGACAGAAACTTGCCAGCCAGATCCACCACGATGGTCTTCGGTTTCCCGGACGGAATGCCCATATCTTCCACTACCGTCCTCCACTTGCCTGAGGCATCCTTCACCTGCAAGTAGGGGAAGATCAATCCCTGGCCGTTCTGCGAAGCGCCGAGGAACGTGCTCCCATCCGCCCAATCCACCCAGCCATTCAGCACCAGTGCAGCATGATTAGTGCTTGCCGCGTTGCCGAAATCAAGATCCAGGGTGTGCAGTTCCGCAACCCCGGACTCGTTGTGCTTGAAGGCGTCCGGATATTTGTGATCAATTGCCGCAACGCGCGCCGTGACATCCACGCCGTGCGCGCCCGTCGCCCGGACGGGATGGAACTTATCGCGAGCGCCGAACAATCGAAACTCCGGATAGGGCGGCGACTTGAATTTGTCGTTCGTATAGATACCCACATCCGAGGGATGATCGACAGCTAAAAGTTGTACCTGATCCAGGTATGAAACCTCGTGCAGTTCTTCGGTGATATGGATCCGATACTTGCCATCTTCCACCTTCAGCGCGGAGCCGGGAATCTGGATGTGCTCCGTGTGATTAACCGGGAAGTAATGTCCGTCACCCGAGCTCGCTCCCAGCGGCGCAACGCCAAGCACGTCCGTGATGAACTGAAACTTGTCTCCATTCCAGGTGAAGATCATCGGACAAGAACCGGATAACCGCTGGGCCTCGGCGATTTGGAGCGCGGCATCGCCCTTCTGGTGTGGCTCGTTCTGAATCAGGCCGTTCGGCCACGTGATGCGGATCGTATCCACGTCGTTCCGGCCATCAATCGCGAAAGGCAGAGCGAAACCCTGATAAACGCGCTTGTCATAGTAAGGGCCTGATTTCATCTCAACCGTCGCCCCCACGGCTTCTTTGGGATTCTTAATGCCCTGGATCCGGACCGTCACCCACCGCTGATTCGTAGAAGCATTCAGGCGCAGATGAAGCGATCCGTCCGGCTGCATGCGCGCGTAATCCTGGCGTTTATCGCCGTTGAAATCTGCCAGCACGGGAGCAGGCGCGGTCTTCGCTTCTTTTACTTCCGCGAATTTACCGGAAGCATTCACAATGGCTCGAATTTCAGGGCTGTAGCTGACCAGGTCGAGAAAACCGTCGTGATTGAAATCCTGCACGCTGAGCGCAGAGGCGCCCGCTGGAAGCTCGGGGAAATTGCTGGCTTCGAAACGGCCGTTCAACTTGTCGCGATAGAGAACACCCGGGTGGTCGGCATACGAAACAATCAGGTCGCGCGCCGCTGTATCGCCCCGGACAGCAATCATCACCGCACCCAGAGCCTCTCCCTTCACAAACGGAAACTCCGCAGTCTTGTTTTCGAATTTGCCGTTTCCATCGTTGCGCATCAGCACCGGGTTCGGGCCGAATAGCAGCAAGTCGAGATCGTTATCGTGGTCGTAATCCAGCCAGAGCGCTGTGGTGGCGCCTGCCGTGTTAGGCAGCCCGGCGTATTTCGCAAATGTTCCGTGATTGTTGCGGAAGATGGTTGCGCCAGTGCCGGTGAGAATGCATAAATCAGCCAAGCCGTCGTTATCGAAATCGCCCGCGGCAATACTGCGAATGTCCTTCAGCCCTTCGAGGCCGGAGTTCTTGGCCTCATCCGTGCCGCGTCTGAACAATTGAATGCGGTCCCGCGCCCAGGCCAGGAGATCGGTGTGCCCCGTGCCATCGGAATCGATTAGCAGCATACCGGAGGTCTTCGCGTCCCAACCCGTGCTGATTACTTTGTCGTCATAGCGTGTAGCTTCATTTTCGGCAGATAGGCGGGGCTCGGGAGGGTCATATAGCTCCGCGTAAAAGCACCACTCCATGTCCTCTGGAACCGCCGCGCCTTCGTTGCGCTTCTTCGCTTCTTCGAAGAGCTGGCGCTCGCGTGCAGCGGCTTCTTTGTTGCCGCCTCGCTGGTAAAGAGTAAATAGTTGGAAATGCGGCCCGGCCAAATCAGGATTCAACTTTTCAGCTTCCAGAAATTCGGCCAGCGCGCCCTGCGTATCGCCTTTTGATCGCAGCACCGAACCCAGATTGTAGTGAGCGACCGGCTCACCGGGTACTAGCCGGATCATGCCCCGGAACTGTTCGATGGCCTTGTCGTAATCGGCCGCGTGCTTATAAACGATGCCGAGATTGAACCAGGTATGCGGAATGGAGGGATCCTGCTTCTGGGCTTTCAGCAGTTGAGCAGAACCGGCGTCGGTTTGTCCGGCATGCAGCAGCGCGAGTCCGTAATTGATGCGCTCCCGGACCGAATCGGGTTTGAGCTGAAGCGCCTCGCGCAACTGCTTCACAGCCTGTACGTGAGTGTCGGGATTCTCGTAAAATGCTTTGCCCAGGTTGCGGTATTCCCAGAGCCGGCTTTCCGATTGAGGAACACCCGCGGCCAGCAGAAGAAACGCGCAAACCACGACCGCCGGGCCGAGAATTCTCAGACTGCTCATCGCAAGGTAAGTCTTTAGTCTATAAAACGAGTTTCAGCTATCGGAGCTCGTCTTCGAAACGTTGGAAAACTTCTTTGAGGATGAGCTCGACGGGCAGGCTGTGGAACCGGTAGCGTTCTTGAATCCGGCTCAAATCGCCGGTGGACGCATCCCAGCTCCAGGCCTCCCGATTTGCGGGATCAAACACCAGAATATCCTTGACTCCCCATTCCGCATACTTCCGGCATTTCTGAATGACCCGGGTGAACCGGTCGTCCGGTGATAACACTTCGATCGCTACAGCAACCGCGTGCGTGGGGTATGGATCTTCCTCCGGCCCGATGATTCCGCAAACGTCGGGTGTCGGCTCCCACCGATCATCAATTGCCAAGGTCAGCTCCGGCCGGGATTTGAAGCCGAGCTCTTTCAGCATCAGGCAGAGAACCAACTGCAGGATCGAGTGTAATTTCGTAGGCAAAGCCTTTTGAATCGCCTCACCATCTAGAAGTTCGAAATAAGGCTTTCGTTGCGCGTACATCTCCCGAAAACGTTCCGAACTCAATTTCTCAGCGATGGCGCCCATAGAAGCTCTCCTATCTATTATCCGTGTTTGTTACTCGTGCTTGAACGAAAGGCATCCACGCGCGCGCTATTTCAAGGAAAATGTGATCTTATGCATGCTTTCAATCCATTCATAGCGATCGGCGTAGTTGCGTCAACCGCCTTGACCGACGCTGTGTATGTGCTGTTCACTTCCGCCGTAGCCGCGCGGCGCAGGATGTCCGCTGCAAGCTGGAGCAGCCTTTGGTACCTCCTCGCGGCGTTCGCGGTCATCAGTTATACAGGAAACGCGATATACGTCGTTTTCGCCGCCGCGGGCTCGTGGTTAGGCGCATTCGGAGCGGTCACTTGGCTGAACCGTATGGATCTGAAAGGCCGCCCGTTCAAAGGACCATCTGGACCGGTACATCTGCCCAATCCTCGCTGCTAGATTGTTAGCGTGCTGAACCGAAGCGCAGTAGAGATGGCGAAGATGATCCGCACGCGCGAGATCTCTTCGCTCGAATTGATCAGAGCGCATCTCGACCACATCCGGCAAATCAATCCCGCCGTCAACGCCGCTGTGGACCTGCTTGCGGATTCGGCTTTGCACACCGCGGAACAGGCTGATCGGAAGCTGGCGAATGGTGAGAGTTGTGGGCCGCTGCACGGCGTCCCCTTCTCGATCAAAGATTCGGTTGATGTTGCGGGAACAAGATGTACGGCGGGAACCCTCGGCCGGAAGAACGCCCCACCCGCTGAACGCGATGCCACATTAGTTGCCCGGCTCCGCGCCGCGGGCGCGATCCCAATCGCAAAAACGAATCTGCCTGATTTGCTGTTCTCATTTGAAACCGACAACCTGATCTACGGGCGGACGAACAATCCATACGATCTCTCGCGCACTCCGGGCGGCAGCAGCGGCGGCGAATCAGCCCTGATTTCAGCCTGCGGTTCGCCACTGGGTCTCGGCAGCGATGCACTAGGAAGCGTTCGCCTGCCCGCCGCATTCTGTGGGATCACAAGTATCAAACCCACCAGCGGCCGCCTCCCGCGAACCGGGCATGTTCCGCCCGCGGGCGGATGGATCGAGGCGCTCTGGCAGATCGGCCCCATGGCCCGGCGCGTCGAAGACCTTGTGCTCGCCATGGGTCTGCTGGCAGCCGAAGACGAAGAAGATTTCACCTCGCCCCCAGCGGATCTTGTGAAACCGCTCGATCTTCGCAGCGCGCGCATTGCGTTTTTTACCTACAACGGATTCGCTCGCTGTATCCCGCAAATCGAAAATGCGGTTCGCGCCTGCTCGGAAGATCTTGCACGGAAGGGATTACGAGTTGAGGAGCGGACCCCGCCCGGCGTCGAGCAGGCCTATGAGCTCGAACTGGCTTTGCTCGGCGCGGACGGAGCCGACAGCATTGACGAATACCTTCGCGACGCGGGGAGCACGAAAGTGCACGTGCTGCACCGGGCTTTTGTCGATCATATGCGCCCGTACCGCGCTAGCGCATATTCGTTCTCTAAACGCTGGGCTCAGTGGGATGAGTACCGCGCGAATCTGGCACGATTTTTCACGGAGTACGATGCGATCCTGTGTCCGGTCTACACGCAGCCTGCCTTGAAGCACCGCGCTTCGATGGATGAACAAAACTTCCAGGGCTTCAGTTACACCATGGCGTGGAATCTTGCCGGCGCGCCCGCCGCGACGGTTCGCTGTGCGGAGTTCGAAGGATTGCCGGTCAATATTCAGGTTGTGGCGAAACCGTGGCGGGATCTGCTGGCAGTTGAAATCTGCCGGATGATTGAAGCGGAATTCGGCGGTTGGCAGCCCCCGCCGACATAGCGCTGAACCGCGCGCCTGAGAAGCTGTGAAAAAATCCGGGACTGACTTAAGCGCCGTCCGCCAAATGCCTGGAAACGCAATCGCTCGACCCGGCGCGGCTGTCTGTCCCGTTGATTTTTTCACAGCCTCTCAGCAACCGGAAGATTTTTTGCGGGTTTCACTGGGCGCTTATTTCGCTGGAACAAACAGCACGTCCACCGGCGATGGCGTCTCGCACTTCTGTCCGGTATCGCTAAGATCGCCCGTCTGGCTATTCACCTTGAAGATGGCCAACTGATTCGAGTCCTGATTTCCAACGAACAGGAATTGTCCCGTGGGGTCGATCGCGAAACCGCGCGGCGTCTTGCCTCCGGTCGAGATAATCTGGATGCGCCGGATGGTTCCGTGACCGGGATCGACCGCAAACACCTGTAAGCTGTCGTGGCCGCGATTCGAGGTGTATAGATACCTTCCGCTGCGGTCCAGAACGATTTCAGCGCCCGTGTTTTCACCGGAAAAATCGCTCGGGATCGTTTCCACTTTCTGAATCAGATTCAGCGCCCCGGTTGAGGCGTCGTGCCGGAATACTGTCACGAAAGGTTTGATTTCGTTCACCACATAGGCATACTTCTCGTCATGGCTGAAAACCATGTGCCGGGGCCCCAGTCCGGGCTCTTCCTGGGCGAAGGGAGGATCGTTGGGAGTCAGTTTCGCCGTCGCTGCATCAAGGCGGTAGATCCGAATATGATCCAGCCCCAGGTCCGGAACATACACGCGCTCGTTATCGGCTGAGATGACCACCTCATGCGCGTGCGGGCCCTCCTGCCGCTGTTTATTCGCGCTCGAACCATGCGCCGTCATAAGAGATGCCATGGGACCGAGCCGGCCATCCTTTTCGATCGGATAGGACGAAACTCCGCCGGTCACATAGTTTGCTACGATCAGCGCCTTACCGGTGTGATCGACCGCGAGGTGGCAGGGTGCTTGACCTCCCGATGGCCTGGTGTTCAAAATTTTCAGAGAACCATTGCTGCGGTCAATCGAGAAGCCTGCGACAGCCCCTTCCGCTTTTCCTTCCAGTTCGCTCACGGCATACAGATACCGGAAATCGCGACCTGCCGCCAGAAACGAAGGATTCACTACCGCGCCCACCATGCCCATCGGCTCCAGTTTGACCGCCGCGGCATCGAAGCGAAAGGCGTAAACGCCTTTGCCATAGCTTCCTATATAAACCAAATCGTCCGTTTGATGCGGCAGGGGAGCTCCAAATGAGAGTGAGGCAGACATAGTCAGCGTGAGTATCGGAAAGGCAACGGTTAGCAGAGAAGATGCAAGTCGCATGTTCGCAGGTCTTTCAGTATGGTACCTGCTCCACGCTGGCTAGAATAGCGTTAGTGTCGTCTTTAACAACGGATCCGGCCAATTTACGAGGTGGGAGTCCTCCATTCGAGTTTCAAAAGGAGCGGCTCACACTGCCCCTCGCCGTCCTTATTTTCGTCTTCGGCGTGGCTTGCGCGGCAATCTGCCTGTGGGTCATGCGCGCCGGATACTCGCCCACGCCGTTTGGAGACGAGTGGACGACCTTGGCCAGATTGGCGAAATCCACGTCTTTCCCGTCATGGCTCTGGGAGCAACACAATGAACATCGATATCCGCTTTTGAAATTAACCATCTACGCGGATGTCCAGTGGTTCGCCGCGAAGGGCATCTTTCTATTTGCATTGACCTTCTTGGCCATGGCGCTGCACTGGTCGATTTGGGCCATCTTCCTCCGAAAAGCGGCTGCTTTGCCGTGGTCCATATGGATGGTCACCGCCGGGTTTTTCGCATTCTGCATTTTTAATCCAAGCCAGCACGAAAATCTGACCTGGGCGTTCCAGTGGAGCTTTGTCGCTGCATTCTCATTCGCCAGCGCAAGCTTCATCGCGCTTGTCTGGCTGGCAAAAAACGGTCAGCCATGGCGGGCTATTGTTCTGGCGTGCAGTAGCGCCGTCCTCTCGGAGTTTACCCTCGCCAGTGGTCTATTGTGTTGGCCGGTATTGGTGATCGGATCTTTCTTCCTGCCGTTCCGTTCGCGGCAGCGATGGGCGCTACTGGGCGTAAGCGTGCTGGCTATTTTCCTCTACTTACTCGGGTACCATCAACCTGGCTATCACGCCACGCCGCTCGCTTCCTTAAGGGCTCCAGACCGTTTGATCCGGTATTCTCTTCGGTACTTGGATCATCCGCTTTCACACTACGTAGTCCATACTCTGTTTGCTCTCGTCGTGCTCGGAATAGCGGTCTGGATAGCGCTGCGCTATTTGTATCGAACCACCGCAACTCGCAGCGTCGCCGTTGCTCTGGCGATGCCGATCGGCTTTATCGTCCTGACGGCCCTGATGACAGCGAGCGGCCGCATGAATCTCGGGCTCGATCAGTCCGAAGCCAGCCGTTATCAGACCCCGGTGATGTTGTTCTGGGCTTGTTCTTTTGCGGCGCTCGCTATTGCAACCTGGACGGCGCGCCCCCGCCGGATGTGGATGCTGAATGCATTTGCGCTGACTGCGATCCTTCTCCCGGTGAGAGACATAAGCCCGCTCATCGAGCAAGTACAGGCGAGAGCCAGTGCGGTCTCGCTGGCCGGAGAGTCGCTTGATCAAAATGTAACTGATCCGAATGTTCAAGCAACGTTGGCGAATGGTATGCCGGACATAATCGGTGGGCTGTCGCTCCTCCGCGGATTGGGAGATCATGCCGGCCCGGTGGAAAACGGAACTGCGGGCCTATTACAGCCTGGCTCAGAAGCCTGCCCTGGCGCATTCGATGAAGTTGCCCCGCTTCAGCGGCTCATGCCGGGACCGGCTGAATTCCGCGTGAGTGGCTGGGCGCTCGATTCTCGACTCCGCCCGGTGAACGAGGTCGTGATCCTCGATGACAGCGGCAAAGTGCTGGCAGCGAGTTCTCTTCATTTCGCCCGCCCGGACGTAATCAAGGCGATTCCTGGAGCCAAAGGATTACCGGGATGGGAGCTCTATGTTCCCGTCCCGGCCGGCTTCTTGGGAACCTTACACGTACAGGGAATCGCTGGTGGCCACAGTTGTGTGATTGCGCACGGAACTAAGCCCGTCCCTGAACTCGCGAAGTGAGGACACGTGAGCTGAGCCGCGCCCGAAGGAAGCGGCTTTGCGCGGGGCGCTTTACGCGCCCGCCTTCAGCTTTTCACGCTGCTCTTTCAAAATCGCCTTGCGGCTCAGTTTGATTTTGTTGCCTTCAAGCGCCAGAACCTTGACCAGAATCTGATCGCCTTCCTTCAGTTCGTCGCGAACGTTTTTGATCCGGCTCTCCGAAATTTCGCTGATGTGCAGCAAGCCGTCGGTACCCGGGAAGATTTCAACAAAAGCTCCGAACTCGGCGATGCGAACCACCTTGCCAAGGTAGGTCTTGCCCACCTCCGCGACAGCCGCGATATCGGCAACCATCTGCAGGGCTCGCTTGGCGGACTCGCCATCGGAAGCGAAAATATTGACTGTGCCGTCATCGGTGACGTCGATTTTGACGCCGGTCTGTTCGATAATCCCCTTGATGATCTTGCCGCCGGGACCAATGAGTTCACGGATTTTGTCCGTGGGAATTTTAGTGGTGTAGATCCGCGGCGCGTATTGTGAGAGTTCCGCGCGCGGTGACGCGATAGCGGCCAGCATCTTGCCAAGAATTTCAAGGCGGCCTTTGCGCGCCTGCTCCAAAGCCTCCGACATGATCTTGGTAGTCACGTTCGGAACCTTGATATCCATCTGCAGGGCGGTGATGCCGTCCTTAGTGCCCGCCACTTTGAAATCCATGTCGCCGTAGTGATCCTCGGCGCCGGCGATATCGGTCAGAACCGCATAGCTATCGTCTTCCAGCACGAGGCCCATGGCGATACCGGCCACTGGTGCGGCAACCGGAACACCGGCATCCATCAATGAAAGCGTGCCGCCGCAGACGCTCGCCATCGAGCTCGATCCGTTCGATTCGAGAATGTCGCTGACAACGCGCAGGGTGTACGGAAAGTCCTTTTCATCGGGAATAATCGACGAGAGGGCGCGTTCCGCTAATGCGCCGTGCCCGATCTCGCGCCGTCCCGGCCCGCGCATGAACCCTACTTCTCCCACACTGAACGGCGGGAAATTGTAGTGCAGCATGAAGCGCTTGGAGGTTTCGCTCAAGTCGAACATTTCGATCCGCTGCTCGTCATCCTTGGTGCCAAGCGTGGTCGTGACCAGAGCCTGCGTTTCACCGCGCGTGAAGATGGCGGAGCCATGCGTGCGCGGCAAAACCCCTACTTCGCAGGTGATGCGGCGAATCTGATCGAACGCCCGGCCATCCGGGCGGCGACGATCTTTCAACATCTCGTCACGGAAGATCCGCTCCTTGAGATAATCGAAAGTTTTCCCCGCTTCTGCCTGGTCGGACTCTTCAGTGAACAAGGCAAGAGCTTTCTGCTTCGCCTGATCCACCCGGCTATAGCTATCGACCTTACCGTGCTTTTCGGTATTCATAGCGTCGCTCAGCTCGGCGCGAACGGCGTCGGAAATCTTAGAAAGCATCTCCTGGTTGATTAATGGCGAAGTGAATTCGCGCTTCGGCTTGCCGGTGGCCTTCACCAGTTCGCGTATAGCGGCGGCAATCTTCTTGCAGCAATCATGACCGAACTCGATGGCTTCCAGGACTTCGGCCTCGCTGGCTCCGGTGGCGCCCGCCTCGACCATGACGATTCCCTGTTCTGTTCCGGCGACAACAATATTCAGCTTGGCGTCTTTCGTTTCGTCATAGCTTGGGTTCGCGCGGTAAGTGCCACCGATCAGGCCGACGCGCACGCCGCCCAGGACGTGATGAAAGGGAATATCGGAGATGGCCAGGGCGGCGCCTGCGCCGATAATGGCGAGCACGCTTGGGTCGCGCTGCGGATCGGCCGAAAGCACCATCGCTATAATTTGCGTTTCGCAACCGAATCCTTCGGGGAACAGCGGCCGCACCGGGCGGTCGATTAAACGGCTTGTGAGAACTTCCTTTTCTGAGGGGCGTCCTTCGCGCTTGATGAATCCGCCGGGGAACTTACCCGCCGCGTATGTGTATTCGCGGTAATCCACGGTGAGGGGGAAGAAGCTGGCGCCAGGCTTGGGCTTCTCCGTGGCGCATGCGGTGACTAACACCACCGAATCGCCTGAACGAACGACAACAGACCCATTGGCCTGTTTGGCAACTTTGCCGGTCTCAATGGAGACCTTTGACCCGTAAAGGTCGACTTCAACTATATGTGACATTAAAAACTTCCCGATGTGTTCGGGATCAAGTGAGGACTTAGAGCGGAAGCGGAGGGACCACTTTCCAAAATGGTGTTACGCGAGCCAAATCAAAGCCGTGCCGATCTTCGGCCGGCTTAGCCCGCGCCTGCTTGAGAACCGTAACTAGCGACGAATCCCTAGACTCTGAATGAGAGTCTTATAACGTTCCGGACTGCGATCTTTCAGATATTTGAGCAGCTTACGCCGACGCGCCACCATGGTCAGCAGACCGCGGCGCGAGTGGTGATCCTTTTGATGGGTCTTGAAGTGCTCAGTCAACTGCAAGATGCGCTGACTCAGAAGGGCAACCTGAACCTCTGGCGACCCCGAATCCGATTTGTGGACCCGGTATTTAT
>DATIMA010000138.1:0-8537 GCA_035475915.1 Bryobacteraceae bacterium
AGATCCTTCACGCTGTAAATATCTACTTGGGACGATGCCGCCCAAGCCAATCCGCCGAAGACCAGCAAGCCTGCAATGTATTTCACGGTAATAGTGTCTCAATTCTGTCCGCGGCTCAAGATCTCCAGACCTTCGAGTTATACACTGCCAACATGCGACATTTTCTGACCGGCCTCGTTCTCGCCGGCGCAATGACAGTATCAGCACTTGCTGCGGACAGCGGCAACCCCTTTGTGGGCCGCTGGGATTTCGATGTTCACACGCGCTCTGGTGTCGGCGCTAACTGGCTGGGCATAACCGAAAAAGGCGGCCAGCTGGATATCTGGTTTCAACCTACCGGAGGCCATGTCTACCAGGTGAAAGATTTTCATACCGACGGTTCGCACCTGACTTTCACGGCCTCTCCGGCCAGTGGACGGCACCCCGCCATGATCTGGGAACTCGATGCGTCCGGTGATAAGCTGACCGGAACCCAGAAAGTGGGGGACCACACGACGCCGTTAACCGGTGCGCGCGCGCCGGAACTGAACCATCCGGAGCCGAAGGCATGGACCTCGCCGCAGCCGCTCTTTAACGGCAAGAACCTGGACGGCTGGGAGCCAATCGGGGATGCCGCCAAAAGTCATTGGGTGGTGAAAGACGGCGATCTCGTAAACGAGGCTCGCGGCGCGAATTTAAAGACAGCGCGCAAATTTGAAGATTTCAAGCTGCACTTCGAAGTGAACTGCCCCGACAATGCAAACAGCGGTTTCTACCTGCGCGGGCGATACGAACTCCAGCTCGAATATGAAGCTGCCGGCTCGGAACCGATGAACCGGCAGATGGGATCAATCTACGGACGGCTTGCGCCCAGCACGGAACTGCCCCGCACTCCCGGCAAGTGGGAGACATTTGACGTGACACTCGTGGGACGCAAGGTAACGGTCGTTCGTAATGGAACCACAACCATCGATGGCAAGGAAATTGAGGGGATCACCGGCGGCGCGTTGAACGCCGATGAGGGCGAGCCCGGACCTTTCTATATCCAGGGCGACCATACGGGCGGCTTGAAATTTCGAAACATCACCGTTGCAGTGCCGGAAGAGTAGCCGGACACTCAGTACAGTCGCACGCCGCGAGGGCCGGGCTTGCGGTCCATATGAACCGCGTCGATGAATCGCACGCTGTTGTTGCTGGAGGTCATCAACAGCGTGTGGGTCCGATGCCCTTCCCCAAAGAACCTCACTCCCCGCAGCAGAGCGCCGTCCGTTACACCGCAGGCCGCAAAGACAATGTGCGTTCCCATGGCGAGGTCGCCGGCGGTGTAAATACGATGCGGATCGCGAATACCCATTTTGGCAACGCGTTCCTCCAGTTCCGGTGTGTCGATCACCAGGCGGCCCACCATTTCCCCATGCAGACAGCGCATGGCGGCCGCCGCCAGAACGCCTTCCGGAGCGCCGCCGATGCCCATGACAGCATGCACGCCATTGCCCCGTACCGCCACCGCAATCGCAGCAGACAGGTCGCCATCGCCAATGAGGCGAATGCGCGCGCCCTCGCGCCGTATATCGTCAATCAGTTTTTCGTGCCGCGGCCGATCCAAAACAATGACGGTGAGATCCCGTACGTCCCGGTCCAGACGGCGTGCAATGGCCTTCAGATTCTGCGATACCGGCGCGTCCAGGTCGAGCGATCCCCGGCACGCCGGGCCCGCCACGATCTTTTCCATATAACAGTCGGGCGCGTGAAGTAGGCCGCCCGGTTCCGACGCGGCCAGCACTGCGATGGCGTTCGGCGCGCCGGTGGCGCACAGATTTGTGCCTTCCAGAGGATCGACTGCGATGTCGATGCCCGGATATTCGACGCCGTCCGGCGGATCCGCCCCGACGCGCTCGCCGATGTAGAGCATGGGCGCTTCGTCCCGTTCGCCTTCGCCAATCACGATGTTTCCCGCGATGGGAACGCTCTCAAACGCCTGGCGCATGGCTTGGACGGCTGCATGGTCAGAATGCTTTCGGTCGCTCTGGCCCATGGTGCGGGCGCTAGCAATGGCGGCTTCCTCGACGACGCGAACCAGGTGAAAGGTCAGGTCGCGTTCCAGATTCAATTCGTTTGAGGCTGGCAGGAGGCTCGGGTTGGATTCCATACAGTGCCGGGTGGCCAGTGCGGCCAACTGCCATGATAGTCTCAAAACGGTTTGCTATGAAATCCCCCACATTGCCAGCCTCCGCCGTCCCGTTGAGCACCAACAAACATCTGCTGCGCTGGGTGGAAAAAATGGCGGAACTCACCAGGCCGGCGGCCATTCACTGGGTGGACGGCTCGCAGGAGGAATTCGAGGCGCTTTGCGCGGAAATGGTTGCGGGCGGAACGCTGATCAAACTGAACGAAAGCTTGTGGCCCGGCTGTTATCTAGCGCGCTCCGATCCGAGCGATGTGGCGCGCGTCGAAGATCGCACTTTCATTTGCTCGCTGTCGAAAGACAACGCCGGCCCTACCAACAACTGGGTGAATCCCTTTGAAATGCGCCGCACGCTGAAGAATCTTTTTAGGGGCTGCATGCGTGGGCGCGCGATGTATGTTTTGCCTTTCAGCATGGGCCCCATCGATTCGCCCATGTCGCGCATTGGAGTGGAACTGACCGATTCGCCCTACGTGGTCGTGAACATGCGCATTATGGCGCGCATCGGGCTGCCGGTTTTTAGAGAGATCGACAAAGACATTAAACGCGTTGTTCCGTGCATGCACAGCGTGGGCGCGCCCTTGATGCCGGGCGAAAAGGACGTGCCCTGGCCCTGCAATTCCGTGAAGTACATTGTTCATTTCCCCGAAGCGCGCGAGATCTGGTCGTATGGATCGGGGTACGGCGGCAACGCGCTGCTTGGGAAGAAGTGCTTCGCATTGCGAATCGCATCCAATATCGCTCGCGATGAGGGCTGGATGGCGGAGCACATGCTGATTCTAGGCGTGGAAGATCCGCAGGGCGAGAAGACCTTTGTCGCAGCGGCTTTTCCAAGCGCCTGCGGCAAAACAAATTTTGCCATGATGATTCCTCCCGCGGGATTCGAGGGCTGGAAAATCTGGACCGTTGGAGATGACATCGCCTGGATCAAGCCTGATGCGAATGGCCAGTTGCGGGCCATCAATCCGGAAGCTGGTTTCTTCGGCGTAGCCCCCGGCACCTCGGCAAAAACGAACCCAAATGCGATTGCCGCACTTTCCAGGAACACAATTTTTACTAATGTTGCTCTTACACCGGATGGCGGCGTATGGTGGGAAGGCTTGACACCCGAACCACCGGCCGAATGCATCGACTGGCAGGGTAACAAGTGGACCCCGCAGATTGGGAAACAGACCGGCAAGAAAGCTGCCCATCCGAACGCCAGGTTTACTGCTCCTGCCTCACAATGTCCCTCTATTGATCCGCATTGGGAAGATCCCGACGGCGTGCCTATCAGCGCCTTTATTTTTGGCGGACGCCGCGCTGCAACCATACCTCTCGTGTACCAGGCATTCAACTGGAGTACCGGCGTCTATGTGGGCGCAACCATGGGCTCCGAAACCACAGCGGCTGCCGCGGGCGCTGTCGGAAAGGTTCGGCGCGATCCCATGGCCATGCTGCCGTTTTGCGGCTACCACATGGGCGATTATCTTCGCCACTGGCTCAGGATGCAGCGCTCGCTTACTTCTACACCGCGCATATTTCAGGTGAATTGGTTCCGCAAAGATAGCGACGGACAGTTCATATGGCCAGGGTTCAGCCAGAACATGCGAGTGCTGAAGTGGATTGTCGACCGTGTCCACAGCCGCGCCGCGGGTAAAGAGACGCCCATTGGCTGGATGCCCCGTTACAGCGATATCGATTGGCAGGGGCTCGAATTTCCCGAGGACAAATTCGAAGAGCTACAGTCCTTCGACCGGGATGCCTGGTATAGCGAAGTGATCGGGCACGAAGAGTTGTTTATCAAGTTGCACGATCATCTCCCGCCGGAAATGATCTACGAACGCGAATTGCTGATCTGCCGGCTGTGAAAGCTATTCCATGCCGCTTGCTGACGCGCGCGGTTCTGTTCGTCAACGTGTTACACAGAACCGCGACTGTCAAGGAGCGGACCTGTGAAATCTGGCGCACTGCCCTACGGCGCCGAGGCCACCGACAGCGCAACTTCATCCTGGAATCCGAACTTCCCGGGTGAACCCTGGCGCTTAACCGAATCAAGCACCTTCCCGTTCCTGCCGCGAATCAGGATTGCGGCTGGCGTGATCTCTACCGCGATGCGATAGACGCTGCTCCCCTCCATTTCGTGAGGCGACTTTGCATCTGCGCCGCTGTGGCCGTTCGAATAGACCTTTCGGATAATGTTGTGTCCATCGAGCGTGTAAACAATCCGGTTATTCTCGTCTCGATAATCCGCAACAAACACAATCTTTCTGGTTCTGTTCTTGAAGAATCCTTTCTGCTCTTCCCTGAGGATGTCGAAAACGAACGTACCCAGGTTTGCGCGCAGGAAACCGTATCCGTTTGCGTGAATCCACCAGCCGCTAGCGCTAGTCTTCCAGGCATCGCCATTCTCAAAAACCCGCGCCGGAGTCAGCTTTGCGATAGGCCGCGCCACAGGCAGCAAGGCCCATTCCACGCTCACCGGCTTGCCGGGCGGAACCTGTACAGTGGCAGATTTTGGCTGGAAATTGTCCGCCTCGGCTGTGATCAAGTAACTTCCAGATTTGAGCGATAGCGTCTGATTGTTTTCGGCCGTAACTCCGGCAGCATCGCCGTCGCGACGATAAGTGATTCGGGCTGAAAGCGGCGAAACTTTGAGCGCCATCGCGCCAAACGGCCGCATGCCTTCACCACTGAGCGTAATCGTATCGCCGGCTTTAAATTCCTGCGACACGCTGAGGTCTTCAAAGCCTTGCTTTTTGAGCCCGATCGAATGCGAGCCCGGACTGATCTCTTTCGAGGAAAAGCCGCCGTTCGAATCCACCGTGCCGGCTGACACCCCATCTATCAGAACACTGGCGCCGGCAGGCGCTGATTCGACACCCAGAGTTGCGAGTTTTGGAATGGCGGCGAGCACGAAGCTTAGCGGTTTAAGATTGCCGTCGCCCGCCTTGATCTCCATGCGCTGCTCCTCCGAATCCTCATAGCCGGGCTGGCTGACCTTAATCTTGTAAGTGCCCGGTGAAAGTTGGACCACGCGCGAACCGTTCTTCATCGGCCTCCGAAGCGCGATTCCGTTAACGAAAATCACACCTTCCGGCACGTTCGCTGTCACTGTCAACTGAATCGGTTTGGACAGGGCCAAAAGTTCTGGATCGATTTGGATGCCTCGCAGCAACGGAGGTAAGGCGAGCAGGCCGGATTCGGCTCGCATATTGACTTTCTTCTCCACATGCGGCGGCACAGGAGGGCTGTGCTTGGGAAGGATCATCATTGCCGCAGCGACGAGAACGATTCCCGCCGCGGCGGTCCACCATAATGGACTCCGCTTTTTCGGGCCAGTGCGAGCGGGAGCCGTAATCTTGGCTGGCTCTTGTGTGACTGGCGCGTTTGAAAACGTTCCCTGGCGGTCGCGGCTCTGAACGCCGGGCGCGTCGGACGGTTCGGCGGGCGTATCTGCGGCAACGGTTTCGAAGACCAGCGGGGCCGGCTCTCTGCGAGTAGCTCGCTCTCCACCGATGGCAGCCCGCAAGGTATTGTGCAACTGAGAAAGCCGGATTTCATTCGGGTAAAGTTCAAGCCCGCCTTCCACTCTCTTGAGCGCAGCCTCAAGGTCGCCGTTCCCCTGCAAGTTGCGGGCTTCGAGCAGCATCGCGTTAATCGCATCCTGCCGCTTGTGATCATCGATCAGGGATGATAGCGCGCGCACGACCGGATCACTGCTATCAATCTCACTTGCCTCGCGCACCAGCGGCTCTGATTCGTGCCAGTCCTTCCCTATCAGTTGGCGAGCACACTGGATCAATTCACTCAGCAGCGCCGCCCGAATCGCGGTGTTGGGTGGGTCCAAATGCTCTGCCCGCCGGAGCGCGGCCAGGCCTTCTTCATGCCGTTGTTGAGCGCATAATTCCTGCCCTTGACCGAGCAGCACGCTCGCCTCAGCGCTCCGCTTGATTCCCTGCTCCGCGAGAGAATGCAATCCCTTTAACTCGGGGTCGCCCGGGAACTGCTGCAGAGCCTCATCGCAAATGTCTCGGGCTTTTGTATATTGCCCCGCTCCAAACCGGCGGTCTACCTGCTCCACCCAACGGGCTTTTCTCTCATTCTGAACCTGTTCGTCGCGCCTCCGCCCCAGGCGCTCCACTTCGAAATCCAAAGCGGGATAGAGCGGATAAATGTTCCGAAGGATATCCCATTGGCCGGCCGCATCATTGAATTGCCCCCGCTCCTCATACTGCCGGGCGCGCCCGACGATGAGATTCACCAGGTCGCGGCGGTCTCGAACCAGCTTCAATGATGATTTGAAATGTTGTTCGTTCGGGTATTTCGCCAGCGCATCCTTGATGATGTTGTACTTTTTATCCAGGTCGGGCTCCGCATCGCTGCGCCGGTTGATTTCGGCAATTGCCGCGGATTGCTCCTGACGCTGTATTTCTTCTGCCTCAATTTTCAGCGCCTGAAAGAGCGGATCACCGGGATGCTTTTGAAGGAACTGCTCACAGATTTCCAGAGCTCTGGCGAAGTTGCGATCGACAAGCTGCTTCCGGCCCTCGGCGTATGCGTTGCGCGCCGCGTCACGTTCAGAGCGAACCTGGTTGTAGAAGCTTTGATACTCCGCGTCACGATCCGAAGTAGCGGAGTTCGGTGAGCGCCGGTTCAGTTCCAGGACTCGCTCCAGTTTATTGAGCGCGGTGCTGATTTCGCCGTTCTTATACGCAGTCAGAGCAGCATCGTACAGCTTCTGCTTCTCTTCCCGGATCTTGATGGCTTCCTGCTCCGTGCGATCGATTTCCGCAATCAACTCCCGCGCCTTCGTATGCGAACTGTCGATCTTTAAGATTTCCTGCAGGCCTTGCCGGGCCTGGCTGTACAACTGATTGTCCAGATGCTCAGCCACCAGCCGCATCCAGTTTTCAATCTGTTTTTCGCCCCGCTGCTGCTCAATCCGCGATTTAAGGTGGAGCGCATCAATGTTCGTTTCATCAATATTCAGGACATCCTGGATTTTCTGCAGCGCAAGCGGATACTCATCCTCTTCCATGCGTGTCCGCGCGCTGTCCAGCAACTGACGGATGGTCTTCTGGCGAACGCCCTGCTCAATCTGGATTCGAAGCACGGCCATGTCGGGGTCGATATGGCCTTCCGATTCCAACTCGTTCAGAATTTCCATGCCGAACTGATAATCGCCTTCGGCACACGCTTTCCGTATCCGCTCAATGCGGGGCTGAATCTTGGTCCGGTCGAACCGCTCTATCGGTTCACCGCGGAGCGCCCTTTGCAGGGTCTCACCAAACTCCCGTGCGGTTGAGAAGCGATGCCATGGCTGCTTCGCCATTCCTTTGTGGACCGTACGGCTCAACAACTGGTTCACCGACGCGTTTATTTCGGTGGTGGGCGGCGGCACGTAGGTGCGAATCGCCTCCACCACCTCCATCTCGGTCTTGCGTCCGAACGGCTTTCGCCCGGTCAATGCCTCGTAACAGACCACAGACAGCGAAAAAATATCGGAAAGGGCGGTTGCGGGCTTCAGGTCGAACTGCTCCGGCGCCATGTAATGCAAAGTGCCCTTGATGCCGGTCGCGGATCTGGTATCCGCCAGGTGAACGACGCCGAAGTCGATTATCTTAACGGTGTCGTCTTCCATGACGAAGATGTTGCTGGGCTTCAGATCCCGATGCACCAATCCCTGGTCGTGCGCTGCCTGGAGTCCGCGGCACGCCTGGCAAATGATTTCCACAGTCCGCTCGACCGTAAGCCGCTGGCTTGCATTCTTGATCAAATGTTCCAAGGTTGCGCCTGGCAGCAAGGGCATTACGAAATACGGTTTCCGGTGCGCGTTGTCGCGAAATTCGCCCGTATCCAGAATGTCGACAATATTGGGGTGGCTGATTCGCGCCAATACCGTCCATTCCCGCTCGAAAAGCTCGATGGCGGCGGGGTCCACGTTGCCCCACATCGTCTTGAGCGCCACGAATCTCTTTGTGATGGTGTCGTAAGCTTTGTACACGACACCCATACCGCCTTGCCCAATTGGCGGATTCTTCATTTCGTAGCGGCCATTCACTACTGGCGGCATAAGCGAAAGGTTAGAAAATTCCGGCATACGGGGTGAGGCGACTCGGCCAATCGCGGCTAGCGTCCCAGACGTGAAGCAATTTTGTCCCCAGAACCAGAAATTTGATTACATTTTTTACATTAAGGCAAGTTTAATGTGAACTTCAGGACGGCTTCACATTGGTTTGCGAACATACTCAGTGAAAGCACAAAGTGCTATCAAGAGTTGTAAATAAGGAGATATCCCCACAATGAAGAAACTTATGACCGCCGCCCTCGGCCTTTCCCTGCTTGCTGGTCCCGCCGTCCTATTCGCCGCACAGAACACCGCGACGAGCAG
>DATIMA010000139.1:0-18938 GCA_035475915.1 Bryobacteraceae bacterium
TTTCATCCGAACCACTAACCTCACCACCCTTATGACTGAATCCACTCATCCATCCCTCCCGAGGCCCAATCGGCACTCTCTTCAAGGATCTCGTGATCAGCAGCTCAATCGATAGACGGCCACAACCGAACGCTTACGAAACAAAAGTACGCCGAAATGTTTTGACCGTCACAGGTGCCCTTTCCGGTCAGCCGCCTGTTATGCTGACCGGTAGGCACACGTGTAGCGGGAACTTTCAAGCGCGTTTTAGAAGTGTCGGTAGCCAGCCGTCAGCACTTCAAGATGTACGCGCATTAAGGTTTAGAGCTAGAGCCGTTCCGTTTTCCGCGCCGCTGTCGTTTTGGCCCTAGCTCATTGCGGCGTCCATGCTTTTGCCCGTCAACTGATCGAACGTCAAACGTTTTCCGACGATCCCTTTGACAGCGACATCGAACCGTTCTGCATCCGTCATCTTCCGATGATTGAACCGGTACGCCTGTTCATCCAGATAACGGAAGAGATGAAACGGTTCGACGCTGACATACGTTCCATTGATGCTCCGCTTCAGCAGACTCCAGAAGTTCTCCAGCCCGTTGGTGTGAATCTTGCCATCGACGTACTGTTCGGCGTGATCGATTACGCCATGCGCGTACTCCTGGGCAAGTCCGTCATAGGACAACAGCGCATCTGTGTAGAGCGCGGAACCGGCTTCGACATGCTTGCGCACTTCCGCTTGCAACGCTTTCTTTCTGCGATTCGGAACAACGCTAGTGCGAACTTCACCGCCGCGTTCCAAGATCCCCATCACGGCAGTCTTGTCTTTCGGCCCGGTTCCGGTGATTCGGCGCTGGCGTTTACCGATGTGCATGTTTCGCGCCTTGCCGCCGATAAAAGTTTCGTCCGCTTCAACGTGACCGGATAACTTTTCGCCTGATTCCATTCCGAGCGCGAATCGAATCCGGTGATCCAGAAACCACGCGGTCTTCTGCGTTACGCCGATTGCGCGATGAACTTCACACGAACTGATTCCGTTTTTGCAGTTCACAATCTGCCACATGGCCGTGAGCCACTTGTCCAGACCTATTGGAGAATCCTCCATCACGGTTCCAGCCTTCAAGGTGAACTGCGGCGCGTCGTGTCCCTGCCGACAGTGCCAGCGGTTGTATTTCTCCAGAAAGAGCACGTTCGCGCTCCCGCAACGCGGACAGGTGACGCCCTTGGGCCAACGCCGCGCTACAAGGTATTCACGGCAGTTGACCGGATCGGCAAAGTACTTGATTGCTTCCTGGAGCGTCTTCGGTTCGCCGACCATGATCTAGCGTAACGCTATTCGCCCATTTTGTCAAGTATATAATTACCCTTTCTTGTTCCTTGATATTTGCGGCCGATTCCGCCGCGACCATTGGCCAGATCCATGACCGTGAGTTGTCGATTCTGGAACACGAACTGGTTCCGTTGGCTGAGGCGATGCCTGCGGATAAATATGATTTCGCTCCTACACAGGGCGCGTTCAAGGGAGTCCGGACGTTCGGGCAACAGATGACCCACGTCGCATCCGTCATGTACAGTATTTCGGGCAAGGTCCTGGGCGAAAAACCGCCCGCTGACGTCGGAACGGGCGAGAACGGGCCGGATTCGCTGAAAGGAAAAGACGCGATCGTGAAGTACTTGAAAGATGCGTTCAGCTATAGCCACAAGGCCATTCGGTCGCTCACCGAGCAGAATTTCGTCGAATTGGTTCAGGCGTATGGAAGTAAAACGCCTCGCGGACAAGTTGCGAGCGAACTAGTGTGGCACGGGTTCGATCATTACGGACAAGCCGTGGTGTACCTGCGCATGAACGATATCATCCCGCCAGCCAGCCGCTAATGCTTCAGGCGCTGACGTGCGAAAGGTTTTCGTATGTGCCCGCCGGATTTGGCCCAGTCACAAGGCGGCGGTTCAAGTCGATGAAGATTATTTATACCGGCTGACGCGAGTTTGTTGTGACGTGCAAAAAGGGCATGCACAATCCGCCGAAGCGTAGTCATAACGTCAGCTAAACGAAATGGGCTCGAAGAGCCTGCGCCTATTTTCCAAACACCTTGTTCGCTGCCGTTGCAGCCTCGGTATCCTCCATCACCGGGTAGACTTCACATTGCAGCAGGTCCGCCCATTGGGCGACATGTTGTGCAACAGCGGTAAGGTCCCCTTCGATAAGGTGCCATCCAATAATTGACCCCGGAGCGTGCCAGCGGCCAATAGTCTTGGCTTCAGGTGGGACCGGACCACCAGCCCGAAGAAATGCCTCCAGGGCAGTTCTATATTTGCCAGGAACAGTTCTCCAAACAATCATGATTTTCATAGGGCCATCCTTTCCAAGAAAGTGGTTCGGAGTTTACCACACCACCAACGCATTTAGGTGTTTGGTCGGCGACTCGTGCATTACGGGTCCGAACTGGTTCGACCTTTCGGCTGGATGCCGATTCGATCGTTTGCAGTCAGCCGGGATCTCAAATGGGAGAATCTTCAGGCGCGTGACGCGAGCAGGCACCGTGTGCCAGCCGACGCACCGCGCCCAATCGCAGATTGACACCACTCCACGAACTCGTCAATAGCATGCCGACAGCCGCGTTGAGCATCGGCAGACGTGAGGCTGTTTAGAACTGCGGATTTCGCCTGATCCAGATCCGGCAACCGCAAAACTGTCTTCGGCGCGATAGAACGTTTCTTCCTGGGTGCCGCTTTCGCATCGGTTCGCGGTTCTCCCTCAATTGACGGGTTGCGCGTCATCCGACCAAGGAGCGATGGAGGCTTTAGAGCGACGACTGAACGTCTGTTTCGCAGATCGTCTGCTCTCATGTCTTGACCTTCGACCTATCTAGGATGTAAGCTCAACCATAGAAGCTTGAGGTATCGATGCCCTCTTCGCGTTTCCCCATCCCGCAAGGCACGCTTGACATGCTGATTCTCCAGATCCTTTCGCTCCAACCCGCCCATGGGTACGGGATCGCGCAGCGGTTGGAGCAGATCTCGCGCTCGGTGGTCCAGGTCAACGAGGGCTCGCTCTATCCTGCCCTCCACCGCCTGCAGCAGAAGGGCTGGCTGCGCGCGGAATGGAAACAATCGGAGACTGGCCGGGAGGCCAAGTTCTACTCCCTTACGCCTGCCGGTCGCCGCCAGCTTGCCGTCGAGAAGGATAGCTGGGCGCGTCTCTCCAGAGCCGTCAACCTGATCTTCGAAGAGGGCAGCCGATGATCCGGCTCTTCAACTGGTTCCGCCGCGGGTCCCTGGAGCGCGGCCTAGACCGCGAGCTCCAATATCACTTCGATCGCCGCGTCGCTGACCTCACTGCCGCCGGCATTCCCGAACCCGAAGCACGCCGCCGCGTCGCCGCCGAGCTCGGCCTCGCTCACGTACGTGAGGAAATCCGAGATGTCTGGCTTACCCGCTGGTTCCGCGATTTCCTCTACGATCTCCGCTTCTCCGCCCGATCGTTCCTCCGCAGCCCCGGCTTCACTGCGGCGACGCTGCTCTCGCTGGCACTCGGCATCGGCGCTACGACCGCCATCTACTCGCTAGTCGATCAGGTGATCCTGCACGCTTTGCCCATCCACGACCCCGCCCGCCTCGTCCTTGTCGATTGGCATGGCGATCAAATCGGCGGCGGGTTCGGCTCCTGGAACCTCATGTCCTACCCGTTCTGCCGCGATCTCCAGAAGCAGACTCGGTTTTTCGAGGGCGTTCTCTGCCGCGCGGAAATCGATGTGAATCTCGCGGCAGGCGGCGATCCGAAACCCGTTGCTGCAGAAATCGTCTCCGGCAGCTATTTCTCGGTTCTCGGCATCGGACCCGCTCTGGGCCGCATCATCGAAGAGCCTGACGACGCTGCTCCCGGAGCCGGTCCGGTAATCGTCCTCTCGAACGATTTCTGGCAGGCCGAGTTTGGCGGGGCGGCGGACATCATTGGCCGCAAGCTCCTCATCAACCAGCACCCTATGACGATTGTCGGTGTCGCCGCCGCGCCTTTCCACGGGGTCGATGTCGGTGCGGTGCCGGCACTCTGGATTCCCGCGTCCATGTACGCGGAGGCGATCCCCGGCGCCGAAGACCTGCTCCACCGCCCCACTTTTTGGATGCAGGTCCTTGCTCGCCTACGTCCGGACCTTACACCCGCGCAAGCGCAGGCCGGTCTGCAGCCGTGGTTCAAGGCGTGGCTCCAGGACAACATGCTTCGCCCCGGCTTCCCTATTATTTCGGCCGACCGCCGCCGCGACTACCTGGCATCCACTCTCGAAGTCACCTCCGCGCCACAGGGCCATTCGCCGCTGCGCCGCAGCCTATCCCAGCCGCTGTGGCTATTGTTCGCCGCCACCGGCGTTCTGCTCGGCCTCGCCTGCCTGAACGTTGCCGGCCTCTTCCTCGCCCGCGGCTCAGCACGGGGCCGCGAGATTGGCACGCGCCTCGCTCTCGGCGCTTCCCGAGGCCGTATCGGCCGTCAACTCCTCGCCGACAGCCTGCTCCTTGCGGTGGCAGGTGGTGTCCTTGGCGCGGCCGTGGCTCCGCTTGCAATCCGCGGGCTCATCGCATTCCTGCCGCACGAGCTTGCCGCCAACGCCCTGCGCGGCACCCTCAGCCTTCGCCTGCTCGCCTTCGCCTTCTTCGCTAGCGTAGCCGCTGGCCTCTTGAGTGGCGTCGCTCCCGCCCTCCACGCCGGCGGCGACAGCCTGGTCAGCTCGCTCCGCGAGCGCGCCGGAACTGGCTTCGGCGGTGTCCGCCTGCGCAAATGCATTGTCACTCTACAGGTGGCCTTCTCCCTCATCCTCGTGATCGCCGCCGTGCTGTTTGTCCGGACGCTCGCCGGTCTGGAAGCCAAAGGCCCCGGCTTCGAGACCTCCGACATCCTCTCCTTCGCCATCGCGCCGGTGCAGAGTGGCTATTCCCGCGCGGATGCTGCGCGCCTTGTCCGCCGGCTTCATGAGGAGGTCCACGCGCTGCCCATCACTCGCAACTCCGGCGCGGCGCGCTGGACGTTCCTGACCGGCGGGAGCTGGAACAATGCCATGACCATCCAGACCGATCACCGCATCGTAACCGATAACGTCAACCTGAATGCCGTGAGTCCCGGGTTTTTCTCGACGCTCGGTATTCGCATCCTTGCCGGCCGCGATTTCGATGCCCGCGATTCCCGCCCGGCCGGCGAAGCCGGTCACCGCTCCGCCATCGTCAATGAGGCATTCGTTAAGCGTTATCTGACTGGCCGCGATCCCGTCGGCGTCCACATCGGCCTGGGCTCCGGTCCCGACGTCAAACCCGACATCACAATTGTCGGCATCTGCACCAGCTTCAACTATCGCGGCCTCCGCGACGATTCGGCGCAGGCATTCTTCCCGATTTTCGAAGGCGAAGACGCTGGGGCGACCTTTTATATCAAGGTTCGCGGCGCCCCTGAGCAGGCGATTCCGTCCATCCGCCGCCTCGTCCGTCAGGCCGACCCTCGATTGCCGACCCTCTGGTTCCGCACGCTGAACAACCAGGTCAAGCGCTCCCTCACCACCGAGCGCCTTCTGGCCGCCCTTTCGGGCAGCTTCGGCGCGCTGGCGCTGCTGCTCTCGTTGATCGGTCTCTACGGAGTAATGTCCTTCGTGGTCACGCGCCGCACGCGCGAAATCGGCATCCGCCTCGCGCTTGGTGCCACGGGGGCTTCCGCCATTCTCCTCGTCCTGCGCGAGGCCGTCATCATGATCGCCGTCGGAACGGCCATCGCGCTCCCGTGTGTCGCCGCCCTCGGTAAGTTCGTCCAATCCCAGTTATTCGGCGTCACTGCGACAGATCCCGCGACCATTGCCGCCGCCGCCCTGGTCCTTGCCGCCGGAGCCCTAGTCGCCGCCTTCATACCCGCTTGGCGCGCCTCGAAGGTGAACCCGACGGACGCCCTACGCCTGGAATAGCGCCGCTCGCCGCAAATACTTCGAATCCGGTTTAACATCTCATTCGGTTGCCATTAACCACCTCAGAAGGACGGCCCAGGGTTTTGGGCATCGGTTACTGACGCGAAATCCCTTTTCGCACCAGGAATCCGCTGGAATCGCAACGGTTCACCGGCTTTCCTGACTTGGATCCGGCCGACACCGAGACGACGGTCGTGTACCTGCTAACTGAAGTAGCGTTCGCGCCCTTCGAGCGGATGGTCGGCGATCCGGAGTGCGCCGGGATGAACCAGGAGCCGATCGGACTGATGTTTCGCCGCGCTTCGTTTAGCGTCGCCAGCAAAAAATTTCGGGGGTGCTTGACTCTGGATTGCGCTCCAGACCGTAAGATTCTGGTATGAGGAGCATCGACGCATTCCCGCTTCGAAAAACAACCCAAGAACGGTCCATCGCGAACCAGGGAAAGAGTTGTTGCAGCTCACCCTCCGCGATGTGCTTTTGGTTAGTCGCCTCTTTGGTCACCTGGGGATTGCTTAGCCTCGTCGGCCTCTATTTCAATCCCTTGCGAGCGCTCTCAGCGACGACAATTTACCTGGCTACGGGGGCGGGTTGCTGTGCCAACTGGTTTAGAAATCGCACCCTTCATTGCGGCATTACGGCCCCGCTACTTCTAATGGCCGGTCTCGTTTCGTTACTGGCAGAAACAAATATTGTTTCCGTCGATACGCGTTTAATCTGGCCCTTTGTGGTCATAGGCGTGGGGATCGCGTTCTTCCTGGAATGGCGCTACGCTGGTGGTTCCGAATAAGCCCGGAAACGTTTTGCGCGAGAGGACTTCGTCCGCTCGCCTGGCGAGATTTCGGTGGGAGATGCTCTATGCGCAGCAACGCTCGCGCGAGTGCTGCCCTTGCAGGCTGCGTAACCCGAACTACAGGGCCGCCTTGATAGAGTGCCTGCGGAGGGTGTTCGTTCCAGACCGCGTCTTGTCCATAGACGGCAATGAAGTCCCAGACGACGCTGCGGGGGTTATGTTCTCCCATGTAATGAGAAATCAATCGCCCCTTGTCCCAGAATTGTGCTGCGCGCGGGTCGGCAATCCGCTTTAACGCCGTCGTTGAAGGCGCCACCCAGTCCGTGGGCAGTACCGGCTCCCACACGACAAAAGCTCGCACGGGCTTGCCCACAAACTGCTTTAACATCTCTCCGGCTGCAGAGGCCCCCTGCAGACATACCGTTCATGTGGGCGATAGCAGCAAAAGCACGCGGACATCGCCTTTCGCCGCGTTAAATGCGCTCTTGAACCCGGCTACATTCTGAGTTGTCAATCGCTGCAGCGGAGGTTGACCTCCCGGCGTCTGGTGGCCGGCATACAAATAGAAAAGCGCTCCTGCTAACGCGGTCGCAAAGGCCGCGATCAAGATATGTTTCCGGCTCATAGGATCAACGGGCCAGCAAATTCGCCGAGGCGTTTGCCATCACTTGGGGAAAGAAGATCGAGATAACCACAGAAACCGCGGCCACCCACAAGAGCACGGAAGCGATCACGTTAGGCCTCCGCCGGCATTTTTTCGCCCGCCAGGCTTGGTAGAAGCCGTAACCGATAAATAAAATCGCTGCTCCAAGCAAGTACGGCCTCGCGGCAGACAGAAATGTTGAACTGCCCGCAAATCCCGCCGCTAGCAAGACGGGCAAGATCGGTAGGCAGCAACTGGATGCGGCGAGGACACTGGCGATCGCGCCGATGCTCGCGAGCGCTGTGCGCGTGCCGGTGTGCCGGGCGGAGCTATCCGCCCTTGTGTTGCTAATCGTTTCCTGGCGCATCCTTTATAACTCCCGCTTCTCTCAGGGCCGCCCAAATCATCTCTTCAGGTGGCACGCCGCCCGGATATCGGCGGCAAGCGAAGCCCGTTTCCTCCACATTCCGGGAATCAATCTCGATATCGAGGCCATTGACACGAATCGTTGGAGATCCTACGAATTTCAGCCGCTTCGCCGCAGATTCATCTCTTACCTCGATCTCTGACACTTCGGCAGGCAATCCCGCCTGGCGGAGTACTGCCTTGAGGCGGTCCACCACAGGGCCGTGGTTAGGACAGCCCTCGAAATACAGAACCTCAATTTTCATCAGAACCTGCCCGGGCTATTTCATCCAGTACTGGGCAGCGGCCATCGTGCGAATCGTCAGAGGCATTCAGCTTGCGTTCGCATTTTCGCAGCTTTCTCGTGAGTTGCCCTTCTAAGAGGCGAAGCTCCTCCACCTTACTGTGAACTTCAGCAACTTTGGCCTGTAACAGCTCGCGGACGTGAGAACAGGTCTCGCCTTCGACACGCTCGATTACCAGTAGTTCCCGGATTTCAGGAAGTGAAAATCCCAGCCGCTGCGCGCGACGAATAAATTGAATTCGTTGGATGTCTTGCGTGTTGAACAGGCGAAAGCCGCCTTCCGTACGCGGCGGGTGCTCCAGGAGGCGCTGCTTTTCATAGAACCTGATAGCGTCCACGCTCAATCCGGTTTGTTCGGACACCTTTCCGATCTGAATCCCGCTCCTGGCCATACGTTCCCAAAATACTCTCTGGAGTGAGCTCCAGAGTCAAGTGGCCTCTGTTCTCAGTATGCGAAAGCATTGTGCGGTCCTTAGGTCAGCTTACGTTTTAGGTCAGGTCGATCAGTTCGTTCGATACCTGTCGAGAAATTTGGTTTGAGCGGGGCCTTAAGTTTCAGGACTGAGGCAGGATAACGCGCAATCCGTCAATTGAATTTGCGCAAGATCGATTCGCGGTTGGGAGGACCGCGATTTGATGCGAAAGCAGCACCCGAAAAAGAAACGCCGCACCACTCCGAAAGCCGTTTTGCGTTTGCCCGATCTGGACCAGGCAAAATCAGCCATTCTAAACAGTCTCACGTCCGTCGATGCGCAACGCGGCTACCGGCATGCCATCGACGAGTTCGTTGAATGGTATTGCTCTGAACCGCGACTCTCTTTCAACCGAACCGTTGTACTGCGATACCGGATGCACCTCGAATCACGTAAATTGGCGCCGGGCACCATCAACCTTCGATTGGGTGCTGTGCGCCGACTCGCGTACGAGGCCTCTGATTCTGGCCTCCTCAGCGCTGACCTGGCGGCCGGGATACGGCGAGTGAAAGGCGTGAAGAAAATCGGCGTGCGACTCGGGACTTGGCTTCTGCCAGACCAGGCGCTAGCATTGCTTGGCGCTCCAGATGCAGAGACCATGAAAGGCAAACGGGATCTGGCGCTCTTGGCCATTCTCCTCGCGTGCGGTCTGCGTCGGCAGGAGGCCGTCGAGTTGAACGTCTCGGATTTGCCGCAGCGCGAGGAGCACTGGGCGATCGTGGACTTGATTGGAAAAGCTTCTCACGTTCGGACGGTCCCAGTGCCGGACTGGGTCAAGGATCTTATCGACGATTGGCTACAAACTGCCGGCATCTCCACTGGAAGGATCTTCAGGAGAGTGACGCGCGCTGGGACTGTGTGGGGAAATGGACTCAGCGAAAAGGTCGTCTGGCACGTGGTTAGGCAGTATGCGAGAAAAGTCGGTATCGAGAAGCTCGCGCCTCACGATCTCAGGCGCTATACCGAATCCAGAACTATGCCGAATCGATCTTGCCGATGTTGTTTTGGCGTTGAGTTCGCGGTTAACGTCGTTAAGGGATTCGGCATAGTCCGAACGGTCAGAGGCTCTTCAGGAAAGCCAATAGGTCATCGTCAGGTTGATAGCGGCCCAGTTTGGTTTTGATCGGTGCCACTTTTGAAAGGACCTCCTCCTTCATACGGAGATTGGCATCTAGATAGATCTGCGCCGTTTCGACGAGCTCCATCATGCCACGCGAGTAGCGGTCGCCAGCTACGGCACCTTTGGGAGCCACCTCGTCGAGCAGATTGAGCTCCTGCGTCGTCAGCTCGGCGCCTACCGAACGCACATTTTCTTCTAACCGTTGGCGGCTGCTGGTGCCGGGGATGGGAATAATGTCCTCGCGTTGGGCGAGTACCCAGGCGAGAGCGAGCTGCGCGGGAGTAACTCCTTTTTCGCGAGCCAGCTCCGCGATGCGATCCGCAATGGCGAGATTGCGTTGGAACTGTTCTCCCTGGAAACGTGGATTGGTTCGACGCCAGTCGTTCGGGGCGAGATCATCGATACTGCGGAAGCGGGCGCCGAGAAAGCCACGGCCGAGCGGACTGTATGCCACGAGCGAAATTCCGAGCTCGCTCAAAATGGGTAGCAAGTCGCCTTCGGGGTCGCGCGTAAACAGCGAGTATTCGGTTTGTACAGCACTAACTGGATGCACTCGATGCGCGCGGCGGACAGTGGCGGCAGATGCCTCAGATAGTCCGATGTACCGCACTTTCCCAGCCCGAACGAGATCGGCCATCGCGCCGACGGTCTCTTCGATTGGGACTCGGGGATCGACGCGGTGCAGGTAATACAGATCGATCACCTCGACTCCGAGGCGCTGCAAGGAAAGATCGCAACAGTAGCGGGCACTTTGAGGACCACCGTCGACAGTCCGTTCTGGAGCAGATGCGGGACCGGGCACGCGAATTTGGTTGCGACAACGACGCCTTCACGCCGGCCCTGGAGAGCCTTGCCAACCTTTATCTCGGAGTCGCCATAAATGTTCGCGGTATCGAGAAAATTGACACCCAGGTCGAGCGCACGATGAACAAGCGTGATCGCATCGGCTTCGCTTTGCGCACTGCTGGTGTACACATCGTCGATGCCAATGCTCATGCAACCGAGTCCAACCGCGGAGATTTTTAGGCCACTTCGGCCGAGTAAGCGGGTTTTCATTTTCGAACCGATTGGATAGATGCGGCAGGGACTAGTTCGGTGTCCGCTGTTATTGGGCATAGCCGCGTGGCCGTGTGCCGTTCACGTTGGGTTTTCGCGGTTATCCCAGAGAAGTCACAGACGGCCTTTTTCGAGCGCGGGCTGTAAGCCCCATTATCTGAAAAGGCGCGATTTGCATTGTCATATTGCCGCAGCAGATTGTCTTGAGTGGATCCTCAATAACGCGCAACCCGGAAACTGGACCGTGGAGCGGCCGCTGACTCGGATAGATCGTGTGTGACGGCCTAGCGTAGATCTACGCTGGGCGACTTTGCGCGAGTATTCCGCGCTCGCCATGCCCTCGCCGGCACTTTTCCGGTGATGGATAGGATGAACAAGAGATTGCTCGTGCCGGCAAGCTCTTTGGGGGCGTTGCGCCGATTTTATTGAGGGGGATCGTGCTTGAGCAATTTCAAGGCAGAATTGGGGCGACAACGCATGAACGGGATCGCACCATCCATTGCCTAAGAGCTTTGTGGCACCCGCTGGAGAGAGTAAGGTATGCGAAAAGGGCTTACGAGAAAACCGCAAGGTGACGAACCCGCGACACAAAGCAAGAACTACATAACGCCGAGCGGCCTGCAGCGGCTCAAAGATGAGCACCGGTTTCTGGTCACCAGGGAACGCCCGGCCGTGACGGAGGTGGTGGCGTGGGCTGCGAGCAACGGCGACCGCAGTGAAAACGCCGACTATCAGTACGGCAAGCGGCGGCTGCGCCAGATCGATGGGCGGATTCGCTTTCTCACGAAGCAAATCGAATCCGCGGAAGTAATTGACCCGGAAACTCCGCGAGCGGGGCAAGCGGCGACGAGGGCATTCTTCGGAGCGACCGTGCGCTATGCCAATGCTGCGGGAACGGAGCGAGTGGTGAGCATCGTAGGCATCGACGAGGTCGATCTTAGCCGCAGACACATCAGTTGGGCGTCACCTCTGGGGCGCGCGTTGATAAAGTCGACAGCGGGCGATCGCGTAGTTCTCCAAGCTCCGAGCGGCACAGAATACCTGACCGTGCTGGAAGTGTGTTACGAGCGCATTTCGGTGGAACCGTTCCGTGAACCACGTGGAGCCGAGTCCTCGGCAAAGGGGCTTCCTCGCCGACGCCATCCACCTGACGAAGGTTAGCGAAGCGGCACATGAAAGCCGCTCAAAACCCGGCTAGTCGCCATGTGTCGAGTAATCCGCAGAGGCTGAGGGTCGTTCTAGGTCGCCACAGGGCCGTTTTGCGCGGGCGATCCTTCACAGAGAGTTCTGTCCGGTGACCGACAAAGTGCCAATAAGCCCCAAAAACATAACCCCGAGCGCAACCACTGCCGCGACACCGCTTCGTAAAGGGTTGTTGCTTTAGAGCTGAAGAGCGAAAGAAGAGCCTTAGCTTCTCTCCATTTTCAGGATATCGCGAAACGCGGGGCTTGCCGCAAGACCCGGGTCGTGCCGCATAATCGTCAACCGAAGTCAAAACCTACGGAAATGAGAGACACGAAATGAACATTTGTCGGCTACGTATGGGCAACGCGAGAAGTCAAGCAAATGCTGAAACTCGCGTTGCAGTTGAAGGCATTCCGCGCGGCGAGCCGAGGAGTGTGATGTCCCAGTCGCGACGGGCATGATGCCGGCCGGAGTACAGCCATGATCGAGCATGCAGTGGTGATCGTCGGTGGAGGTCCGACCGGGCTGATGTTGGCGGGCGAGCTGGCTTTGGCGCGAGTCGACGTCGCCGTCGTCGAGCGGCGCGAAAGCCAGGACCTCGCCGGCTTGCGCGCCGGCGGGCTGCACATACGTACGATCGAGGTGCTCGATCAGCGTGGAATCGCCGATCGCTTCATTGCGCAAGGCCAGGTGATTCAGTGCGCACCCTTCGCGGGTAAGACTCTCGACATCAGCGACCTGCCGACTCGCCACAACTACTTTCTCGCGCTCTGGCAGACCCACATAGAGCGCATCCTGGCCGACTGGGTCAGCGAACTGGGCGTGCCGATCTATCGCGGACGTGAAGTCATGGGCCTCATCCAGGACGAGACCGGTGTCGATGTCCAACTGTCCGACGGCCGATCGCTGCGCGCGAAGTATCTCGTCGGATGCGACGGGGGTCGCAGCGTGATCCGCAAGAAAGCAGGTATCGACTTTCCAGGGTGGGATTCGACAACCAGCTACTTGATTGCCGAGATCGAGACGGCCGAAGAGCCGGAGTGGGGCATCCGCCGCGGTGAGAAGGGCATCAATGCTATCGCCAAACTCGAAGACCGCAATCACGCGCGCGCCGTGTTGAACGAAGGGCGCATCGGCCGGGGCAGCGAGCCGAGTTTATGCGATGTCCGCGAGGCGCTGATCGCTGTCTACGGAACGGATTATGGTCTTCGCAGCGCCACTTATGTGTCCAGATTTACCGATACGACGCGCCAGGCAGCGTCCTACCGGGAGAGACGCGTGCTGCTGGCCGGAGACGCGGCGCACGTGCATTCGCCGGTCGGTGGACAGGGACTTAACATCGGGGTTCAGGATGCGGTGAATCTAGGATGGAAGCTCGCCCGGGTGGCCCATGGGACATCGCCGGAGAGTCTCCTGGAGACCTACCATGCCGAGCGGCACCCAGTCGGTGCCCGTGTGTTGCGCAACACCATGGCGCTCACCACGGTCGAGCTCGGTGACCATCGTGCCGAAGCCTTGCGCGGGATGATGTCCGAGCTGATGCAGATGGGCGCACTTCGCAAACAATACTTCGCGATGATGTCGGGTCTCGACGTTCATTACGACTTCGGCGAAGGGCACCCGCTGCTCGGTCGCCGCATGCCCGATCTCGACCTGGTCGCCGCCAGCGGCCCGCTGCGGGTATTTACGCTGCTGCACGATGCCCGCCCGGTGCTACTCAACTTCGGTGAGCCGGGCGGCTTCGACATCACACCGTGGGCAGATCGCGTTCAATTGGTCGACGCCAAATATTTGGGTACTTGGGAGCTTCCGGCACTCGGGGCAGTCACTGCTCCCATCGCCGTGTTGGTGCGGCCCGACGGATATGTGGCATGGGTGGGAGACCCGGCTCAGTCGCGCGTCGCCGAGGCACTCACCACCTGGTTTGGACCGGCTGCTACGGTGTAGCGCACCGGCTTCCGAGATTTCTGCCAGGAGTCTTAGAAACCAGCTAATTGCTCACGAGCAAACCGGAAAATTGGGCGAGTCGCTGCCAATATCCGCCGTAACGGCCCAGGGTTTACTTTCCGAATTGCGACCGGATGTCGGCAATGCGGACGTGACGGCTTTGGGCAATTGGCGGATCCGCATCAATGGCTGAAAAACCGGCTTACGTTCAAGTGAGATCGGCGGCGACCCTTGTCCCGCCGTCGCCGCTCTCAATGGAATGAAGCCCCACTCTCCGGGCACTATGGCGCTGCGCCAGATGTCAGGGTAGCGCGTTTCCCGGCAACTTGACGGCGAATACCCAAATTTCCCCTCTGGCGCATCATCCGGAGATCGGCAGATACAACGGGACTTAACGGTCCTAATCACGGATTGGCAATTTTCAGCAAAACGGCGACTTCTTGCTCATGTGGATTGATTCGGGATGACCGACTGGAGATGGATTCAGTTCATCGGCGATAGTGCGAGGGATGTCTGCCATGCAAGCCTCGTTTTTGGCTTCTTGGTGAGATTCTACGTGCTGGTGCTCGCGCAGGTGTTCAGAAGGATCTAGCAGTGCAAGCGTGGCATAAACGAGTGATAAGATCGCGTGCGAAATGCGGTTCACCATCTTTTTGCTGACAATGAGCGCGATTGCCGGGCTGGCGGCCGCACAGGATTCGATGACGGATGCAGGCGCCGGGTGGGCGCCGGAGTTCAAGATGGCCGGGCGGCAAATCATCACGCTGGCTGAGGCGATTCCGGCGGACAAGTACGGGTGGCGTCCGGGCCCGGGTGTACGCAGCGTGAGCGAGGTGCTGATGCATACGGCGTCGGCAAATTACTTTTTTCTGCGATCTATGGGTGTGAAGGCCGGCGAGGATCTGCCGAAGAATCCGGAAAAGAGCATGACCGTTAAGGCGGACGTGGTGCGGTGGCTCAAGGCATCGTTTGAAGCGGTGGAGGAGAATTATCCCAAGATCGATAAGCAGAAGGCGGTGAAGTTCCTGGGGCACGACTCTACGTGCGAAGGCGTCCTTCTGCGGGCACTGGCACATGCTAATGAGCATTTGGGGCAGATGATCGCGTATGCACGAGTGAATGGAGTCGTGCCGCCATGGTCGAAGTGACGTGATTACTCGACCTTCGCTGCACATGCGCTTGTGTTGCCAAGCAGAGGGAGAACTCAACAAATTCAGCTCTTACTTGGCCACGTCGGCGTCCAGACGACCGAACGGTATATGGGCTGCAAACAGCGGCTGAGGGATGCCGACGACGACAGGATTGATTTGAGCCTCCCATTGTCCAGATCCAAGCCGACTTCTCATTCCAGGTCCCGTTCAACTTCCAGAGCGCTTTCGGCGAACCATTTTGGACTGCCACTGCACCTTCCGGATAATCATCCACCGGTTACCTCGTGTGCACGCCATGCAATGCCGGCGTTCAACGGGTTCGGGATTTTGGAACGTGACCTGCACTCGGTCCCCGTGAGGACATTTGCGCATGGCCGAATGGAAGACACGTCCGTCCCGGTTACTGGTGCCAGCGTTCCCGCAATCCAGACTCCCCATGTCATCGCTGCCTGCGGGCTGGCCCTCGCCAAAACCGAAGCGTCGCATCTTTACACATCCCGGAGTGAAGCCTGCGGAGCCGGCCGCCGGATCATGGTCCATTCGCGATCTACACGTGCACGTGAGAGGCAGGGCGAATGCAACTGCCGAAATCTTAATCGGCGTTGGCATTCTGAAGCGAGTCGGCGCCATTTGGAATTACTTCGTCGATACCACCGGTGCAGTGTGGCAGGATTGGGAGGGCAGCAGCGAGCGGTCGCACCGCGCGCACCGCGTGCCCTGCAACCCCACCATCACTAACTGCAGCATCCCCGATCTGGCGCCGACCATTGGTCTCCGCAACGCTCTCATCGATCCCCTTGCGCGCACAGACTTCCTGCCGATCCATGCCAATTACGCGGACTCGCGCTTCGAAAAACTCGGTGGGGCAGAAAGCTTCGCGACAGCCGTGCGCGTAGTTGCGCGCGAGCAAGCGCGAGACAGAGCCGTCGACTACGACCTGTTCCGGCATGCCGTACTTGCCGTCGCCCAACCCGGATACAACGCGGCGTATGAGCAGGTGGGTCGGGAGGTGCAGAACGCGATGAACTCCGAGACCGTTCCTGAATTCTTCTCGCGCACCGACGAGCACAATCCGGTCGCGCCCAAAAACAATCTCGAGTCAGTTCAGGACGCCGCGTACGAGTTACTTCGATTTAGTAAGTCGACCATGCCCGATCTAGTGAACCGAGCAGGATTTCAAGCCGAAGTAGACCGCCAGACGCGCCTCGCCTCCGGCAAGGATGTTCATTCGGTTCCGCTACGTTAGGCGCGTGCCCGAGGAGCTGGTACGACCACATCCAGCCAACCCAGACCGTTTAGCGCATACAAGCGGACTTCTCGTTCCGTATCCGGCGGACACTTTCCAAATGGCTGATCAACAAGACACGACTACTAAACACTGGCCCCTGAGGATTATCCATCGGCACATCTCATGATGGGGTACTTCCAGTCCTTGAGCGCATTTGGCGGGTGGCTTGAGGCGGTTCGAGCGCGCGAAGAAATTGCTGATAACACTGCGCGGGATGAGCACGCCAGCAATGATCATTTATCACGTGGTTTGCTCGGAGATCGATACCGCTACCGATTGGTATGAACACGCGATTGAACAGCGCCAGGCATTCGCGGCCGAGTGGGCCTCTGCGGGTTTCTTTAGACCTCCGCGCTCGACTCCGCGCTGGCCCAAACTGGCGAGGATGATGAATCTGCCGGAAACGGTTTGACCTGACCGTTTGGTCGACCGGCTTCCATCCGGCAACTACATCCTAAAGCGCTTGGCCGGGCGCGGGGGGCACTCCCAAGCCGCCCTCGCCTGGACTAGTCCCGGCATCAAAGGTCCATCTAACCCACTCGAATTTCCAAATATCGACAAGCACAACGCTTGCGGCGCAGTGATCGCATGAGCCGTTAAGACTTCCCCTCACGTCCTTCTAGTCGGCGTTGCGGAGATTGGAGCGTAGCGCGTTTCCCGCTGATGCAGCAGGAGCCTGCGAGCTGCTTTGGCGTCGCGAACGGTACTCGCGCTCGGGTCCGCTCATCGCTTCGGCGGACACTGGGCGGACTTCGAGTCCGTAATTGCTTAACTTCTGTATACCCGCCTGCAGCAGCTGTTAACGCTACGCCTTCACGTCATCATCGCTGTATCAGATTTGCCTATCGACCGGAAAGGAAGTCCCCTTAGAGTAGAATCACCAGAGCATAAAGTCTTCGGGAGCCATTCTTCCTGCCGAGCTCTGCGTAGACCATTCGCTACCAGCCTGTGAAGCAGTCTCTGTTCGCATTCGAAAAACATTCTGGAAAGGAGTATAAAAGAATGAATCACTTCCCGGTACGCCGCCGCCAATTTTTGCAGACCTTGACTGCTGCGAGCGTGGCATCGGAACTGCCCTGCTTTCCCGCGCTCGGCGCCATGCCGGTTCACACCAGCTCCCCGGCTCACAGCTCCGTCAACGAGGAAGCCGTGTCTCCTTCGGAGCCAGTAGCCCCGCGCCTTTCCATTCACTTTGCGGTTTGTGGGATCAGTCATAGCCACATCTACGGCATGGTGGAGGCCATCAGACGCGGTGGTGGCATTCTGGTCAAGGGTTGGGGCCAGGAACCGGAACTCCTGGCCGCTTTTCGAAAGCGTTATCCGGACGTGCCAATCGCAGAAACCCAGGACGAGATCGTTGACGACTCCTCGATTCAGCTCGTCCTCAGTTCGCAGGTCGCCAATGAACGCGCACCCTTGGGGATCCGCTGCATGCATGCAGGTAAAGATTTCCTGGCGGATAAACCCGGCGTTACGACGTTAGAGCAGCTCAGTGAGGTTCGAAAGACGATTGCCGCGACGGGTCGTATCTACGCCATCATGTACTCGGAGCGCCTGGAAGTAAAAGCGGCCGTAAAAGCCGGTGAATTGGTGCGAGCCGGCGCGATCGGCCAGGTGATCCAGACGATCAATATCGCTCCCCACCAGATCATTCAGCGGCCCGGTGGTGACGCTGGCAGTGTAGGCAAAAACGGGGGAAGACCCGACTGGTTCTGGAATGAAATTCAGTTCGGCGGTATTCTTTGTGACATCGGATCGCACCAGGTGGACCAGTTTCTCTACTACACAGGCTCAACGCAAGCAGAAGTAGTAGCTGCTCAAATCGCAAATGTTCGGCATCCGGATCACCCCCATTTCCAGGATTTCGGCGACATGATGCTGCGTGGTAACAATGGTTTCGGCTACGTGCGCCTGGATTGGTTTACGCCTTACGGGTTGGGTACCTGGGGCGATGGCAGACTTTTCATCCTGGGCACCGAGGGATACATGGAAGCACGCAAGTATACGAATGTGGCGGTGAGCAAACAAGGCAACCACCTATTCGTCGTCGACCAGAAGCAAGCACGCTACATTGATTGCAACAACCTGGCGCTCCCCTTTGGTGCGCAGTTTGTGAGCGACGTTGTCAATCGCACTCACACCGCCCAGGACCAAACGGAATGCCTGCTCGCCGCCGAACTCGTGATTAGGGCACAGGCGATGGCGAAGCATGCGCATGTGGACTGGGAAAGCAAAGTCTGATGCTTCCGATGGGCCGGGAGGGAGTTGTTTCTGTCCGCATTGGCTAACAGCGTGGAGGTAGGCTCGCGCGCATATCTTTTTCAAACCTGTCCTGGAGAGCAGCGAGTCCGCAAGATGTTTTTCCGAAAGAAAATCGCTAACCGCCGCTCATTTTTCTCATCGACCACGCCTTTCGCCGGATGCTGGCGGACTTCTCGTTCCGTATCTGGCTTACAGCATTCGTATCCACCAAGCGAACTGAATACGATTTTTACGAGCTCAACAAAAGCTTAAGACGGAATTTAGCGATGGGCTGCGGGCGTGGTTGCTGTCGAGGAAGCCTCGGGCGTGAGCAGACCGCGGCTGCGGAGCCAACTCTCCAGCAGGACCGGCCACAGATCTAGGGATGCGTTGCCCAGTCCGAGACCGCTGCCGTGACGCCCATGC
>DATIMA010000140.1:0-4427 GCA_035475915.1 Bryobacteraceae bacterium
GTGGCGTCTTCCGGTGTGCCCCAATTTAGTCCGGCAGCTCCGCTTCACACCAACCAACACGCCGCGATGGATAGCTTTTCGAACGCCGCTGCGTGCGAAACTCAGAAAGATGCTCGCTAAGATCCGCTGGGGCGTGCTGGGCGCCGCTAACATCGCCGTAAAGAAGGTTGTTCCCGGCATGCAGAAGGGGACAAGGTCAGAGATAGCCGCGATTGCATCGCGCGATTTGTCCCGCGCCCGGGAAGCTGCCGCCAGTTTAGGCATCCCGAAAGCGTACGGTTCATATGAGGACCTGCTTTCCGATCCCGAAATCGACGCGATTTACAATCCGTTGCCGAATCACTTGCATGTACCCTGGTCCATCCGCGCTGCCGAAGCCGGCAAGCATGTTCTTTGCGAAAAACCGATCTCAATAACCGCCGAAGAGGCGCTGGACCTTATTGAGGTGCGAAACAAAACTGGCGTGAAGATTGGCGAAGCGTTCATGGTGCGGACCCACCCGCAGTGGCTGCGCGCTCGCGAGATCGTCCGCAGCGGCGAGATCGGACAACTGCAAGCGATCATGAGCGCATTCAGTTACTTTAATCGCGATCCCAAGAACATCCGGAACGTGCTCAAATTCGGCGGCGGCGGCATGATGGATATCGGATGTTATCCCATTACCATGTCGCGTTTTCTGTTCGAGCGCGAACCGGCGCAAGTGGCGGGCCTGATCGATCGGGATCAGGACACCCGGATCGATCGCCTCAGTTCGGCTCTTCTCGATTTCGCACCCGGTCAGGCGGTCTTCACCTGCAGTACCCAGATGGTTCCCTACCAGCGCATGCAAATCTTCGGGACCAAAGGCCGGATAGAGATCGAGATTCCCTACAACATCCCTCCGGACCGCCCCAGCCGCATCTTTATTGATGATGGCTCCGAACTGGGAGGACGCAGCGCGCGCATCGAAGAATTTCCGGCGGCGGACCAGTACACCATTCAGGGCGACGAATTCTCCCGGGCAATTCAGGAGGACGGGGAAGTACCTGTGCCTCTCGAAAATGCGCTGGCGAATATGCGTGTTATCACGGCCGTGCTCCGGTCGGGCGAGAATGGGCGGTGGGAGCAGCCGTAACCAGACGCGGTGCGGGCACTGTCATGTCCTGTCGCCGCAAAATGATGCGTGCCGTGGGTCTGCTGGCCCTTGCGCTGCTCGTGCTTGCTTGCGCACTCTGGCTGTTCCGCACCCCGCTACTCACCTTCGCCGGTCGTTTCTTAGTGAACAATGAGACACCCCGGAAGGCTGACGCCATACTGGTTCTCGGAGGCGACGACTTCGGAAGGCGCATTCTGAAGGCCGCTCAGCTTGCAAATCAGGGCTATGCCTCCAGCGTTCTGGTAAGCGGGCCGTCGAGCCTCATCGGGCATGAGTCCGACGCTACCATTCAATTTGCGGAGCAGAACGGTTATCCCGCCTCACTTTTTCACGCGGTCTGGCTGCCGCCCGGAACAGATTCCACTCGCAGTGAGGCGACGTTCCTGGGCAAATATCTGAAGACACATGGCATCAACAGAATCCTGCTGGTCACGAGCAACTATCATACGGGCAGAGCCGCGCGGCTGTGGCGGACCCAGGCGCCCTGGATCGCCATCACCGTCATCGCGGCCTCCGATCCTTTCTTCACGCCGGGGGGATGGTGGAAAACACGCAGCGGTCAGAAAACGTTCCTGTTCGAGTGGATGAAGACCGTATCAACCTGGCTGGGCAATTGATTTTGGGCTGGACCACGCATGTTTAAAACGCTACCCACCGTCTGGCCGTACATGCGGCGCTACCGCAAAGGCCTTTCCCTCGGCTTGGGAGCGCTTCTGATGAAGGACATTTTGGCGGCTTCCCTCCCGGTCGTTCTTAAGGACGGAGTCGATTCCCTCACCAGCGGCTTCCAGATGCGGATTGTGCTGGAACTCGCCGCCGCGATCGTCGGCCTGGCAGCCATCAAGGGCGTGTTTCAGTACTGGATGCGCGTGATCATTATCGGTATCTCGCGCGATATCGAATACGATCTGCGCAACGATCTGTTCCGCCGCCTGGTTGAGCTGTCTCAGGATTTCTATTCGCGCTACCGGACCGGTGACATCATGGCCCGCAGCACAAACGACCTCAATGCGGTTCGCATGATGCTCGGACCCGGAATCATGTACATCGGCGAGACGGTAATCATGCTGATTCTGTCTATCGGGGTGATGCTGCACACCAATGCCCGCCTCACGCTCATGGCCTTCATTCCCGCGCCGTTCGTTTCGCTTGCCGTAGTCCTTTTCGGCCGCCGCATTCATGTCCGTTTCGAGCATATCCAAAGGATTTTTTCCGATATCAGCAGCAAGGTTCAGGAGAATCTATCTGGCGTCCGCGTGATCCGAGCCTACGCTCAGGAGCAGGCCGAGATCGAACAGTTCGAGTTGCTGAATCGCCATTACATTCGCGAGAACATCGGGCTGGCAAAAATTCAGGGGATGTTTATGCCTCTGCTGCAGGCGCTGATCGCCCTGACATTTCTAATTGTGCTCTGGGCCGGCGGCAGACAATTGCTCGACGGACGCATGACCATCGGAAGCTTCGTCATGTTCAACGTCTACATGGGAATGCTGATCTGGCCCATGATCGCCTTCGGCTGGGTGATTAACTTGATGCAGCGCGGGACCGCTTCGTTGAACCGCATCAACGAGATGATGCGCGAGCGTAAGACAGTCGCTCGCCCTTCGGGGAATGTCTTGGTTCCTGGCGACTACGAAGCCGAGGTTCGATTCGACGATGTTTCGGTGAGCTTTGGCGGAAGAGAAGCGCTAAAGAGCATCACCCTGACCATTGCCGCGGGCGAAACCGTTGCGATTGTTGGTCACACGGGCAGCGGAAAGACAACGCTGGTAAGCCTGATTCCACGGCTCTTCGACCCGAGTGCGGGAATCGTGACCTTCGGAGGCGTGGACCTGCCGCGCTTCGATCCTGAAGACCTGAGATGCCAGATTGGGTTCGTTCCGCAGGAGACCTTCCTTTTCAGCGCAACCCTGGCGGAGAATATCGCTTGGGGCGTTGCCTCTGCCAGCCGGGAACAGGTTCAGTCTGCCGCCGAAATCGCCGGACTTTCCAGCGATATCGAAACTTTCCCGAACGGGCTCGAAACCACGATCGGGGAGCGAGGCTTGACGCTGTCAGGAGGCCAGAAGCAGCGGGTAGCCATCGCCAGAGCCATCCTCCGGAACCCGCGCGTGCTGATTTTGGACGATGCTTTATCCAGCGTCGATACAGTCACCGAAGAAAAAATCCTGAACGGGCTTTCCAGCTTGATGCGCGACCGCACCACCATTCTCATCTCGCATCGCGTCTCCACCGTTCAAAATGCCGATCGCATCATTGTGTTGAGCCATGGAGCCATAGTCGAAACCGGCACTCACCACGAATTACAGCGGCTCGGCGGGTACTATGCTGAGTTGTATCAGAAGCAACTGCTTGAGGAAGAACTGGAGGCCATTTGATCAACAGACGGAACCTGATTCAATCGATTGCGCTAGGGGCAGTCGCATCGCGGGTAGCGCCGGCGCAGCAGTATCACATCCATGGCGCAAACTTCAAGCTCGGAGTGGCTTCCTACTCTTTCCGGAAGTTCACCCGGGCGCAGGCGATCCAGATGACGAAGGAGCTCGGAACACCGTACCTGAACATTAAAGATGTTCACTTACCGCTGACCAGCACACCGGAGCAGATCGACGCGGCAAAAAAAGAATTCGCCGATGCGGGAATTATTCTAGTAGGCTGCGGCAATGTCTCCTTCCAGAAAGATGACGAGGCGGATATTCGAAGCAAATTCGAATATGCCAAGCGCGCCGGATTCCCGCTGATTGTTTGCGCACCGACGCACGTGACACTCCCCAAGCTGGAAAAGTACGTCCGTGAGTACAACATCAAGATTGCCGTTCACAATCACGGCCCCGAAGACAAATACTTTCCGACCCCGCAGAGCGTTCTGAAGGTTGTAAAGAACATGGACCCGCGCTGCGGCCTGTGCATCGATATTGGGCACACCGTCAGAACAGGCGTGGACCTGGTGGAGTCGATCGGGGAAGCGGGGCCCAGATTGCTCGATATGCACGCTAAGGATCTGGCAGATCTGAAAGTAAAGGAGAGCCAGGTCGCGGTCGGGGAAGGAAAGCTGCCGATCCCGCAGATTTTTCTCCAGCTCATCAAGATGAAATACGGCGGCTGCGTGAACCTGGAGTACGAGATCCACCCGGACAATCCGCTGCCCGGTATGCAGAAGAGCTTTTCCTATATGAGAGGTGTCCTGGCCGGGATAGAAGCAGTATCGGCGTAAGGAATTTCGAGCTCGGGAATTTCGATTAAGGTCCGTGTGCCCTGCCCCGGCGTGCTGTCGATCACCAGGCGGTAACCG
>DATIMA010000141.1:0-19298 GCA_035475915.1 Bryobacteraceae bacterium
ACGATGGCCTGTCCGTTTTCGACGCTTACTTCCGCAAATTGCCGGAGGTTATCGCAAATTTCCGGCAGATTCTCCGGGTTATCGACGGTAAGCGACACGCTCACCTCCGAAGTAGAGACCATATCAACGCTGGTCGCGTAACGATCAAATACCTCGAATATACGCCGGAGAAATCCATGCGCCATCAGCATGCGTGTCGAACGGACGTTAAGAATCGTGATGTTGCTCTTGCAGGAAATGGATTTGACCGGATTGCGGCACGGTATGGCCTCAGATGTAATCCTGGTCCCGTCCACATCGGGCCGCCTGGAGTTCAGAATCAGCACCGGGATGTTCTTTTCCACAGCGGGCATAACTGTCGCCGGATGCAGGACTTTCGCTCCGAAATAGGCCATCTCCGCCGCTTCCGCGAACGAAATGCTTTTGACACGATAGCCCCCCGGAATGATCCGCGGATCAGCCGTAAGCATACCGTCAACATCGGTCCAGATCTGAATCTCTTCCGCGCCTATCCCTGCGCCGACAATGGATGCGGAATAGTCGGAGCCGCCGCGCCCCAGGGTTGTCGTATGACCATCCCTGGTTGAGCCGATAAAACCGCCCATGACCACCACAGAAGAGTTGGCGGCAGGGAGGACGATCTCGCGCAACAGTTCGAACGATTCTTCAAGGAAGGGGGCAGCTTGTGTAAACCGGTCATCCGTCAGAATGACTCGGCGGGAATCCACGTGCTGGACCGGCATTCCAGCCGAGCGAAAGGCGAAGCTGACTATCAGGCTGGAGAGGCGTTCACCCACACTGGCAATCGCGTCCATCGATCGCGGCGAGAGTTCCCCGACAACAGACAATCCTTTCACCAGCTCATCGAGCCACTCGAAATGCGCCCGGATGTAGCGGTCCAGTTCGGCGGAAGCGGAACCAGCTAATGCGAGGCCGTGCGTGAGATGGTGGCCGCGGAGTTCGTCTACCAGCGTAAGGGCCTGATCGCGGCGTCCGGAAGCGGCTTCGGAAGCGGCCTGCAACAGCTTATTCGTTGTCTTGCCCATTGCGGAGACAACGACAATGGGACGCCTTGCACGATGCTTCTGGACAATGCCCGTGACGCGAGCCACGGCCTGCTGCGATTCGACGGAAGTGCCGCCGAATTTCATAACGATCATGCGGCATCGGCCGCTTGCTTACGCGCGCGGTTCCGTGGTGGAGCTGTTCGCGGCAGAATGTCCTTCATGAGTCAAGCAGACCTTCAGAAACCATAAGCTCCGCGTTCAGTACAGCAGCTCCGGCCGCACCGCGAATGGTGTTGTGGCCGCAGGCTACGAATTTGACGTTTAGAACCGGGCATTCGCGAATCCGTCCGACGAACACCGCCATTCCGTTTTCGCGCCCGGCATCTCGCCGGGGCTGCGGGCGATCCTGTTCTCGCATACAGACGATCGGCTTCAGAGGCGCGCTCGGAAGGCCTCTCTGTTGCGGTATGCCGCAGAAGTTTTCCATCGCGCTCTGTATATCCTCAATCTTCGGCCCGGAAGAGAGCTCAACCGAGGCTGCGACGGTGTGTCCATCCACAACCGCAACACGATGGCAATGCGCGCTCACCCGCGCTTTTAGGGGCGCAGTCATCCCGTTCTCGATCGTCCCAAGGATCTTCTGCGTTTCCTGCTGCATCTTTTCCTCTTCGGAGCCGATGTACGGGATTACGTTTCCCACGATGTCCATCGAAGGCACGCCCGGATAACCGGCTCCGGAAATGGCCTGCATCGTGGCCGCGATCACGCGCTCAATTCCAAACTGCGTCAAAGGCGCGAGCGCCATGCTCAAGACCACCGTCGAGCAGTTCGGATTCGTCACGATCATGCCGGGCCATCTCCGGTTCTGCTGTTGGAAAGCAAGCAGCGAGAGATGGCCGGGATTGACCTCCGGAACAATCAAAGGAACATCCGGCTCCATGCGATGGTTGCGCGAGTTAGACACAACGATGTGGCCTGCGCCGGCGAACTCGCGTTCAATCTCGGTGGCAACCGAGGCGTCCATTGCCGAAAAGACAAGGCGGGGCGCATGGCCGGGCTTTGAATCGGACACCACCATTTCGGCGGCGTCGGGCGGCATTTCCCCCTCCAGCCGCCATCCCGCAGCCTCTTTCAGCTTCTTGCCCGCCGAGCGATCGCTGGCTCCCAGCCAGGTTAGCTTGAACCAGGGATGGCCCTGAAGGAAGCGTATGAAATGCTGGCCAACCATGCCGGTTCCGCCAAGGATGCCTACTTCAATGGTTCTCATATATGCGTAGCGGCTCAATTCGAGAGCCGCAAAATAAGTTGTTGGTAGAGGCCAACCGCCTCGGTAATTTGTGTTTTCGCGATCCGCTCTTCATTGGTATGTGCAACGTGGATACTTCCCGGGCCAATCAGAAACGGCTCTCCCCAAGCGCCACCGAACGCCGGGATATCCGTAGTGAACGCGACAACAGTGGTGGCGAATCCGTCCAGCGAGCCAAGATGCACAGGCGGAATAAACAGGATTTCCCGAGCATCCGCCTCTCTTCCGGTAGCCCGGGCAACTGCGCTTCGTAGATCGTTCGCGTCGCCGACGATGCGAATGAAAATCTCCGCCCGGGCCTCATCCGCAATCACGTTAGGCGCGCGCCCTCCACTAATTGTTCCTATATTGAGCGTACTGGAGCCGAGCACTTCATCTGCCGGCAGTTCGATCTTGCGGATACGCTGGAGGACATTCAGAAGTTTCTCAATCGCGGAGTCACCCAGTTCGGGGTAAGCGGAATGAGCCATTCGTCCCTGAGCCTGAATTTCGAAGCGAAGCGCACCCTTCGACCCGAGTGCAAGTTTGTTTTCGGTTGGTTCCCCGTTGATCAGAAATTTGCTTCCGCGCGGATTGCGCGCAGCAATCAGAGCCCCCGCACTGTTGCGCTCTTCTCCCACCACGAACAACAATCCAAAATTGCGCCGCCCTGCCTGGAGGAGCTGCTCCGCGGCCGTAATCATAGCCGCGATAATGCCTTTTGTGTCGCAGGCCCCGCGGCCCCAGATAAGTTGCTCATCTTCGCTCGATGCGATGAAAGGCGGAACGGTGTCCATATGGGTTGAAAGGACCACGACGGGGTCGCCGAAACGGACAAAGATGTTATCCCGCGCCATCTCAACCGGCATGCGCTCGGCGTTACCGTCAAACCGGAGCGCCAGATTATGCAATTGCTGCCACAGGAAATCCCCAATCTCACCCTCATTCGGCGTGACCGATTCGATATCGATGAGTCTCCGTGTCAGTTCGAATACTTGCATCTGAAGGTTGGTCTGATTTCAACGTCGCAGGGCGATAGCGCAAAAGGGCAGGTCAACGGGTTGAAAGTGTCAGAATAGCAAAGCAGGACGTTACTTTTAAAATGGCAGAAAGCCTCCATATCTTCAGCGAATCAACGTCCCCTCACGCGGAGGCATATATCCTTCAGCCCGGGTTCCTGGCACGCTCATGGTGGCTGTTGAAGCGTTCCTGCGTGGCCGCATACGAAGACAACTGTTTCAGCGTGGCGAAGGGCGCGGCTTATTCCTTCATGCTCTCTTTGTTTCCTATCCTGACCACGCTCACCTCAATTCTTGTCCAGGCGAATGCACGCTCGGTGGTACGGGTTATTGCCACGTTTTTACGGCAGGTTGTGCCTCCTGGGGCGGGTGACCTGGTGTTATCCAGGCTGCTGGAACGTGGGACAAGGCCGATTACCCTTCCGGTCATCGCAGTCTTGCTGTCGCTGTGGGCCGGTTCGGGCGCAATGATCAGCTTAATGGAAGGTTTTCAGGCTGCTTATCGCATCCCGTCCGGGCGGCCTTTTCTGAAGCAGCGGGCAATGGCCATCTTTCTGGTCCTGATTGCCGCCTTTCCCGCGGTTGGAGCATCTTCGCTGATTATTTTCGGGAACCGCATTGAAACCGCATTCATTCAGTGGATCGGCGTCTCCGATGTCAGCGCGCCTGTCGAACTGGCCTGGAGGGTGGGCCGCTATGTTGTGGCGTTCTGCACAACGACATTTGTAACGGGGCTGCTGTATTACTTCGGCCCGAATCATCGCCCTGAACCGAGGCAGTTGAGACACGGGACCAGGTCGCGTTTCATGCGGGTCTGGCCGGGCGCATTTCTATCAACCGTTCTATGGCTGGTCAGCACTGCCGGGTTCGCCTGGTACGTCAGAAACCGGATCGCGAATTACAACATCTTTTACGGAAGCATCGGAACGGTAATCGTGTTACTCATCTGGCTTTATTTGATAGCCTGCATTGCGCTAATCGGCTGTGAGTTTAATGCAGAGCACGAGAGGATTGACTCCATGCCGGTCTTTGAAGGCTCAGCTGCCGAATCCTAGCAGCTCCCGTTTTCTGTACCACCTTCTATACTGAAATTCGTGCCGTTCCACTTAGGCATCGATTACCAGCCCCGCGGCGATCAGGCCAGCGCCATCGAGCAGCTCACCCGTGGCGTCTTCGACGCCGAAAAGCATCAGGTCCTGCTGGGCGTAACGGGTTCAGGCAAAACGTTCACGATGGCCAAAATCATCGAGGCGTTTGGCCGCCCCGCGTTGGTTCTGGCTCACAACAAAACGCTGGCAGCTCAGCTTTATCACGAGTTCAAGTCCTTCTTCCCGAATAATGCTGTGGAGTACTTCGTTAGCTACTACGATTACTACCAGCCGGAAGCCTACATTCCATCGGGCGATATCTACATTGAGAAGGAAGCCACGATCAATGACGAACTGGACAAGCTGCGGCTTTCGGCAACGCGTTCGCTTTTCGAGCGGCGCGATTGCGTGATTGTGGCCAGCGTGAGCTGCATCTACGGCCTCGGCTCTCCTGAGGCGTATTACGGCATGCTGCTGATGCTCGAAAAGGGCCAGCACATCAGCCGCAAGGAATTAACGCAAAAGCTGGTAGAAATCCTTTACGAACGGAATGATATCGATTTCCGGCGCGGCACGTTCCGTGTTCGCGGCGATGTGATCGAACTCTATCCGACCTACGATGACAACGCATACCGCATCGAGTTATGGGGCGATGAGATTGAATCGCTCAGCCAGATTGATCCGCTGCTCGGACAGGTGAAGCAAACCTATCTCCGGCTCCCGATATATCCGAAGACGCACTACGTGATGGACGCGCCAACCCGCCAGCAGGCCATGCAGAGCATTGAAAACGAGCTGCAGTGGTGGCACAAGGAGTTGGAATCACAGGGCAAACTGATTGAAGCTCAGCGAGTGTACCAGCGGACTATGTTCGATCTGGAAATGATCAAGCAGATCGGCTATTGCCATGGCATCGAAAACTACTCACGGCATTTTTCGGGCCGGCTGCCTGGGGAGGCTCCTCCGACCCTGCTGGATTATCTTCCCAATGACGCACTGCTGTTTATCGACGAGAGCCATCAGACCATCCCGCAACTGCAGGGCATGTATCACGGAGACCGGTCGCGGAAAGACATTCTGGTTCAGTACGGATTCCGGCTTCCGAGCGCGCGCGATAACCGGCCCTTAACTTTTGAAGAGTTCGAAAATCGCGTGAACCAAATTGTTTACGTGTCAGCGACACCAGGACCTTACGAATTAACCAAATCAGCCGGCGTTGTAGTAGAGCAAATCATTCGACCGACGGGCCTGGTCGATCCAGAACTTGAAGTTCGGCCCATAAAGGGCCAAGTCGATAATCTCCTGAATGAGATTCGCTTGCGAGCAGAACGAAATGAACGTGTTCTGGTCACCACGCTTACCAAGCGGATGTCGGAAGACTTGGCCGAGTACTATGCCGAAGTCGGAGTTAAATGCGCTTATTTACATTCCGAAGTGAGTACGCTTGACCGAATAAAAATTTTGCGTGAGTTGCGGCGCGGCGCGTATGATGTCTTAATTGGAGTCAATTTGCTGCGTGAGGGACTGGATCTGCCCGAAGTATCTCTGGTGGCGATTCTGGATGCAGACAAAGAGGGGTTTCTGCGATCAAGCGGTTCTCTGATTCAAACCATCGGCCGGGCAGCGCGAAACGTTAATGGACGCGCAATTCTTTACGCCGATGTCATTACGGCGAGCATGCGGCGTGCAATCGACGAAACCGAGCGGAGGCGTCTCATCCAGCAGGCCTACAACGAAGCAAACGACATCACGCCGCAAACCATCATCAAGCCTATCGATATGAGTCTCGTTGCGGTAGCTGAGGGCGATTACGTTACGGTTCCGCTCGAAGCCGAAACAGACTCCGAAGCCGAACTGAGCGCCGAGCAGCGCGAGGCCCGTATTGCGGAACTCGAAGTGAGGATGCGCGAAGCAGCAAAGCTTTTCGAATTTGAAAAAGCAGCGCAATATCGCGACCGGATGAAAGCGCTGAAAGCGAGCGGGATCTATGAAGAAGCGGTTGCCACTCGGCTTGGTGGTGGAGGGTAATTCCACCTCTTCCGCCATTCTTCGTTTGCCGTCGGTTGGCGCGGAACTCGGGCCCGTTAAATCAGTCGCCATTCGTGTGGCTCGCCGGTTGTCGAATTTCCTGAAGGCGGGATACGCGGTCGCTACATACGAGGAGTTGCAGGTTGCCCGCCTGGTTCTCTTACGTGTGCCGGATTCCGCTGTTCCACGCTTAATTGGAGACCTCTGCAGCGCTGAACTCGTTTTCAAGGATATGTCGTTTGTGCTGTGCGAAAGCTGGCTGAGCAGCGACGTCTTGCACCCACTCGTTGAGCGCGGAGCAACCGTGGCCACAGTGGTATCCGTTCCAACTTCCGGTGATAAGTGGTTCGTAGTCGAGGGTCAGTTATCAGCCGTGCGGCAGACGCGGCGCTTCATGGAACGAAACAATGCCAGAACCTTCGAGATCCGCCCTGGAACAAAGCCGCTCTATTTTGCAGCAGCCCTACTTGCCACGGCTCTGCCGGTACCCCTCTTTTTCGATGCGCAACAGGCGCTTCGCGCAAGTGGGATCACTGGAAATCAACTGTACGGATTACTCGATGAGATGGCCAAGGACATGTTCCGGTCGTTTGTGAGCGGCGCGCGCGTCACCTGGGGCGGTCCGCTGACGGAGTGTTCTGAAGAGACTGCAAATTCCTATTTACGCCTCCTTCACGGAAGTCATCCTCAGCTTGCCGAGGCGGTCGAAGATCAACTGGCATGGGCCCGGCGCAAATTCCCGAAGCAGAGGCATGCGGCCGAGCACGTTGGGGGAAGTTAGATTCCGAGCCGCTCTAACGTTATTGTGAGTTGCGCAACACTCCAAAGCTGAGCCGGACAGCCTCCTGGATTTCGCGGCGTATCTGCGTCGTAAACTTCGCTGAGCGAACCCAGGCAGCAGGCTGTCAGTTGGCCCGACATTTTAGCCGCTAACGCCCGGCAAAATGAGCGCACTTCGTCTGACTCTCCGTATGCAAATAAATAAGCGGCGATAAAGGGTCCCATCAGCCAAGGCCACACCGTCCCCTGATGATAAGCGGAATCGCGCTCCATCGCCGAGCCTTGGAAGCGTGGATGGTAGGCGTTATCATCCGGGTCCAGGGTTCGCACACCGACCGGAGTGAGCAGCTTTTCGCGGACGATATTGACGATGGATTGCGCGCGCCCACGGCTTACCAGCGGAAATGGCAATGAGAGCGCAAAGAGTTGATTCGGCCGGATGCTGGAGTCGGGCGTTCCGTCCGTGACCACATCATACAGGCATCGTCGATCCGGGTTCCAGAACTTTGTTTCGAATGAAGTCCGCATTGCGTCGGCTTCCGCTTCATAGCTATGCTGCTCGCGCGTGAGCTGAAGTGTACCGGCCCACGCGGCGGCCGTGCGCAGCGCGTTGTACCAAAGAGCATTGATTTCCACCGGTTTTCCATGACGCGAAGTAATCACCTGGCCGCCCACTTTAGCGTCCATCCAGGTGAGCTGGGTTTCCGGCGTTCCCGCTGAGAGCAGATGGTCTGCTGCGTCAACACGAATCTCGTAATCAGTGCCCCGCCGATACCACTCGATAATGTCCCGCGCGGCAGGGTAGAGAACGTTGCGCACGAACGCAATATCGTTGGTTCTGTAAACCAGATCGCGCCCGGCAATAAAAGCCCAGAGACTCGCGTCCACGCTGTTATATTCTGGCTGTGACTGTCGATCGGAAAACCGATTGGGCAAGAGCCCGCGCCTCCTGCACTTGAGAAGGTTCTCCAGAATTGCGCGGGGCTCATCGTTCGAAGCTTTTCCGATGGAAAGCGCCGGAAGGCTGATCAGGCTATCACGGCTCCAATCGGTAAACCAGGGGTAACCGGCAATAAGCGATACGGCTCCGTCGTGGCGTGTAATCCGGAACTGATCGAGGGCTCTTTCGAGGATACGCCCAGCCGGCGTGTGAGCCGTCAAGCGGCGGTGTTCCGTTTCTTTTGCGAAAAGCAAATCAAACTCGGTATCGCGGATGCCCGGTTCGAAGGGTGCGCAGTCTATGGTAGTAAGCAGCCACGCGGCCTGGGCGGGCAGCAGATCAAACGTGATCGATCCAGGAGAAAAGAGATCTTCGGTAAAATCCAGTCCGCGGTCGAGTTCACGCAAATATTCATGCTCAAGAAACCAGATGCCCTCCGCCTCCCAAGATCGTCCCGAGTGAAAGATAGTGCACACCGGCATACCGGGATAGAGCTGAATCGCGATGCGGCCCGGTGATGTATCGGTGTTCCGTTGGATGCTGCTGTTGCGATGAGTCAACCCATGGTAATCACGAAATGCGAGACACGGCCGGACGCGCATCTGACATCTTTCAAGCGCTTCGTAACGGATCAGGACGGATTGCTTCCCCTCCAGCATGCAAACGCTCTTCTCAATTACGTTGCTGCCGAGCCGGTATCGCCACCTCGGGAATGGATCGATGGCGAACCCGTCCAAGAGTTCAAATCCACGCGGATGCACTGCGCCGGGATACTGCACGGTAGCTAACTCGAAGTTTTGGCTATTCCAATGAACCGATTCTTCCAGCCGCGGCAGAATCGAAACGCGATCAGCCGGCGGGCACGATGAGCCGATTAGCAGGCCGTGATAACGCCTGGTGTTTACGCCGGCGACCGTTCCCATTGAGAAGCTGCCGGTGTGATTGGTATCTAGCCATTCGAGGCGGGAAGCATGTTCAAAATCCCGGCAAATTTCCTTTGGAACTGAGAATAGTGCAATGCCGGATTCTGCCACACTCATAGTCTAGGGAATGCAAAAACATTATCAGTGGAAGTTGAAGCAACGGGATCTCATGCTTGGAGAGCGGACACTCTTGATGGGTGTCCTGAACGTTACGCCGGATTCGTTCTCAGATGGGGGTAAATATTCGGATCCCGACCGCGCATTTGCACGCGCCGTGGAAATCGAAGAACAGGGAGCGGACATACTTGACATCGGAGCCGAATCCACGCGCCCCGGATCGCAGCGTATTCCGGAAGCCGAGGAACTGCGGCGTCTGATTCCGGTCCTAAAGCGGTTGCGAGGGAACTTGGCAATTCCGATCTCGGTCGATACTTACAAATCCGGAGTCGCCGAGAAGGCGCTCGAGCACGGGGCTGAAATCATCAACGACCCGACTGGAATTCTGCTGGATCTGCAGCTTCCGAAAGTGGTCGCAAAGTATGATGCGGGCCTGATCATAAACCACATGCGCGGCACTCCCGAGACCTGGGCGAAGCTGCCGCCATTAAAAGACCTGATGCGGTCAATCGCTATCGATCTAGAGGCGGCCGTACACAGGGCCCGCCAGTCCGGAGTGCAGAAACATCAACTGGCAATTGATCCGGGCTTGGGCTTTGGAAAGCGCCGCGAGCAGAACTCTGAGATTTTGGCGAACCTGAATGCATTCCGTCCTTTCGATATTCCGATTGTCGTTGGTCCATCGAGAAAATCGTTCCTGCGGAAAGAAGAGGAAGGGCTTACCGAATTTGCAACGGCTGCGGCGGTCGCAGCAGGCATCCTGAACGGAGCCCATATCGTTCGGGTACACGATGTGAAGACAATGAAGAGCGTGGCTGAAGTCGCAGACGCAATTAAACATGCAACCGCCGGTGGGGAACCGGACCAGCCTGTGTCTCATGGACGCTGGCAGCGCGGGCAGTAATGAGTAGATCGCTGGCCCAGCACGATTCGGCGAATCAAGGCGCCACATCGCGTGCAGGATTCACCCGCGCGCCCGTATACGCAATGTAAAACTTGGAAGCCACCGCGCTGCCCGGCTGTATCGACGTAGTCGGAGATGGAAGAGCCGCGATGCTCAATAGCTGCGTGAAGGATCGCGAGAATACTGTCGTGCAACTCTTTTGCTCGCTTTTCCGAGATACGCCGAACCGAAGCTCGCGGGTGAATGCGCGCGGCAAAAAGCGCTTCATCAGCGTAGATGTTCCCAATTCCGCAAATGAATGTCTGGTTGAGCAGAAGCGGCTTAATCAGCCCGCTGTGCTTCTTCAAGCGCGCGTAAAACTCTTCAAAGCCCACCTGCAGCGCATCGGGGCCGACCCGTTCCAAGGAATCGGGCATCTCCGGAAAGAACTCTACGCGGCCAAATTGGCGAACGTCATCATAGAGCAGGGTTCCGGTATCCAAGTGAAAGGCGGCCCGCGTGTGTTTACCCGGCAAACCATCCCAGAGAAGCTTGCCTGTCATCCCCAAGTGAATGTAAAGAACGCCCCTATCAAGATCGAAGAAGATCTGCTTTCCGCGCCGGCGAATATCCCTTATTACCAACCCGCGAAGCGCGGCCGCCGTCTTTCTCAGACCTCCACGAGTAACTCGAATAGAAAACAGCTCAACATCCAGAATGGTTCGCCCGAGCGCGTGCGGAGCAACGGAGCGAACGACGGTTTCAACTTCGGGCAGTTCCGGCACAGATCTTCAGGGCAGATGGACGAGCCCATTTCCGTCGGGCGAAATCGAGGACAACATACAGCTTTACAATAGCGGGCCGCGCAGATAAGCATCCGGAGTGGGAACGTACGTTAAACTGAGAAAGTTCAGGGCCACCCTAGCTCAGTTGGTAGAGCGGCTGATTCGTAATCAGCAGGTCGCCGGTTCGATCCCGGCGGGTGGCTCCAGATTAAAATCAATGCTTTCCAAGTCCGCGCGACGCGGGCGAGGCGAGCCTTTTCCTTAGAACGTTGTATGACCCGCGTACTATCTTGCGAACGACAAGCGCTCAATTCCCGTCGCCTTACCGGTCGATTCATCCGCGTGAACGACGGCGCCGTGCAGTTCGACGCCATGCCGCGCGGCCTCCATACGGCCGGCCAATCCCGTTAGAAAACGGCGAACAATCGTATCCTTATCAACGCCAATCACAGATTCGTAGGGGCCCGTCATTCCGGCATCTGTCTGGTACGCCGTGCCCCCCGGCAGCACTCGCGCGTCTGCCGTCGGAACGTGCGTGTGGGTGCCGATCATGGCCGTTGCCCGCCCGTCCAAATACCATCCCATTGCCACTTTCTCGCTGGTCAGTTCCGCGTGAAAATCTACAAATCGAATTTTGATCGTTGCGTCCAGCGAGGCAAGCAATTCGTCCGCCTTGCGGAAAGGGCAATCTATGTTCGCCATATGCGCGCGCCCCTGCAGGTTGATCACCGCGTAACGCGCGCCGTTTCGTGCGGTTCCAGTGTAAATGCCTGTTCCGGGCAACCCTGCCGGATAATTCGCAGGCCGCAGCAGGCGCGCCTGGTGCTCGTAATAGTCATGAATTTCGCGCTTGTCGAAACTGTGATTGCCGCCCGTTAGCACGTCCAGTCCCATCGCCAGCAGTTCTTCCGCAATCAGCGGTGTGATGCCAAAACCGCCTGCGCTGTTTTCCGCATTTGCAATGGCCAGGTCGATCTTGTGTCCGGTGATGAGCCGGTTCAAATTCTCCGCGACGACAGCGCGGCCGCCCGAGGCGAAAATATCGCCAATAAAGAGGATGTTCATCAATTCCGGAAGCGAAGGAGAGAAACGTTCCCTGCGAGAGCCTCTGGCCTAGCCTCCGTCATTGACCCCTAAGAGAGCAGGGGGGAATCCTCCGAGCACCTTTAGGCTTCTCCAATCGCATCGTGAGATGCGGGAGCCTGCACACCAGCACTTAATTCGAGTGGGACTCCATGACATTGACTATCGGATCAATTATTTGGAGGCCGGCAAGATGCTCTCGCAGGGAACGCTTAAGGCTTCAGAATACCAGAAATGGCGGATTTGTGGGCTCTCATTGGGTCTTCATTCGCGACTCGGATTATTGACGAGCGGTTGGGCGAAAGAGCGAGAGGACTCGGGTAATCTGGTAGCGCCTATTCTCTCACACGCGCATCCACCCATTTGCGGACGACCGCCACCAGTTGTTCTGCCTGGAACGGCTTCGAGAGATAGTCGTCCATTCCGGCATTCAGGCAGCGTTCGCGCTCGCCGACTAAGGCATTGGCAGTAACCGCGATGATCACAGGCTGCCGCTGCTCCAGTTGGCGGATCTGGCGACTTGCTTCAAAGCCGTCCATGGTCGGCATTTGGCAGTCCATCAAAATCACATCGTATGGATTTGCCCGGTGCGCTTCCAGCGCCTCGTTGCCGTCCGCCACTAAGTCGATGGTATATCCGGCGCGCTGGAGGATCAGTTTGCCCACCCGCTGATTGATCGCATTGTCTTCCGCCATGAGTATGCGGAGATGCCCGTTACTCCGCGGATTCTCACTGGGCTTTTCGCCCGCTTGCAGACCGGTATTGGGGAGAGTCGATGGCATTACGCAAGTACAGCGGAATTCTGGCATGGTATCAATAAACGAACCACGCCTGAAAAACAGGTCCTGTAGTGCTTATCGTTCAACTGCCAGCCATTCTTCACGAGATAACATCTTATCGACTGAATCGCCGCTAATTGTTTCGACGGGATTTGTCCTATAAATATTGGACAATCAGGGGATTTGTCTGGTTTGCGAGCGCGAAGTCAATTCATCCTGATCCACTTTGCCGTCCCGTATGTGGATGATTCTATGCGCCTGCGAAGCGATATCCAGTTCGTGGGTAACCAGCACGATGGTATTGCCCTCCTCGTGCAGACGCTCAAACAGCATCATGATCTCGTTCCCGGTTTTCGTATCCAAAGCGCCGGTTGGCTCATCGGCCAGGAGAATTGACGGACGATTCACCAGCGCTCTCGCAATGGCGACGCGTTGCCGCTGGCCGCCCGAAAGTTCATTCGGCTTGTGATGCATGCGCTGCTCCAGATCGACGGAAGCCAGCGCACGGCGTGCCCGCTCCAGCCTTTCATGCGACGAGATCCCAGCGTAGATCAAAGGAAGCTCGACATTGTGCAGCGCCGAAGCTCGGGCCAACAGGTTGAACGTTTGAAAAACGAAGCCGATTTCTTTATTGCGGATACGGGCCAGCTCGTCATCTTCCATCTCGCTGGCCAGTTTTCCATTCAGATAATACAGCCCTTTCGTGGGTGTATCCAGGCAGCCAATCAGGTTCATCAGAGTCGATTTGCCCGACCCTGACGGACCCATAATCGCCACATATTCGCCGCGCCGTATCTCGATGTCCACGCCCGAAACAGCGTGAATCTCCTGGTCACCCATGATGTAGGTCTTCCAGAGATCATACGTGCGGATGACTACGCCTTCCTGCCGGAGGTGCTCGCCTCGTTCTTCGAGTTGCTTTGCGGTCAGCTCCTGGATTGCCGTGTCCAAGCTCGCCATTACTTAATTCTCAGTCCTCGAAGCTTAACTGGCGATGACGCCGGAAGAGATCACAGGCCTTTTATTGTCTATTTTGACCTTCGCATCGTTGCGGATGGTTCGAATTACCTCGTAACTCCCGGTTACGATTTGGTCGCCCTGATTCAAGCCGCTCAGGACTTCGATATCGGTCGCGCCGGTAATCCCGGTCTTAATCTCGCGGAACTGGGCCTTGCCTCCGTTGACGATAAAGACGCCTTGCAGTTCCTTCTTAGCCGCTCTTTGGGCTGCGGGGCCCATCTCCTGCTTATCAGCCGGTTTAGGCGGATGCAACTGCCCCACTTGGCGGATGGTCAAGGCCTGAATCGGTATCGATAAGACGTGATCCCGCGTGGCGGTCGTGATCTTTGCCGTGCAGGACAGACCGGGCCTGACCAGATTTTGCGGGATGTCAAGCGCGATCACTACTCGGAAATCTTTCGCCTCCTGGCTTGAGGTCTGGCTTTGCGAAGCCGCTACCCCGCTGGAGCGGACTATCGCCGTATCCCCGATCTCCATCACCTTCCCTTTAAATACCCGATTCGGAATGGCGTCGATCGTAACATCGGCCAACTGGTCCAGCTTTACGCTCACAATATCGGTCTCGTCCACGTTCACTTCAGCCGTAATGATAGACATGTCGGCGATGGTCATGATGGTGGAGGCCGCCGAGTTCTGAATGCCCGGCACAACCGTTTCGCCCACGCGCACCGGCAGGTTCGTCACCACACCGTCCAACGGAGCCGTAGCGTCGTATTGCTTCAAAATGTCATGGGAACGCACTACCATTGCCTGCGCCTGCGCAACCTTTTTTTGTGCCGAAGATAGTTGGGCCGCTGCTTGCGCGCGTTGTGCTCGGGCCTGCGAGACTTTGCTTTGCGATGAGGTGAGCGTTGCCACGGCCAGATCGTACAACGCCTTCTTCGCCTCAAAGTCTTGCGGAGCCAGCAGCTTCGAATCAAACAGCTCTTGACTGCGCTTCAGATCGACTTTCTTCTGCTCTACATCCGCCCGATCATGCTCTACTTGCGCTAGGGCTACGGCCACGTTGTCATCGGCAGATTTCTCGGCCGCTTCGCCTGCCGCGGAGTCTGCCAGCGATGCATTGAGCGCCGCCTGCTGGGCCTTGAGGTCGGCCTCCGGCTGTATATCGGCAAGACGGGCGAGCACTTCACCCTTCTTGACGGTGTCGCCTTCCTTAACATAGATTGCCGTAATCGGCGCGGGGCCCTGCGTGTTCGCCCCTATGTTGATGTAATTACGGGGTTTTACTTCACCGGACGCGGTGACGACGGAGGCCAGGTCCATCCGCGATACCTTGCTGGTCTGCACGATGACCACGCCCCGCTCGTTAATCTTGATGCTCGCCAAGACGGCGCCTGCTATGAGCACAAGTAGCCCAAGCAGAATGATGACTTTCCACTTTTTCTTCAAGAAGGCTTGTTTCTCCCCGCCCTTGTCCCAGACGGCAACCGGGCGGTGAATGTTCCCAGGTTTACAAGGATTAACTCAACTTTAGCACGCAAAAGGTGGGGTAGGGGATCGTTTTGTGTCGCCTGCCGCTTGATAGAGTACAACCATGAGCATCCTCGCCACCGAGTCGCTCTACCACACCGAATTCATCGACGGCCGCGAGGTGCAAAAGCCTTTGCCGAAAAAGCTGCACGCGCTGATTCAGAAATTCATGCTGCTTGCCCTTAACCGGGAGTTACCGGATGCTTACGAAGTGCTCCCTGAACTCAATGTGCTTTGCGGCCAGGACCGTCTGGTTCCGGACCTTACTGTGGCGCGTCGCGACGCCCGCTATCTCGAAGGGGATCTGGCGGATCCGGCTACATTCACTGTCGAAATTCTGTCCCCGGGCCAATCGCTTCCCGATCTGATCGGCAAGGCGGATCGCATCGTACGGGCGGGCGCGCCCATGTGCTGGGTCATCTGGGGCGAGGCGCGACGAGCCTGGATGTACACGCTCACCGATCTTGAGGAAGCGCGGGGCGTAATCTCTGCGCCTCTTGCGGGAGATAACCGCGTCGAAATCAACCTCGACGAACTCTGGCCTCAACTGGATCAGACAGGCCGTCAGACATAAATCCGCTTCACGCGCGCGTGAATTCCGCACAGCACACTGTAGGAAATCGTTCCAGCCAGCTTCGCGATCTGCTGGGCATCAATGCTGACTCGCCCTTCCGATCCAAGCAGTGTGACCGGATTACCCACCTTCATTCCCGGGCACTGGCTCACATCCACCGTGGTCAGATCCATCGAGACAGCACCTATAATCGGGCAGAGCTTTCCATCGGCAATCACGCTGCCGCGGTTCGACAGCCTGTGCGGGATGCCGTCGGCATATCCGGCCGCAAGAACCGCAATCCGCATGGGCCTCGGCGACCGAAACATTCCGCCGTAGCCGATCAGCGCTCCCGCCGGCACCTCTTTCACCGACAGCACGCTGGCGCGCCACGCAAGCGCGGGCTTCACCTGCAAAATCCGGGTTGGCGCGTTGCCGCGCGCGGGAGAAACATATCCATAAATCGCATGTCCCGGCCGGACCATCCCACGCCAGCACCGCTTTCGGCCGTATGCCACGGGAATGGTGCTCGAAAGGTGAATCAGGCTCGGATGGATGCCTGCCGCGTCCAACCCGCTCACCACCGAATCGAAAACGTCCATTTGATCTTCGGTCTGGCTGGTCTGGTAATTGGCGGCTGAGGCGAAATGGCTCATCAGGCCTTCCACCTCCAGGTGCTTCGCCGCCGTGATCGCCTCGCCAATAACCGCGGCATCCGGGCGCACGCCCAAACGCCCCATCCCGCTGTCGATCTTCAAATGGCAGCGGCATCGCTGCCCTCGCGTTTCGGCGAGCCGATCGAGCGTGGTCAAATCTTCCAGTGAGTGGATCACCGGAGTAAGCCCATGCTCCAGTAACGCTTCGCGCGCGAAGGGCAGAAAATCAGCCATCACCAGAATGCGCGCCCGAATCCCCGCCTCGCGCAGGATTACGCCTTCCTCCGTGTTGCTGACCGCGAGCCAGCGCGCCCCTTGTTCTTCAAGCGTTCGCGAAACTTCAATGGCGCCGTGCCGGTACGCATCCGCCTTCACCACCGGCATGATTTCCACGCCCGGGCCCACCACCTGCCGGATGGCCTGGAAGTTTGCCGCAATCTGCGGCCTGGAAACTTCCACCCAGGAACGATAAGGCCGCGCCTCCGGTTTGAGAGGCGGCCTGGATTCCGGCGGGACTGGCATCTCCTGCTCCGGATGCGGTAAAACTAACGGCAATTCAGTCATTCGGTAAAGCTAATTTCCGCAACAGCGCCTCGTAAGCATCTGTCACAGCATCCCAACTGTAGAGCTTCTCTATTCTTTGCATAGCGCGTGCGCCCCACGCCACCCGCTCCGCCTCGGATAAATCGATGGCCCACTGCAGCTTTTCTCTCAGATCATTCTCAAACGGAACCGCGGTGTCGCCCGCGACCTCCGCGCTCTCAGGCGTATTCAGATACAGCACCAGCGAGCCGCGCCCCATCCCTTCGATCAGCGCCGGATGCGTTCCGCCCACTTCGGTCGCCTGCACGTACACCGCGCAATGCGATTGCAATTGCCGGTATCCCTCGCCATAAATCGCCCCCGGTATCATCACCCTCGCATCGCGCGTGTCCTTCACCTGGCGTATGTACTCGGCCGCGTAAGGCGCATCGCCGACCAGCACCAGCTTAAAATCTGTCCGCACCTGCTCGAAAGCCTGCCGGACCACCAGAGCGTTATTCTCCGGTTCCATGCGGCTGACGTACAGAACATATCTACCCGGCTCCAGTCCCAGCGCACGCACCTGGTCGGTCTCGGGCACTTTGCCGACCTCCGCGCCGTAGGGAATAAAACTGGATTGCTTGCCGTATCGATTCAGATAATACTTCCGAATTGCTTCCGCATCCGTCACTACGGCGGAGCAGCACCAGGTCGCCATCCACTCGGAGATCCGGTACCAGGCCTTCGCAAACTGGTTCCATTTTTTGCGGTGCCGCTCCAGACCATCCACGTTAAGCGCCGTCCGCATCCCCATCAGCCGCGGCCATAAAGTGAAAACGGCATTGGCCGCGTTGCAATAGAGCACGGCATCGAAGCGGCGAAAAAGCAGATCAAGGGTCGAGATCGCGGTGTGAGCCACCGTGTCCAGGTACTTGTGCCGGATCGTGGGCAAATAGCGCAGCCGCACGCCGCGATATACCGGCTGTGAATGGCGCTCGCGGCAATAGACCGTCACATCGTGTCCGCGCCCGGCCAGCCGGACGGAGATCTCTTCGGCGAAGGTTTCAAATCCGCCATAGTTCGCGGGAATGCCGCGCGTGCCCAGCAGCGCAATCCGCATCAGTTGCAGAACCACTCGGCCATCTGATCATCTGCTACGCGCCGGCGCTGCATAATTTCGCGCCGCTTCGCCAGGGTAGACGGCAGTTTCCGCAAAACCAGCCAAAACGCGGGCAGGGAAAGCCATTCGCGTACGACGCATCCGCCGATCACCACCAGATCTCGCACCGTAATGGGCAGCCAGTAACGCCGGTACACGCCGCCCGTCATATTCTTAATCCTCAGCAGCCACCGGTTCTTCACCGAGTGCATGTTCAGGACGGCGGGCACGGCGCTGCGATTGTGCGGCAGAACACTCCGCACATGATAGGCGACTGCAAGCGGCGTATACAGGCATTTCCAGCCCATCAACTGCGCCCTCCACGCGACATCGGCGTCTTCGCGATACGCAAAGAAATCCAAATCGAAAAATTCGCCGCCAATGCTGATGTCCTCAATCATGCGGCGACGATACAGGCAGGCCGCGCCCGTTCCGCCGAACACGTATTCAGCCTTGTCGTACTGGCCTTCGTCGGGAACACGGCTGCCTCGGTCCAGGTGCCGCAGGTTGCGGGTCATATAGATTCCGGTTGAGTCAAAAACCGCTCGTTCGGGTACTTCAAAATCGGGAGCCATCGCCAGCAGCTTTCCGCAGACGCTACCCACACCCGATTCTGCCTCGCCCGCCGTAACCAGCATCCGAAGGAAATTGGACGTGAGCCGGACATCCGGATTTAACGTCAGAATCCATTCCGCATTTGTCAGTGCGATCGCTTGATTCTGTCCCGCCGCAAAGCCGGTGTTTTCGCGATTGTAAACCACGCGCGCCTGCCGCTCATATTCGCGCAGAATCTCAATCGTGCCGTCGCTTGAGGCATTGTCCACGATAATCACTTCGATGCCAGTGCAGTCCTGCTCGAAAACGTATCGCAGGCATTGCCGGATAAAGGCGCTGCTATTGAAGGTGACAATCGTAATGGCTACCCGGCCGGCGTCAGACATGCGGCGGCTCAGGCGGGCGGCACCAGGCTGAAATATAGACGCCAGTAAATATCGAACCCAATCTTCTTCTGCAAGGCGCGGATCTCGCTCTCACTTTCCGATATCGCCGCCTCGATCCGGCTTGCGGCTTGCAGGTCGCTTCGAAAGGTGCGCCATCTGAGCAACGCCTCCGCCTTTCCGCGCATACCGGCTAGCAAGTGGCCGTGCTTCGCCGTGGTCGCAAGCGAAAGCATCTGGCCGACGAAAATCGGCCACGC
>DATIMA010000142.1:0-10718 GCA_035475915.1 Bryobacteraceae bacterium
ACCGCTGCTCGAAAGAGGTCTGAAACACGATCTTCTGCTTGTTACCGGCGGCGTCTCGGCGGGCAAATACGATCTGGTCAAACCGGCCCTGCGGGAATTGGGCGTTCAATTCCACTTTGAACGCGTGCGCGTACAACCCGGACAGCCGACCGCTTTCGGCACGCGCGGCGATGTGCCGGTTTTCGGGCTGCCTGGAAACCCTGGTTCAACGCTGATCACCTATCAGTTGTTTGGCCGGCCCGCACTGGAACTGCTTGGCGGCATCAGCGAGCCGCTACTGCCACTTTTGTCGGCGCGGTTCGAAGCACCCTTCCGTCACAAGCTAGGACTGACGCGCTTTCTGCCGGCGCGCCTGAGCCCGGATGGCGAGAGCCTGCGGCATATTCCGTGGAAGGGTTCAAGTGATGTACCCGCCCTCGCGAAGGCGAATGTGTTTCTGGTTGCCGATTACGACCGCGAGACCTGGGACACGGGTGATAGTATCCGCGTCATGCTCAAGCCATGAGTAAGAAGCTCTCTCACTATACGTCCGCCGGAGACGTGGCGATGGTGGACATATCGGAAAAGAAGATTACTACGCGCACCGCTAAAGCCCGGGCGTTCGTCTCGATGTCACGTGAGGTGATCAGAGCGTTGCCGAAAAATGCTAAGGGCGATCCGCTGCAAATTGCCCGCATTGCAGGCATCTCGGCGGCCAAGAAGACTTCCGATCTCATTCCGCTTTGCCATCAGTTGCCACTCACACAGGTAGCGGTGGAGTTTGAGATCGAGCAGGACGGAATCGAGATTACCGCCAGCGCGTCAACGGCCGCTCAAACCGGCGTCGAAATGGAAGCCATGACCGCGGCTTCAGTTGCGGCGCTCACGATCTATGACATGACGAAAGCTCTCGATAAGGCGATCGAGATCCGTGAGATTCATCTGCTCGAAAAGACCGGCGGTAAATCGGGAACATATCGGCGTGGAAAGCGCCCGCGATGATTTACGTCGCCATCCTCACCATAAGTGACTCTGTGGCGGCAGGTACACGCGAGGATACCTCCGGTCCCGCATTGCGCAGGCGCTGTGAAGAACTCAACTGGCCGGTTGCGGCGGCCGCAGTTGTGCCGGATGACGAGGCCGCGATCGCCGCTCAACTGATTGATTGGGCCGATAGAGAACGAGCTTCTCTCATCCTGACGACGGGCGGAACCGGCGTCGCTCTTCGCGACATCACGCCCGAGGCCACACGCAGTGTTTTGCAGCGCGAAATTCCCGGAATTGGCGAACTGATGCGATCGAAAGGGATGGAGCAAACGAAGTATTCCGTTCTGTCGCGATCAATCGCCGGAATCCGGAATCGCTCTCTGATCGTGAATCTTCCCGGTTCGCCCCGCGGCGCGCTCCACGGCATGCAGGTCATTGAACCGCTGGCGCGACACATTGTTGATCTGCTACAGGGAAGAACAGAGCACTAACCGGGTCTGCTTTTCAGCCAAATGCGAAACTGGGAACGGCATAGAAACTCAGCACCATGCGGAAACATCTCTAATATATGGGAATTCGGCGATTCAAGCACGTCGCGCTCTTGTCCGCAATTTCCACAGCGCTATTTGCGCAGGCTTTGCCGCCCGGACAACTTCCTCCGGGCCCTCCGCCGCAGCCCGGGCAACTCGGGCCGGCGCCGAAGAAGCTGCCGGCCACTACTCCTGAACCTCCTTCAAAGAGTGAAGTGCCGCCAGGTTCGCGTGCCGACGAGCCAACGGATAGCACGACTATTCGTATGCCGGTTCGGTATGTCCTTGTTCCTACAACGGTGCTTGATCCCGATGGTCACGGCTATGTCAACGGCCTGAATACCACCGATTTTGAGCTGCTCGATAACGGCAAGCGGCAAAAAATTGCCGCGGATTTCAGCCAGCAGCCGCTTTCGGTTGTTTTGGTTGTTCAGGCCAATTCCGAAGTAGAACCGGTGCTACCGATGATCAAGAAAACCGGCGTGCTCCTGCAAGGACTGGTAACGGGCGCAGAAGGAGATGCGGCGGTATTGGCTTTCGATCACCGCATGCAGCATATCCAGGACTTTACAGGCGATCCGGCGACTCTCGACGACGCGATGCAGAAGATTCGCGCAGGGTCCAGCACCGCCGCCCTGATTGATGCAGTGCTCGAAGCCGATCAAATGCTGAAGCACCATGATCCTCAGAACGTACGCCGGCGCGTCATTATTCTGCTTAGCCGCAACGTTGATAAGGGCAGCCAGGCGCATCTGCAGGAGACTGTTCGCGATATGCAGTTCGACAATGTCATCGTCTACTGCATCGATATTTCGAAGTTGCGCACTGCTTTTTTCAGCAAGCCGGATTATCCGCGGCCCGCGAACGGAGGCGTACCTCCCGAAGCAGTTCCCAGCACTCGCAATCCGGGCGCGACCAGCCAGACTAATGTGGCTCAGCAGCAAACCGGGAATTGGTTTAATGCCGTGCCGCCTCTGACGCGCTCCATTAAGGATCTCTTCAAGAAAACTCCCGCCGAGGCGTTCTCGTATTTCACCGGTGGCATCATGTATAACTTCGGAACCGAGAAGGGACTCGAAGCCGCAATCACCGACATTGGCAAAAATCTGAACAGTCAATATCTGCTTAGTTACTCTCCGAATGATAAGGACGAGCCCGGCTTTCACACCATCAAAGTCATTGTGAACCGGCCCGGCTTGAAGATTCGAACACGCCCAGGTTACTGGTGGGGCGGCGGGGCCGGACAGCAGTAACGAGTGTCTCGCTACTTGCGCTCAAAGCGTAACGCGCCGAAAGTCACGACACTGCCTGGATCAATCTGCCATTGATGATAATCCAGCAGTTCACCTTTCAGACCGGGCATCACTTTGAGGAATGTGTAAAGCGGCCCTGATCCGCACCACTTCAGATCGTCGTGGCCATCCTGCACCAATGACCAGTAACCCTGGATGTCGCCGGCGCTGATTTGCGCAATGCGATCGCGGTCGCGCTGCTCAATCGCGACCATTTCACCGATGTTCGCCTTCGCCCGAATCGGATCTCCATAGCGCCGGCCGATATGCGCCATATCGATTCCAAGGACCCAAAACAGCCGGCTACTTTCCCGCGCTGCGATGTTGCCGAGCGTGTCGAAGAATCGCGCGACTCCCTCGTTATCTTCCGGCAGGCCGCCCTGGTAAATGCTCTTCACAAAAGGCCCGCAGAGAATTGGAAGAATGCGGACCCCGGGCCCATACAGATGCTGCAGGAAGATGATCTGAAACTCGATCGAATGCTCCACATAATGGCAATAATCTTCCATTCGTACGGCGCCATCCGCGTTCGCCGCTAGTTCGTCGATCAATCCAACATCGGTGTGCGCTTCGCCCAAAGGTGTTGTGAATTGCTTGCGAGTGAGTCCGAACCGATCCGGCGCGCCGTAGTGCGATGTGCCGAGCACGACGAAGGTGCGATCCTGCCCTTCTTCCGGGGACGGCAAGGATTGATAGGCCGCCCGGTAGGTGGCCCAACCTCCATCCGGGCTGGCATGCGGCGCAGCAATCGCAATCGTCGTTCCCGCACCTTGTGGTTTGCCGATATGTCCCATGAGCAGATCCGCCAGCCGGACGGGATCCTCCGGGTATGCCGAGCCTGCGAAGGCCGCTTCGCGCAATGGTTCCAGGGCGAACTCCGCCTCACGCGTTGCTTTCAGTTCCCGATATCGATCGTTATCGAGAAAACCGGCTTCGTTCAGAGAATCGAACAGATGCTTCTCAAGCTCTCCAACCTGAATTTCGCCCGTGATCCGAACCAGTTCCGAGCGCAGGTCGAGCGTGGTTTGCTCGCCATCGAAACACTCCAGCGCCTGCACCAGGGGCGGCGGCACAAGCAGAGTGGCATCCGAATAATGGTAAGGATCGCGAATGAACAGGCCCGGTCGCGAGGGGTCCGGCGAAGGAGAAAAATCCAGATTAAAACGCAGTCTGGGAAGAACTTCGGACACGCCTCATTGTACGCAAGCGGGCTTCGATTGTATGGTCGAGCTACGGTGCGGACGCCCGCAAACGATCCAGAAATTCACGCGGCACGCGTACATTCCCATTCAGACCTGCGCCAAGCTGGACATCGGGCTTAATTGCTCCATGGAAATCCGAGCCGCCGGTCGGTAATAGCTCTAATTCTTCCGCGAGTTGCCGGTAATGAGCCTGCAGCGCGGGCGGATGCTCGGAATGATAAATCTCGAGCCCGAGTAGCCCGGCCTCTTTGAAACGAACGATGGCTTCTTTTTCCCTGTCGCGCGGAAGGCCCAACCGGACCGGGTGGGCCAGAACGGGAACGCCGTGTGAGTGGCGCACGATTTCGATTGCCCGTTCGGTGGAAATACTTTCGCGCTCGACGAAACACGGCGCCTGCTCACCGATGAATCGATCGAAGGCATCCTGTGAATTCCTGGCATAGCCTTTGTCGACGAGTATGCGCGCAAAGTGCGGACGCCCGGCAAGGCTGCGGCCGCGAGCCTCCACCTCAGCGAGTGTGATATCGAGTCCGCGGCTTTGCAGCGATTCCGCCAGCTTGCGGTTCCGCGTTCCGCGAGCCGTCTGCTGTACAGTTAACCACTGCCTGAACTCGCCGGAGGGAGAGCCTCCCGGGAAATACGCAAGCATATGAGCGGTCCGGCCTTCTGACGTATCGCTCGCACCCATCTTGGTATTCAGCTCGATTCCGCAAAGCAGATCGAGCCCCGCCTGCTCCGCAATCAGAACCGCTTTCTCGTAGCCTGTGATGGTGTCGTGATCCGTAATAGCCAGCGCGTCTAAGCCGACCCGCAACGCCAGTTCCACCAGTTCCGCCGGGGTAAAGGTTCCGTCTGATTCGTTTGTGTGCGAATGAAGGTCGACAAAACCCTGAGGAAATTCGGCCACTATCGACTCTTTAACTCCTCATAAGTTTCAAAGCCGAAAACCTCACCGCAGGTATGGGCTACAAAGCGGCCTGCGCCAAGAGGCTTCTCTTTCGTGCGGTTCTCAAGAAAAACGGCTCCGTCGGTGCTGTCTCCCGGCCGCAGCTTGGTTGCCACAAACGTAATGGCGGAAGCAGCCGCCGCAGCCTTGAATCCCTTGTTCACAAACTGCGCCATTGCCGCCTCCCGGCGCTGCTCGTATCCATTGGTGGAGCGGAAATTCGAAAGCGCGTAAATACTATCTTCGTAAAGCAATTGCAATTTAATAACATCGTTTCGATTCGCTTTCGCAAGCAGCGTCTCCACCACGTAATCAGCCGATACGGTTGATAATGGGGTTCCATCCTGGCGTGTGAAGCTGAAATCGGTTGCTTTCACCGTCCAGGACACCAGCGATCCGTTCGTGACGGTCACCTGCACGACATTGAAACTGCTGATATGCTGCCGCAGCGGAGCGAACATCACCGTAATCCCGTTCTTCGTGAGCGCCTCATAATCCAGGCCATGCGATTGGAATTGGATTGGCGATGGCTGCTTCTCAGGAACAGATGCAGGCGTACCTGGGACCGATGACTGGCCGGCGGCGGCGCTCGCGACAATTAGCAAGACGAATGTGAAACGCGCAGATATAATCCCACCCGGCTTTTCTCGAAGTCTCATGGATTCAACCCTACCCGTGATTCGCCGCCAACTTCGAAGTCAGGTACCAGCGCAAGATTCCCTTCGGATGCCCGGAAAAGTTCTCCAGGTCTAACCGTAAGATAGCGCCCTTCTTGAAATCCATCTGCAACTCCGGCTGACCCAGCAGATATCCCGCCAAGGTATCGAACAGCGGGTTATGGCCCACCAGCACTAGCGATGCCTCGGCCTTATGGATGCGGATCTCGTCCCAAACCTGTTCGGCACTTGCGCCGGGCAGCAGTGCTTTGGTGCGTAGTATTTCATCTTTGTAGGAAAAAACTTCTTTCGCGATTTCAGCGGTTTGGAGTGCACGCTTCAAAGGACTGCTTAAGATCAGGTCTGGCTTGACATCCGCTTGGGCGGCTGTTTGAAGAATCTGACGAAGTTTGCGCCGTCCGTCCGCCGTTAAGGCGCGGTCCGCATCACTCAGCCCGGCACGGCCTTCCTCCGAGATTCCGTGCCTCAAAAGGTAGACCTGCATGGCAAGGTTTCGCCTTTCATTCTGTCATACTGGGGCTTTCATGGTGGTCAGCGAGGAAATTCAGGATCGCGTGTTGTTGATCGTGGCGATTCTGGCAGCCTGCCTGATTCAGATCTCCATCGCAGCCAGCCAGATATTTCTCGGACTGGGCATTGTCCTGCTGCTGATCTTCCGTCAGAAGCTTCCGTTTCCACGCATCTGGATTCCGTTGGCGTTGTTCTTCTTATGGACCGCGCTTGCGGATGTGTTGTCCCCCGATCCATGGGGTGGCCGCGCGCAAATCCGGAAATTTTTCGTATTCCTGTTTATTCCGCTGATTTACGGCGTGTTCCGCACGCAGTTTTCGAAAGTTTATTGGTTGATGGCAGCCTGGGCGGCCGCGGCATCCGCGTCCGGAGTTTGGGCATTAGTTCAGTTCGTTTGGAAATACCAGACTGCCGAGCACACCCGGCAGAGTTTCTACTTCACTTATGTGGGGCGGCGCATAACTGGGTTCGAAAGCCACTGGATGACCTTCGGCGCGCTCCAGTTGAGCGTCCTCTCGCTACTGCTTGCGCAATGGTTCTTCTCAAACAAAAGGATGCCCGCTTGGGCCTATGCCAGCATTCCCATACTGTCTGCCGCCATTCTGCTGGGATGGACTCGAAGCATCTGGCTGGCAACCATTCCGGCCGTTCTGTACCTGGTGTGGTTCTGGCGGCCTAAAATGACACTGGCTGTTCCGGCGCTGGCGCTGGCTGCGCTGTTTATCGCGCCTTCCGGTACCCGCGCACGGCTCACGTCGCTGGTTGATCCGCACGGCGACACCGACTCAAACCGTCACCGGATCGTGACCTTCCGAACCGGCGTGGAAATGATCAAAGCCCACCCATGGTTAGGACTAGGGCCGGAAGAGATTGGCCGCAGCTTTAATGCTTATGTGCCGGCCGACATCAGACGGCCGCTCCCAGTCGGCTATTACGGCCATCTGCACAATATCTATCTGCAGTATGCGGCCGAGCGCGGCATTCCGGGCCTGCTGCTGATGCTGTGGTTTATCGGGCTCGCTGTGTGGGATTGCTTCCACGGCATTTTGCGCGCTCGAGCGGCACGCTCACAACAGCTTTTCATGCTCCACGGAACCATTGCGGTTACTATCGGCGTACTGGTAGGGGGAATTTTCGAGTACAACCTGGGCGATAGCGAGGTTCTGATGATGTTTGTGACGGTGGTTGCGCTTGGTTACGCCGCATTACATAATCTGAGGCCCTTAGAAGACGCGCAAAGGCAAACGGCACGGGAATCGATCGCCGCCTGAGGCTGCGCGATAATAACGACGAGTACTGCATGGGTTCTGCCACATTAAATCGAACTGCTACCGAATACAAAGTTGCTGACTTAACTCTCGCCGACTGGGGTCGAAAAGAGATGTCCGTCGCCGAGCACGAAATGCCAGGTTTGATGGCCATTCGCGAGAAATACGCCAAAGAGAAGCCGCTTCAAGATGTACGAGTGACCGGCTCGCTTCACATGACCATTCAAACGGCGGTGCTTATTGAAACGCTAGTCGATCTGGGGGCCTCGGTTCGCTGGGCGAGTTGCAATATCTTTTCCACTCAGGATCACGCCGCAGCGGCAATTGCCTCGGCAGGAGTTCCGGTGTTCGCCTGGAAAGGCGAAAGCCTCGAACAGTACTGGTGGTGTACGTACCAGGCCATCAGCCACCCCGATGGCAAGGGTCCGGAGTTAGTGGTAGACGATGGCGGCGACGTTACCTTATTGATCCACAAAGGACACGAACTGGAGGCCGGTAGTGATTGGGTCAACACGCCTTCCGGCAGCCATGAGGAAAAGGTCATCAAAGACCTGCTGAAAAAGATCCACAAAGAGGATCCAAACCGCTGGTCTGCAATTACGAAGGAATGGCGGGGAGTCTCCGAAGAGACAACTACCGGCGTACACCGCCTCTACAAGATGCAGGAGCAAGGTAAGCTTCTGGTCCCGGCCATCAATGTGAACGATTCAGTTACGAAATCTAAATTCGACAACCTGTACGGCTGCCGTGAATCTCTGGCGGACGGCATCAAGCGCGCAACCGATGTGATGGTAGCCGGCAAGGTCGCGGTCATTTGCGGCTATGGCGATGTCGGCAAGGGCTCCTCTCATTCGTTACGCGGCATGGGCGCGCGAGTGGTGGTTACGGAAGTCGATCCGATTAACGCGCTGCAGGCGGCCATGGAAGGCTTTGAAGTCACGACCATTGAAGATACCCTTGGCCGGGGCGACATATACGTGACCTGCACCGGCAACCTGGATATCATCACGCTCGAACATATGCGTTATATGAAGGACCAGGCCATCGTCTGCAACATCGGTCACTTCGATAATGAGATTCAGGTCGATCGTCTGAACACGGCTCAGGGCGTGACGCGCATCAACATCAAGCCGCAAGTGGATATGTATACGTTCCCGGACGGACACAGCATCTTCCTGCTCGCCGAAGGACGGCTGGTGAACCTCGGCTGCGCAACCGGGCATCCCAGCTTCGTTATGAGCAACAGCTTCTCAAATCAGACGCTGGCGCAGATTGACCTTTGGAGAAACCGCGACACCTACAAGGTTGGCGTGTACACACTTCCGAAAAAGCTGGACGAAGAAGTAGCGCGCCTGCACCTGGAAAAGATTGGCGTGAAGTTGACCACGCTTACGCCGAAACAGGCCGAGTATCTTGGCGTGCCGGTTGAAGGGCCGTTCAAGCCGGACCACTACCGGTATTGAGCGCTACGGGCTCGAGGCAAGCCCATCGACCAGAATCTCCGAAAGCGAAGAGATCAGGAGATCGCCCGGATTGTCGGGAGTCCAGTTCGCTTCCGGCATGTCCTCCACCGTGATCGCCATGGCGATTGCGCCGCGCTTTGAGTAGATGATTCCGACATCGCTCCGCAGGGCGTCCAAAGCACCCGACTTGTGGGCGATATGGACATCTTTCATATCGCGGCCCATGCCATCCTGGTCACGCTGCTTCTTAAGAATCGCGATCATTTCCTGAGATGCCTCTTTGCTTACCAGTTCACCCTTATACAGCTTCTCGAGAATGATCACCATTTCATGCGGAGAACTGCGGCCGATTCCCCACTTCTTGTTCTCCGGTTTCGCGCCTTCATCCGTGATGCCGCTGGGAACCGGTTTCAGATCGTTGCGGTCTCCAAGGATTTTACGCATCACGCGAGTCTGATGGAGTCCGAGGTGCGCCATTCGGGTATTCACCGCATTTCCGCCTATGCGGTTCAGGATGAGATTGGTCGCCGTGTTATCGCTCAGTACGATCATCAGATCGATCATGTCCCGGATCGGAAGCCGGTCGCCGTCTGAGAGATCCTGCAGGATTCCGCTGCCCGAAACCTTCTCCGATTGCGTTAGCGTCAGCGGTTCGGAAAGGTTCAACTTGCCTTCGGCAGCTTCCGAGAAGCACTCCACCATAATCGGAAGCTTGATGGTACTGGCCGTTCGCACGGGTTCATCCGCGCGAAGCGCATAAGTCGCACCGGAATCCAGGTTCTTGGCGTAGAGGCTCACGCGTCCGGAAAAGCCCTGAATTTTCGCGTGCACGATCTTATCCAGCGCACCAGGGGCGGTATTCGTCTGGGCGAGCGCACACCCCCAAGCCAGTGGCAACAGCAGAAACAATTTACAGGTCATTGCCGATATTCTACTTTTTGCTGAGACAGGGATTTCCAATCCAGACAAAACGCAGCGGCCAGTCGGCACATTCCGTGATGCCGATGCGCGGAGTAACACCAATCTCGAAATGAGGCTCCTCGCGCCAACGGCGAAGCCTGAGATTGCCGCGATCGAGGCGCTGCCCGTAGTTCTCGCGAGTGATGCCAAGCGCTTGTGTTAGTTTGCCTGGCCCGTTTGTCAGCCCTGGCAATGCGCCTTTCCAGTGCCGCCGTTCGTACATCCGGCGAATGCCGCTCAGCGGCTGAAGCGCGCGTATCAGGACGCAGCCCGGTTCGCCTTCCCGATCGGCCACCACGTTCAAGCATTCGTGCATGCCGTAAATAAAGTACACGTATGCACGGCCGGCAGGCCCGAAGAGAACCCGGGTCCGCTCCGTTAAGCCGCGCGAGGCATGCGCAGCCAGATCGTGCAAGCCCAAGTAGGCTTCCGCTTCCACCACCATCCCGGCTGTGTCGTCATGCAGAAGCACACAACCGAGCAAGCGGCGCGCCAGTTGGGCTGCGGGATGCTCAAAAGAGCTCAGGCCCATAGCCTGTGTCGCGCGCAACAAACGCCGCAGCGGCACGGGGTCCTGAACCCGCTCATTTGCCAGTGATTTGTCATCCTCGATCAAAGTACGCTAGAACATTAACACGGGCCTATTTCCATGCGACTGTTCACGGCGATCCATCTGACGCCCGAAATTCTGCTTCGGCTGGAGCGCCTGTTGAGCACGCTTCGAGCGGAAGCGCTCATTAAATGGAGTCCGCTCGACAATTTGCACATCACGACAAAGTTCATCGGAGAGTGGCCGGAGGCCAGATTGGATGAGCTGCATGAAGCTCTTGGGGCATTAGCGCCCCGTGAGCCATTTCAAGTGGAGTTGAAAGATCTGGGCTGGTTCCCGAACGAACGTTCGCCG
>DATIMA010000143.1:0-6001 GCA_035475915.1 Bryobacteraceae bacterium
TTCGGCAAGTCTCTGCGCCAGATCTACATCACCGGCGCGCGTGCTGTCCTGCGAGGCCCCTCCGGGTTTGCTCGCCCTGAAAGGATCGACAGTGCCCCATGTCATCCGAGCGGCAGATTGGGACGAAGAGGCGATTTTACATGCCATAGCTCACCCGGATGTTACCGGTTCGGTTCTTCCTCGAGCCATCCGCGGATGACGCTCGCGGCCAGTGCCGGGTCCCGATTCACTGTCTCGCGAAGCTGCTGCCGCAGCGTATCGACCTTATTCGGAACCGCCGGCAGCGGAAGCTTCTGCTTGGCTTCATCGCCTGCTACTTTCAGCGTGTCGGCGGCTTTACCGGATTCCAGACCCGGACGCGATTGGCCCTTCTCTAGCGCCGCTGCCTGCTGGACTGAATGTTTCGATCTTGATTTAGCACGGAAGCGCATCGCGAGAAAAGCCCCGACGACCAGTAAGAGTGCCGCACCGCCCAATACGGCCGGCCGATTCCGGATGAATTCGTTGATACCCGAAACGGGGGTCGTCGAAGGTTTGGGCAGCGTCACGGCCGGTTCATCCATTTCACGCGTCTGCTCGAAGGGAAGACTTTCGATCACAAGCTGATCTCCCCGCGCGGGGTCAAGCCCGAGCACGCCGGCGACAATGTCATGGATCGCCTTCAGCTTCTCCGGCGTCGGCGGCACATCTACACGTCTGGCCTTAGGTCCCTTCCCGTCCCAGCGAAAATCCTGATCGAGAAGAAGTGATGCGGAGATCCGTTTAATCGCGCCGCGCGGAGTCTTCACCTGACGGACGGTCCGCGTAGTCTGGTAAGTGACGTTCTCGGTTCTTCGCGACATTGCCGAGCCAGTCGACGGGGGTCGAACCGCCGTCGATCGGGGTAAATTGGACGGGGTCCCTGGGACACCTGCGGCCAGGGCCGCGCCAGACGTGTCCTCCGATTTCTGCGAACTCACCATCACGGATTTGGTCGGGTCAAATACTTCGTCAGTCTGTTCACTCGTTGTGAAATCGCAGTCCGCGGATACACCCACCCGGAACCTTCCGTCACCAAGCAGCGGCTGGAGCGTGGCCTCCACCTTCGTGGCCAGGTCTTTCTCAATTTGATGCCGGTAATCGAGCGCGCCATCCGGAGCGTCCGCATCGTCCAGAGCGGGCTTCCGTGGCCGGCTGAGCAGGTTCCCCTGCATATCGATGACGGAAATCAAATCGGGGGAAAGGCCTTCCACCGCACTGGCCACAAGATTTGTTATGGCAAGCACATTCTGCTGAGTCAGGTGAACTCCCGGCCTAAGACTGACAAGCACGCTCGCCTTAGCGGGCTCGCGCGAATCCACGAAGACCGATTCCTTCGGAAATGTGATGTGCACCCGAGCCTGCTCAATTCCGTTCAACACTCTGATGGACCGCTCCAGCTCTCCTTCGAGGGCACGCCGATAGTTCACGTGCTCTGTGAAATCGGTCATCCCGAGATTCGTCTTGTCGAAGAGCTCAAAGCCGATTCGACCAGTTTTGGGCAGACCCGCTCCAGCCATCTCCAGCCGCAATTCATCAACCTTTGCCTCTGGAACCAGAACCGTGCTCCCGTTCTCTGTGAGGCGATGATCAACGCCACCCTCTTTCAATTTTTGAACAATGGCGGCGGCATCTTCCGGCGACATACCGGTAAACAAAGGCCGGAATCCTGCCTCATGCCTCCAATGGGCGAAGCTGATTATTCCCGCCGCAAGCGCGAGGCCTACAACAGCGATTCCGATTCGCTGGGATATTGAGAGAGCGTTGAACAGGCTCTTGAATTGGTTCATTGCCGTGCTTCAGCGCTCAAACTTGCATACGCATGATTTCTTCGTATGCGGAGACAACCTTGTTTCGCGCCTGCATGAACATCTCGAATTGGAGTTCAGCATTCTGCACGGCGAGAATTGTGGAGTGTAGTTCCTGTTTTCCGCCCGAAAGAAAGGTGTTCACACTCTGGTCCGCTGCTGTGCTCACCGTCTCAACCTGCTGAATCGCCGATTTGAGAATGTCTTGAAATCCAGTGGCCGCAGACTGCTGACCCCCGATCTGGATCGTGTCTATCGCTTGGATCGGATTAGAAAGGGAAATTGGCGCAGTCATTGGGTTACCGGAACAAGTCAATCGATTTCTGAATCATGTCTTTGATCGCGGAAATGGCGGAGACGTTCGCCTGATAGGCGCGCGACGCGCCGAGCAGATCGACCATGTCTTCGGCAGGATTGACGCGAGGGAACGAGACGTAACCGTCCTTATCCGCGTCCGGGTGGCCCGGCATGTAACGGCGGTCCGGGTCGCTATTGTCCACGGTAATATCGCTGATTCCGACGCCATTCGCTCGATCTCCGAATTGGGACTCGATCATCGACGAGAACGGCGAAGAGACCTGCTGAGCCTGAAACACTACGTCCCTTCTGCGGTAGGGTCCTCCTTCAGCCGTACGCGTCGTGTCCGCGTTAGCAATGTTCTCGACCAGCACTTCCGCGCGTTCCCGCTGCGCGGAAAGGCCCGATGCACTGACCGATATGGTTGAAAATAGGCTCACGAGGACTGACCACCCCCTTCGATTGCCATACGAACCCGCTTGAGTTCGGAGTGCAGCAGATTCGAGGCAACGCTGAAATGCAGAGCATTGTCGGCCAGAAGCCTTGCTTCGCGGTCCAGATCCACATTGTTCCCGTCATTCTTGAGCGTCAGCCCAGGAACTTCCTCCGCTAGGGGAGAGAAGCTCCCCAGCGCATTTTGGAACTCCGATTGAAAATCGATGTCCTTGGTTTTGTACCCGGGGGTATCCGCGTTGGCTATATTCGACGCGACTAGCGTCTGACGCTCGCTCACCAGCGTCATATAGCGCTCCAGTTGATGGGCAATCGGGTCGAGCATGGTTATGGCAGTCGCAGTAATTGCAACTGACTTGCCAACTCAACTCATTGATTATGTTGAACTGGCTACGAATGGACGTCAACTTGTTGACGACTACCCTGTGTGGATGTCACTTCCACGTCACTTATGCTTCGACGGCCCATCGCCCTGGGACGCATAGCGCTGATTCGTAAGCGGACTGCCTGACGATTGAGGCCGTACGGAGTGCTAGATGAGCACGAATAACACGCGCCAGCTCCAGTGCGCGGGTCAGATTACGAATTGCAGCTTCCGCTTGTTCTGGCGTGATTTGCTTGCCATACTCGCCGGCAAGCGAGCTCGCAAGCTCAAACTGCTCTGTCTGAATGGCCGAAATCAGAGATGCAAACATGCCTAGGGGAGGGCTCGCCTGCCCACGTTAGCCCGTTATCGCCTTCGATGCTTGCTGCATAGCAGAGAACAGGTTGGTAATTTGCGTGACCTGCTGCTCCAATGATGAGATCAGCGCGTCTGCTGCCGCCATCTGCTTTGTCAGGTTCTGCTGTAATTGAGTGATTTGGTCCTGATCGGCACTAATCTTCTGCCCTAACGATGTCAGTTCATCGGCTGTGGACTGACTCTCCTGCGGCAGCAACCCGGAGGTGGGATCCGTGACGCTGGCGAGCAGCGAATTCGCGGCTTGCAGGAAGCCGCCGCCGGACTCCGTGCCCAGAAAACTCAGCACGTTGTTAAGAGATGTTCCGTTATTCTGCGCAAACGCCGTGGAATCGAATCGAAGATGGCCATTCTGGTCAAAACTCAAACCCAGATCTGCAAGAGAGGTAGTGCTGCCTGATGCCGATGTGTAACTTGCCAGGCCGCGTAACACGCCGCTCAACGAGTACACGATGCTCTGGCCGGACAGCGCTCCGCCGTTCTGGCCTCTGGAATTGGACAACTGATCGACAACCGTGTTGTAGGCGTTCGCAAACGAGCTGAGAGCGTTGCTGATGCCAGAGCCAGTTTGTGATACCGCGATGGAGGTTGTTCCCGGCTGAAGAACGTTTACGGTCAAACCGGGTGATATGGTCAGCGTTCGGGTATTGGAATTGATGGGAGTAGAAGGCTGGCCGTCAACCTGATAGGTCACATAAGAACCCGTGCTCAAAGTGTTTAGAAGGTTATTCGTCCCATCCGTCAATTGAATGGTATCGGGCGCGTAATCGAGGCTTTGAATGGAAAGCCGGTAATCCGGAGATGACGAATTGCCAACATTGACAATGGTCGCCTGAATGTTTGCTCCGCTCGCGTTGATTGCCGTAGCGAGCCCGTTCAGCGAACCGTCGGAATCGGTCAATGCGAAGGTCTGTCCGTTGAGAGTCAGACTATACGTTGTGCTTGAATCGATATTTCCAGTTGACGGATCCGTGACAGTTGTTAATCCGCTATCGCTGATGGTATTGGTCTGGGTGCCGGTACTCCCCACGTTTACCGTGTAAGTGCCTGCGGCGATACCGGAACTGGTCGACGCTGAAAGGACGGAGCTAGTCCCAACGCTCGCCGAATACAGGCCAAACCCCACGGAGCTATTGATGCCATCGAGAGCCGACTGAAGACTTTGAAACTGTCCCGAAAGGGTTTGCAACTCGGTCTGCTGACCGGTTACCTTGCTCTGCAGGCCTTGAAGCTGTTGCATCGGGAGCGAGGCAATGCCGACAGCGCGCGAGATCACCTGTGCGAGATCGGAGGAAAACGCGCTGTTTCCGGTGAAGCCGGTCGGACTAGAGGCGCCAGTGGTTCCCATAAAGATCTAATGGTAAAGAGGCTAGCCCCTTACGGGACTAGCCTCATGGAAAAAGTAACTGCTAACTACAGATTTTGGAGCAGCTTTAGTACGGCCTGCGGCTCCGCATTCGCCTGAGCCATGGCGGCAATCGAGCTCTGTTCGAGCACTTGCGCCTTGGTCAGATTGGCGGCATCAGCGGCGATATTCGCATCGCGAATCTGACTTTCCGCTGTCGAGAAGTTCGAGATCTGCGACTGCGCCAGGTTGATAGCGTACTGCAGCTTATTCTCGCCCGCACCGACTGAACCTTGCACCAGACCGAGCGCCTGGATTGCTGAGTTGATGGCCGCGATCGCCGTACTGCCGCCATTGGAACTAGTCGGAGCAGTCACAGCAACGTTTGTTGCGGCTTGGCTGGCAACGGTGGCGACGACACCAGTGCCCGCGAAAGTAGAATTACTGCTGTTCGTTACCGTGAAGCTGTTCGCGCTCTGGAGCGAGATTCCGCTGCCGCTCGCGACGGCATTGATACCGTACGAGTTTAGGGCAGTGTTAAGCGCCGCGATAGCATGGGCAGCAGTATCGCCGGTCGTGCTAGTGAGGCCGACGCTCACACTCGCGCCTGCGGCGGTCGTAAACGTCAGCGTCTCTGTTCCGGCACTAATGGCAGGAGCCGCGGCTGTCGACAAGCTGTAGTTTGCGCTGTTCAGTCCAGTGCCAGCTCCAGTTCCGCTTCCCGCTACGTACGCGGAGTAGTCTGTTAAAGAATTTGTTACCGCAGTGGTAGCGTTACTATCACTAACGGTAAATGCCCCGGCGCTGGTGAACTGTAAGTGTCCGTTTGAGTCCACTCCCGCTGTAATCCCGGCACTGGTAAGCTGGCTATTCAAGCTGCTAAGCGCTTGGGTAAGAGTAGATCCTGAGGTCGATGCGGTCAGGGTAGCGGTGGCCGATGCGGCGGTACCACTTGAATTGATGTAATTAAAGGTAAACACCTGGTTAGTGGCGCCTTTTACGAACATTGCTCCTGGCGTGGTTACATTCAATGCGTTGCCGGTCAAGCCGCCGCTTCCGCCGGCCACGCTGGTGCCGGAGAGTCCCAAGCTGGCAGCATCCACCGCATTCGTGGCGCCGCCCAGATTTACGTTTACGGTGGCATTGCTGGTGGTTTTCGCACCGCCAATGTATACGCTCAGGTTCTGATTGAATGTCCCGCCGCTATTCAGGTTGATGTTCGTCGCCTGTCGCGTGATTTCCGACATCAACTGCTGATATTCCTGGTCCAAGGTCGCGCGGCTTCCGGTAAAGGTCCCGGACGCCGACTGCGTCGCCAAGGTCTTCATTCGGTCAAGAATG
>DATIMA010000144.1:0-5346 GCA_035475915.1 Bryobacteraceae bacterium
GCCGGTGATGACGCCTCCCAAGGAATACCAGCCCGTCCACGATCCTCCGGGCGAATTCTGCCAGGCATGCCAGGGACTTCCGTCTGAAGCCCGCGCGAATAATTCCAGACGGCCATCGACGTTAGTTGCTACGGTTGGTCCTGACCTGCCCCGATTTTTTCTGCCAAGCGTAATTTGGAAATCCGGTTTTTATACTACCGCCTCTTAGCCATCCCGCCGGAGCCGCCCGTCGCGAAGCCTTCTCCCGCACAGCCGCGCGGACACTGCAAAGGGCGCGATCGCAGTCGCGGCGAAGCGAACCCTTGCAATCGAGCACGGCTGTGCGATGCGCTTATGCCGACGGGCGGTCCGGTGGGATGGCGTCCATCCTGCTGGTGAGTTCTGAGCAGATCTTTGCGAACTCCGCCGGCGTTCGATACGCCAGACTGCTGTGCGGCCTTTCGCCGTTGTACTTGTTTCGCCACGCCTCGATCTTCCTCCGTGCGTCGTTCAGGTTCATAAACAGGTTCGGGTTCAGGCACTCATCCCGGAAACGCCCGTTGAAGCTCTCGACATGCCCGTTCTGCATTGGTTTGCCAGGCTGGATATGAACAACGGTAATGCCATGGTCTTTGCACCACTCCATGAAAAACAGGCTCGTGAACTCCGGGCCGTTATCGCACCGAATGGATCCAGGTGCACCCCGCTCCGCAATTACACGTTCCAGCACTCTCGTCACCTCGCGGCTGGAAATCCCGCTGTTCACTTCAATCGCCAGCGACTCTTTGGTGTAGCTGTCGATCAAGGTGAAGGTCCTTAGCGCCCGCCCTGTTGTTAAAGCGTCCGACACGAAATCCATGGCCCATTCCTGATTGGGCCGCACCAGCAATGGATTCAGCGCGACTGTTCTGGTGAGTCGCTTGCGCTTCAACCGCCGCACCATCAGCCCTTCGGCCTTGTATAGGCGATGAATGCGCTTCACATCCACCTCCCAGCCCTGGCGCACCAGCAGCGCCCATAAACGCCGGTAGCCAAAGCGAGGGTGCTGTTTGGCGAGCACCAGCAGCGCCTCCCGCAGCTTCGCGTTTCGGTCCGGCCGCGGCTCATACCGGTACGTCGAGCGGTCCACTTCCAGGAGCCTGCAAGCGTAGCGCTCGGCGAGCCCATGCTCGGCCATCAACAACGCCACGTCCCGCCGGGTGCTCACAAGCTCCAGCCGTTTTTTCTTATCACCGTCGTCAGCGCCTCTTTGTCGAGGCTGAGGTCGGCTACCAGCCCCTTCAGCCGCCGGTTCTCGTCTTCGAGTGACTTCAGGCGCTTCGCGTCACTCACTTCCATACCGCCGTACTTCGATTTCCAGTTGTACAGGGTCTGGTCCGTCACGCCCATCTCGCGCGCCAACTCCTTCACCGCCCGGCCCGCTTCCAGTTGCTTCACCGCCGCGATGATCCTCTCTTCGCTGTGCTTCGTCTTTTTCATCTGAAAAACTCCTGATCTCAATTTCGGAGCTTTCCAAATTATGAATGGCTTAGTTTACCGGGGGCAGGTCACGCATACAGTTTCCTCCTCAGGGAAAAGCGTCCAGTGATTATATCCGGTTCACGTGCAGGCGTGCTTTGCGTTTAACAAAAGCCGACCAGTGCCTCGAAGAAAAGGCGAAACAACGCTTCGTCACCGGCGTCTCACGAGTAGAAGCGATATGCCCGTCCAAGATCTTCAACAAAACCCGATGATGAATCACTTGTTAGAAGCCCTGCAGCGCGGGGAAGACATCGGCCATTATGGAAGGCTTGTGTTTGCGATGGTGGGCCGGTACTTTCTATCGGAAGCGGAGATGATTCAATTGCTCACGAAAGATCCCGACTGTGATCACGAAAAAGCGGTTGGCATCCTAAAACAAGTAACGGCTCATGACTACAATCCTCCCAAGCCAGATCGCATTCTCGCGTGGATGAACGAACAGGAGTTCCCAATCTGTGACACCGCTGACCAGGGTAAGGATACTTGTAATGTTTATAAGTCTCTGAAGTTTCCGCCCGAAGTCTATGAGCGCATCGCGAGCTATTATCAGGGCTCGCGTTGACGCGCCGCTGATGCCTTGCTGGAGCCTAGTTCGGGCAAGGCCCATCGGGACTCTTTTCGATACAGGCCAGGAAGAGGAACGTCAACGCGATCCGGTATGCCCAATAGTATGCCCACTCGCTGCATAGCAGGCGGTATCAGGTTGATCAATCAGGCCCATTTGCGACATGAAACACATTGAAAACAGGGGACTTCTGATCAAACGTGACACTTTCTAGCAAATCCTGCTAAGTCTTTGATTTTTCAGAGTCTGGTGACTTCGAATCATTAGGTCGGGAGTTCGAGCCTCTCCGGGCGCGCAATCCTCGCAAGTCTCAGAGCGCGACTCGTAATTCAATTTGTTTTCGCGGCAGGTTCCACGATTCGAACTCGGCCATGACCGGGGTTCGTTTCGAGATGCGTCTTCAGTAACCCGAAACTCTCCAGCGTGATGACATCCCGGCGCACTGCCTTGGGATCTCGTTTCAGTTCCGCGGCGAGCTTAGAGACGGAAAACGTACCCGTACGGGCTATCTGGTAAAGCCGTATCCGCTCAGGCGTGATGATCTCCGCCATGCTAAGCGGATTTTCGAACGTGATCGACATCTCGGGCTCAATCTTCTTATGCTTCGATAGCTTCTTGGCCCGTTCGAGCGCACGTTTGGCATACCCTTCAAATCCATCCGCATGAATTTTCGTTTTCATGCCTTTTGCTCGGGTAGGGGGTGCTGGAGCAGTCTAACAGGATACGGAAAAGTCCAAAAGCCCCTCCCCTATAAGTCGCGTGGATGATGTCCGCTTCCTTGCGGTCGCGGCTCTGTATCGACTTTATATCTATCGTCGTGAGCCGAAGGATCATCCTGAGCGCCAGCTGCTGCTGTCCTACAGCATGCGCATGTTCACCGGATCCCAAGCCACCATGCGGCGCTCGAAGTAGGAAACGTTCGACATCAACGCGGGACCGGCGGCGCGAAGGCCGAAAACCGCATCCTCCACCACCGGCGTGCGGGTTCGGATGGCATTCTGGAAAGTCTGATGATGCGCGACCTGTTCGGAATAGCCTCTGGGTAGCGGGAATGTTTCAACAGCATCGAGTGGCAGCGAATCGGCGGTTTCGGGACGCGGCGGATATTTCGCGCGGTGCTCGGCGAGGATCTGCTCCTGGATCTTTTTTGAGAAAGTCCCGGCGGTAGTTCCGGGATCGAGTTCGCGCGGACGTTTGGAAATCGAAAGCGAGTTGCCGACCGAAAGATTGAGGACGCCTTCAGTGCCAATGAATCGGAAGGCTTGCGAATCCGCGCCTTCGCCGCCGCCGGCTTCAAAGTTCACGCTGAAGTTGATCTGGAAGCCAGGGTGAGATGCAGTCTCCGGATAGTCGTACAGGCCGGTCATTAGATCCGGCACGTCGCGTCCATCTTTCCAGTAGTAAGTGCCGCCCGTGGCCGCGATGCGCTGCGGCCCGACGCTATCCATAACAAAGTGGATGCCGGTGAAGAGATGAACGAAGAGATCGCCGGGAATGCCCGTTCCGTAGGCTCGATAGTTTCGCCAGCGGAACAGGCGGATGGGCTCGAAGGGGCACTTGGGCGCGCTGCCAAGGAACTGATTCCAATCGATCGTTTCGGGCGATGCATCGGGCGGGATCGTGTATTGCCAGGCCCCGAGAGAGGAGTTGCGGTTGATGTAAGCCTCAATCAAATGAATCTGGCCGATCATGCCGCTCTTCACGAGTTCCTTGGCTTTGGCGTAGAGGATTGAGCTCACGCGCTGGCTGCCGACCTGGAGAATGCGTCCGGTTTGCTTTTGCGCTTCGATCACCATGTGGCCATCAGGCACTTCGCGGACCATGGGCTTTTGACAGTAGACATCTTTGCCGGCGTGGAGAGCGTCGGTCGCGATCCGGGCATGCCAGTGATCGGGGGTGGCGATGATGACGGCATCGACATCGCGGCGGGCGAGCAGTTCGCGATAGTCGCGAGTGGTGAAGACCTGCTTGCCGTAGCGTTCCTGAGCAAGAGTGCGGCGGCCGTCGTACACGTCGGAGACGGCGACGATTTCGACGCCAGGCAGAGATGCTTCGGTTTTCATATCGCCCTGGCCCATGATGCCGAACCCGATGCACCCAATTTGAACGCGATCATTGGGCGAAATCGGCTTGGCAGGTTCTTGCGCGGCAGAAACGGCTTCGCTCATGGCGAGCGCGGAAGCGGCGGCCCCGGTACTCTGCAGGAAATGGCGGCGACTGATGGTCATGATTTGATGTGATCCTCCGGAGCAATGCATCGCGGCTCTTCAGGCGAGCGATTCTCCCTCACCATTGTTAAACAAGTGTTAAACAAGTGTTAAACAAGTGTTAAACAGGTGCTAAACAGGAATGGTTGAGATACGTTTTGACATATGCTCCACATACCAGGCATAAGTATCCACAATTCCTTCTTCCAGCCCGATACGCGCCCGCCAGCCCAGCGCGGCTAAGCGCGAAACATCCAGCAGTTTGCGCGGACTGCCGTCCGGCTTCGACGGATCGAAGCGAATTGCGCCGCTATAGCCAACTATCCGCGCGACAATCGCCCCAAGCTCCGCGATCGTAACATCCTCTCCCGTTCCCACGTTAATCGGTTCAGCATCATCGTAGTTTTCCATAGCGAAGCATGCTGCCGCGGCCAGATCGTCCACATGCAGAAACTCGCGCCGCGGCGTTCCAGTGCCCCACAGCACAACTTCGGGTGCGCCGGAAATCTTCGCCTCATGGAATCGCCGGATCAGCGCCGGCAGCACGTGCGAACGCTCTGGCTCAAAGTTATCTCCGGGGCCATAAAGATTTGTGGGCATTAGGCTGATCGCGGAAAAGCCATATTGAGCGCGGTACGCCTGCGCCAGTTTCAGCCCAGCGATTTTGGCGATCGCGTAAGCCTCGTTTGTCGGTTCAAGCGGTCCCGTCAGCAGACTTTCTTCCCGGATCGGCTGCGGCGCGAACTTTGGATAAATGCAAGACGAGCCTAGAAACTGCAGTTTGCAGGTCCCATTGCGGCATGCCGCATCTATAACGTTCGTCTGCACCACCAGGTTGTCATACAGAAACTCGGCCGGATACTTTGCATTGGCGAGAATTCCGCCAACCTTTGCCGCCGCAAAGAAAACGTACTCGGGCCGGTGCTTCGCGAAAAATTGGTTGACGGCCCGCTGGTCGCGAAGGTCCAGTTCGCGTCTCGATGCCACAAGAAGGTTGGTGCTGCCCTGCTTAGTCAGTTGTCTGACGATGGCCGATCCAACCAGCCCTTTGTGCCCGGCAACATAAACCTGCGC
>DATIMA010000145.1:0-5343 GCA_035475915.1 Bryobacteraceae bacterium
GCCATCTGTTCCGGCGCGGTATCCGCCAGAAAAGTACCGTAGCCAGTCTCGATGCTCGCCAGATACTTCAGCTTGGTAGCGCTCCGCTGCAGCGGCAGAAACTCGACATGCAAGTGATACGGCATCTGCTGCTGTTGCAAAGGGGCTTGCTTCACGGTCATCATCAGCGGCATGACGAAGCCGTACAGGTTATCGTATTTCTTCCGGATCACACTGATGCTTCGGGCAAGATCGGACTTTTCATCATCGGTCAGTTCGATTAGCGTCCGGACATGGCGGCGCGGATAGATTGCGACTTCAGCCGGGAAACGGGCCGCGTACGGAACGAACGTGACAAAGTGCTCACTGGCGGAAATGATTCTTTCGGCTTGCTTCAACTCCTCTGATACAAGCCGGCAATAGAGGCATTCTCCGGCGTGGGAAGCGGCATGCTGCGCGGCCGAGGCGATCTCTCGCTCGACATTTGGCGGAATGAACGGCATGGCATAAATCTGGCCGTGCGGGTGAGGCATGGTGACGCCGACCGCTTCGCCGCAGTTTTCGAACGCGGCAACCAGCGCAATGTCCGGGTTTGCGGTATGCTCGCAGGTTCGCTCCGTCCAGAGGTCAATCACCTTGCGCCAGTTCTCGACGGTCAATTGCGAAGGCGGAAGGGTGTGCTCGGGTGAATAGAGAATAACATCGCAAGCGCCGCGCGAGCCGGTCTTCGCGAAGAGGCCTGGCACGGGCACAAACGGATCAGCCGCTGGCGAGAACGCCGGAAAATCGTTCGGGTAGATGTAAACGTCGTAGGTAGCGGGAACTTTTCCCGAGCCGGGATCGAACGGACACCAGTCGACCGGCATCTGTGGCCGGTCCTGGCGGCCGGTAGAAACCGCCACCCACTGGTGCAGTAAAGCATGCCAACGGAGATGGTTCATTTTAGCGATGGAGGGGAGCTAACGGGAAGCGAACGACGTTGCTGGTGTATCCGTTCTGGGAAATGAGCAGCTCGGCGTTGGGCTCAGCGGGCAAATCGGCCGGCAACAGAATATGGACCTCGTAGACCCCAACCGCGCCTTCGGTCAGGACTGCGGAACGTACTTCCACCGGCTGACCATCGACGAGCGCACTCAATCGGGAAAGCACCGGGGCGGCAGGTCCGGTGAAAGGGACACCAGCCGCGGCTTTCATCGGCGCGCTGCTGTCGTTAACCAAACCCAGGCCGGTGGCCCACAGCGTCAGTTCTTCGCCGGGTTTCGCCGGACTGTCCGCCGTGACAGGCGAGCCCGGCTGTTCCCGTTTTCCAGTGACAGCATGCAAGAGCAAACCGGTTCTCGGTTCCGTGCCGCCGAACGCATACAGACCCGGAGTTGCGGGCGCGATCCTGACGGAAACTGCGTTGGAAACGACGGCCGCACTGTCTTGTTCGATCCGGATATAGAGACTTGCGGCGGAAGTGCTGGAAAGATCGTAGGGGAGCTGGGCCTCAATTCGCGTAGAGTTCACAGAGACCAGCGGCAGCGGCGCGCCGTCAAGCAGCACTTCCACACCACCCAGCTTCTTTGAAAGCCGCGGGGCCGACCCATCCTGCCGCGCTTCAGAAACGTTTGCGGACCCATTCAACTTGATGTTGATCAATGTTCCGGGAGCCAGCGGCCCGGGGGCAAGGCTCGCGGAATTGACAACGGCCGCGGGCGGCAGCGGAAAATCACCCGGCGTAAAGACCAGGATGCGGCGATCGGGGGCGTCTGCCACAAACAGGTTCGTTCCATCGGAAGCAAGCGCGGATGGAACGCGAATGCTGCCGGCGCCCGGAGATTCCGCAACTGCGGATGAAGTAAAGTTCGGTTGTCCCAGGACGGCATCGGCGGGCTGGTTATCCCGGGTGGGCAGTGAGTTCCAGACTAAAACACGATGCAGAACGGCATCCCCAACGAACACGCGTCTGCCATCGAAAGCAACAGAAACCGGATCGACCAGCGTGCTGGCGGAAACCTGACCATCGCCGAAACCACCCAGAATGACATCGGGTTCCTGGCTGCTTCGAGGCGAGTTCACGCCATTCCAGACGAGCACACGATGTGTAGCCGTATCCGCCGTGACGACCGTATTTCCATAAGTCGCGATACCGGCCAAACCAGGCATAACAGACTGGCTGGTACTGGCAATCGCGGGAAATCCGCAGACCACGCAGGCGCGGTCGGCAGGATCGTCGTTCGCGCTCAAGACTCTTTCCAGATCAAAAGTGAGGACGTGACCGGAAGGTTCAGCCGCATACAAGCGGTTTTTTGCGATCGTCAGTGCGACGGCGGAGGGGCCGGAATCTCGTAAAGAGAACGACGGTTGGCCGATGACAGCCCGTGCCGCCTGACCGTTCTGGAATTCAGCCGCGTGCACGACGGCCGCGAAGAGGAGGAAAGGGGCCAGGCGCTGAATCATGTATTTATTAAGCGATCATGGGCGCTTCCGGCGCGGTTTGGACGTGCGTTTATATGTCGCGGTTACACGCGTAGTGATACCGCCGCGCGCCGCGAAATCGCCCATTACGCTCGCTTCAATCGGATCTGTTGCTTTCACCACGTCCGCTAACATCCGGTTCACAACGTTTTCTTGAAAGATACCAAGATTCCGGTATGCCAGTGTATACATCTTCAGCGATTTCAGCTCCAGACAGCGCTCGAACGGCGTATACCGAAGAATCAAAGTTCCGCTGTCCGGTAAACCGGTTTTGGGACAGACCGACGTAAATTCTGGCATTTCAATCTCGATTTCGTACTGGCCGAACTGATTCGGCCAGGTCTCTATCTCCGGTAATTCTGCCTTTACGCCCGCCGCGGCGTGTTCATCAGTGTACTGTCGATTCGCCTTCATTTCGCTTCCAACTTACTGGCAAGCAGATCCAGAAAAAGACCCACGTCAGTGACAACGCCCACGGCCTGCCCGGTTCCGCGGTCGCTCACTTTGGTCGGCACCGCCGGATTGATATCGACACACACAATCTTGACCCAGGCAGGCAGCATGTTGCCAGCGGCAATGGAATGCAGCATCGAACTGAGGCAGAGCACGACACCTGCGCCGCGCAACTGTTCGGCGTACGCATCCTGGGCTTCGTTCATGTCCGTAAGCACTTCCGGCAACGGCCCGTCATCGCGCAAACTCCCGGCCAGCACGAAAGGTATCTTCGCCTTGACGCATTCGTACATCACGCCGCGGGTCAAACGGCCCGTTTCCACGGCCTGCTGAATGCCGCCTGCGCGATAGATGGCATTGATAGCGCGCATGTGATTGCGATGGCCGTGCTGCTCCTGGCGGCCGTCCGACATGCGCACACCCAAAGAAGTGCCAAGGAGCGCAGCTTCGATATCGTGAACCGCGAGCGCATTGCCGGCAAGAATCGCATCGATCCAGCCGCTGCGGATTAGCCGGGAAAGCGCCTCACTTCCGCCGGTGTGTACGACCACCGGTCCGGCAACAGCGACAATCTTCTTCCCCTCAGTCCGGACCTGACGCATGATCGCGGCCGTTTGCCCCACTGCGGTCTCCACCTGGCGTTCGGAGGAGATCTCGTTGCTCATGAACGCAAAAGCGCCACGGTCCCGCTCCTTGGCCTCGGGAACGACGCGGATGCCCTTCATGCCGGCAACGATCAAATCGCCAGCCTTAATATCGCGAAGCCGGCGGCAGCTTGCGTTTCCATCCTGGACAACAATCATGGCGTCCATGCGCTGATTCCGCACATCAATCCATTGGCCGCCGTGCCGCACCTGCGTGCGCTGGTTGGTAGTGGAATAGAAATCTTCGGGCGCGCATTTGTCGCATTCAGCAGCACGCAGTTCCGCATCACCGGATTCGACGGCCGTGCAACCCAGACTGAGTAGCTGGGGCATGAGCTTCTCCATTTGCTGCTGACTTGGCACTTCGATGCGAAGCCGGAGTCTTGATGGGTCGCTGTTGGTTCGCCCGATGCTGAAGTGTTCTACCTCAAAACGGCCGCCCGCCTCGACCACCGTGTCGAAGATGCGCTCCATGATGTGGGAGTCGATGAGATGGCCTTGCGCTTCGACGACTTCAGAAACGGACAGACGCTCTGCCCTGGATAGATCCGCCATGTTCTAGGGATGCGTGAGAAACAGCGGCAACCCTTCCTTACTGGCGTACGTGGGACGATATCGCTCGGTGTTGTACATACTGGCCACGTCCAGTTTGCGGGGTCCCAATTTCGGATCCGGAATGCCGACCATCGCGAACTTCCCTTCATTGATGGCAGTCATAAATCCGTGCCGGTGCGAGCTAATCGCGTCATAGGCCATGGTGGCGAAGGTTGTGGCAACCATGGTATCGGCGAAATCGGGCGCGCCGCTGCGAAGGTCGTACGTCAAATCGCTGACAACAGTTTCGGCGCCGGTGCGCTTCACAATTTCATCGCTAAACGCTTCCGCGACGCTGAACTTCTTGCGATGGCCGAACGCATCGGGATCGCCATACTCCTTGACGACATATCCTTCCCAACGCGCGCCCTCCGACAGGATCACCAGCGAATAGTTGCTGCGATTATTCGCCTTATCCGTCATCAGCAGATCGATCATGTGCCCGAGATCGAAGCTGTACTCGGGGATGCCGCAGCGAATGGAGGTGACGTAAGCGGTGTATAGGGCGGTGTACCCAGCATCGCGCCCGAACACGCGAAAGATGCCCACGCGCTCGTGAGAACCGACTGTCGTGCGCTGACGCGTGATCGCATCCATTGCGCGCGAGATAGCAGTGGAGAAGCCGATGCAGTATTCGGTATTCCGAACGTCATTGTCCATGGTTTTCGGAATACCGATCACGTTGAATCCCTGTTTGTCGAGGACTGCGGCGTAGCTCAGCGTGTCGTCGCCACCGATGGCAACCAGGTAATCGATTTGCAGCCTTTCGAGATTGCATAGCACGCGCTTGGTCATGTCGTAGGTTGTGCTGGTTACGCCGTCCTTGGTGGTTTGCGCCGATGGGAAATCCGCCGAATTCAGGAAATCGGGCAGCTTTTTCATCTTCGATGGATTGGTGCGGCTAGTGTGCAGAAAGGTGCCGCCGGTGCGGTCGATGGTGCGGGTATTCTCGCGCGTGAGCGGAAGAACAAAGCGCCTCACGCTGGCCGGATCGTCAAAATTCAGATCCGTGAGCCCTTTCCAACCCAGCCGGATTCCGGTCACCTCATGGCCATCTGAAGTGGCGCGATACACGACGCTCTTAATAACCGCATTCAGTCCCGGGACATCACCGCCGCCCGTCAGTATTCCAATTTTTTTGCCCGACATGATGAACTCTTATCTTAAGCCGGACGGTTCTGGATTCAAGACAGGCGAAAGCAGGCAGCGACTA
>DATIMA010000146.1:0-27993 GCA_035475915.1 Bryobacteraceae bacterium
CTTCGTTCACCTCTAGCCCGCCGTACTTCGCTTTCCAGGCATAGATCGTGTGCTTGGAGACTCCATACTGCCGACCTATATCGGCCGCTGTCCGTCCGGCCTCCATCTGCCTCAGCGCCTCGATCATCTGCGCTTCCGTTACTCCGCCCTTACTCATTGCTTTCCCTTTCCTCGTCTCAAATCGTATTCTGATCTGGACGGATTCAGGGGGTCACGTCAGTCGTGCGCTGCTATATCTTCTCGTATGATGCAAGGTAACTATTACGAACCTCGACTGGAGAACCGCAGTGACGAGAGATGAGGCGTGGGCTCTTGCCAACGATTGGGTTGCGGCTTGGAACGCTCATGATTTGGATTCGATCATGAGCCATTACGAGGACGCAGTCGAGTTGACCTCGCCGGTTGCCGCCCAATTGTTAGGTACTGCCGGCGGTAAGGTGGCCGGAAAGGCAGAGTTAAGAGCTTACTTTCAGCGAGGGCTAGAGGCCTATCCGGAACTCCGGTTCCAGCTTGAGGATGTGCTCTGGGGCGTAAACAGTCTGGTGCTCTACTATACGAATCAAAAAGATACGCATTCCGCAGAATTCATGGAGATGTCAGCGAATGGAAAAGCAGCACGCGTCGTAGCTCACTACAGTGCTTAACAGAGGACGGCGTAGGCAGGCTTAGGAAAGAGCACAAAAGACGCTTGCTAAGAAGCCGTAAAAAGATCAACGGGACAGACAGCCGCGCCGGGTCGAGCGATTGCGTTTTCAGGCATTTGGCGCACGGCGCTTAAGTCAGTCCCGGATTTTTTCACGGCTTCTAAGCAAGCGGTTCTGTAAGGTTTGTCCGCCTTTGCGGTAAACCTGGTAGTCTGTCAGATCAAGTTGAGACTACCGCACTTATCCCGACTCCGCTCGTGTCGAACTTTGTCTAGAGCCGTTCTGCGACGCAACGCAAAGCTGAATAAGGGCCCGCGGGTTGCCTTCGGCCAACCCGCCCCACAGATCCGCAACAAGTTTTTTTCGAGCCTGCTAATCTTCCGTCTCCGAGCCTCCCGCTCTCTCTGTTCGCCTTTCGTACCAGTTCATAACCGGCGTAACGCTGATTCCATGAGCGAGGACGGAAGCGACGATCACGGTGAAGGTAAGCTGCGCGTTTCGAGCTGCTATGTCGCGGGGTAGTCCATGCGCGATTGCGAAAGACAGGTAGAATACGGAGCCGATGCCGCGGACTCCGAACCAGCTCATGAGGCGGCGCTCCAGGCCACGAACCTGAGTGCCAAGCAGTCCAATTTCGACCGAAATCGGCCGGATGACCAGAAACAGCAGAAGCACGAACCACAAGTGCGAAGCGGACAGCGTGCCGTTCCAGAGCATGGAGCCAACCAGGACAACCACTACGAGTTCGCCCACGTTCTCCAGATGCTGGTTGAAGTGCAGAAGCGTTTGCGCCATATAGACCGGCGCTGTTTCCGGATTGGTAGCCGCTTCTGTTCGCCAACCCGGCGCGAAACCAATGCTGGCAGCGGCCTGGCCGGGAAACTCTTTTCCGGTCTCGTTGCGCTCTTCGCGCCGCAGGGCCACACCCGCCGCAAAGACAGCCAGAAATCCGTTCGCGGCGCATAACTCGGCGCAACCGTAGGACAACGCAATCAGGCCCAACGCAAGAAAATCGTCCAGGCCGACGGCCTCGCGATGCTCCCGGCGCAAATGTAAAACCAGCCGCGCTACTACGTAGCCGAGCAGCATCCCGATTGCCAGGCCGCCCGCCGTTTTCCAGATCAGGTCCAGGAACACCCATCTCATGGCATGAGGCCCGATGTCATGCAGTCCAAGCAGGCCAAGGCCCAGCAGGACAACCGGCATCGCCGTGCCATCGTTAAGACCTGCCTCTCCGGTGAGGCCGAAGCGAAGCGGATTGTACGAGAACGGCTGCTCCACCTGAACATCGGCCGCCAATACGGGATCGGTAGGCGCGAGGATTCCACCGAGAACGATTGCGGCGCCCACCGGCAGATGAAGCAGCAGAACGCCGATTATTGCAATGGCTGTTACGGTAACGGCCATGGAGAGGAACGCCAAGCGGAATGGCACAAGCCAGCGCCCGTCCCGCGGTGGTACTCGCAGCTTCAGGCCGGCTCCGAAGAGCGATATGATGATGGCGATTTCAGTGATAGCTTCGATAAGGTGCGCGCTGTCAAACGGAGAAACTGTGATCAGCGCTAAGCCATGCGGTCCGATTGCCAGGCCGATGCCGACATAAATAATAGCCGTCGAGAGCGGGAGCCGGCGTACAAAGGACCCGGTTAGGGCCATTCCCAACAAAACGAGACCTACAAGAAGGAACCATAGATGCATGGCAAGAGTTTCGAAATCGTGCTCTGCCCTTAGACTCACCAGAGAGGGGTCACGCACCGCGCAATAACCCCAGGCGATAACCTAATTGTTTGGCCGCCAGGCGGCTGTTATCCGGCGAAGGCGATCAAACCCAGGCTATGACAATATCCATCGGAGCAGATCACGCAGGCTACGAAATGAAACAACAGTTGATGGAGTTCATGCGGAAGCTCGGTCACACTGTGCATGATGTGGGGACATTCGAACCCGGCAAGCCCGACGACTATCCGGATTACGCGATTCTGGTTGCGGAAGAGGTCCGCTCCGGGAAAGCCGAACGGGGTCTGCTGGTTTGCGGCAGTGGCGTGGGGGTTTCGGTTGCGGCGAATAAGTTCAAGGGTATCCGCGCCGGCTTGTGCCACGATCATTATTCCGCGCATCAGGGCGTGGAACACGATAACATGAACGTCCTGGTGTTGGGATCCCGCATTATCGGGCCCATGATGGCGCAGGATGTAACCGAAGCATTTTTGAAGGCGACATTCAGCGGCGAAGAACGCCACGTCCGCCGACTGAATAAGATAAAAGGAATCGAGGAACATGAGCTCTGCTAATGCGCCGGGTGCAGTAGGCCTGGAAAGTTATTCGTATTCGCTTCCGGCCGATCTGGAGAAGGCCATTGGGGAGGCCCGGAAGAAGTGGGACGAATCCGGCAACACCGAGCGCCTATGGAAGAAAGACGCATCGCTGTGGACCAACACCGACGAGAGCAAATGGCTCGGCTGGCTGGACATTGTGGGCCAGGAACTCGGCAGTGTCTCGCGTTTCAAAGCGCTGCAGGCGGAGATCCGCGAGGATGGCTTCAGGCACGTGGTGCTGCTGGGCATGGGCGGTTCCAGCCTCTGCCCCGAAGTATTCAGCAAAACATTCGGACAGCAACCGGACTCGCCGGAACTGTTGGTGCTGGACTCCACGGACCCTTTGCAGATCAGGGCGCTTCGGCAGCGCATTGATCCGGCGCGTACGCTGTTCTGCGTTTCGAGCAAGTCCGGGACAACGCTCGAGCCGAACATTTACATGCAGTACTTCTACGCCGAGACGAAAAAGCTGGTGGGAGATCGAGCGGGACATCATTTCATCGCCGTGACTGATCCCGGCTCCAAGCTGGAGGGAGTTTCAAAGCAGTTGGGATTCCGCGGCCTCTTTCATGGCGTTCCCAGCATCGGCGGCCGTTATTCAGCGCTTTCCGATTTCGGACTGATTCCTCATTCTGCGATGGGGCTGGATACGGAGAGGTTACTGAGGCACACAGCCGCGATGGTGGAGGCGTGCAAGACTCCGAACGCGGCAAAGAATCCGGGTGTTGCGCTAGGCCTATTTCTGGGAACGGCGGCGGTGAAGTTCCGGCGCGACAAGGTTACGCTGATTTGCTCCCGGTCCGTTTGCGATCTGGGCGCGTGGCTGGAGCAATTGCTGGCGGAATCCACGGGCAAGCAAGGAAAAGGCTTGATCCCGGTTGACCGCGAGCCCTTGTTCGATCCTGACCAATATGGAAAGGACCGCGTGTTCGCGTACATTACTTACGCGGGCGATACCGATACGGAAAAGGAGAACGCCGTAGGCAAGCTGGAGAAGGCAGGCGCGCCGGTAGTCAGAATTGTGCTGAACGACCTTTACGACATCGGGCAAACCTTCTTTCAATGGGAGATTGCTACCGCAGTTGCCGGCGCGGTTATCGGGATCAACGCTTTCAACCAGCCGGATGTTGAGGCGAGTAAAATTGCCACGCGCGACCTCACGTCGGAGTTCGAGAAGACGGGTTCGCTGCCATCCGAAGAACCGATTCTGGACCAGGACGGGATCAAGCTCTTCACGGACAAAGCGAATGCGGAGGCATTGGTCAATGGCGGGACCACACTCGGCGCGGTAATTCGACGGCACGTTGACCGGATCAAACCCGGGGATTACTTCGGACTGCTGGCATACATTCCGATGTTTCCGGAGTACGAAGCCACGCTGGAGAAGATTCGAAAAGAAATTGTGGAATCGAAGCAGGTGGCCACCGTTCTCGGCTTTGGGCCGAGATTCCTGCACAGCACGGGTCAAGCCTACAAAGGGGGCCCGAACTCCGGCGTGTTCTTGCAAATTACCTGTGAGGAATCGGAAGATCTGCAGGTTCCGGACCAGAAATATACGTTCGGAGTTGTGAAAGCGGCGCAGGCGCGCGGCGATTTCCAGGTCCTGGCAGAGCGACGCCGGCGTGCGCTGAGAGTCCATCTTGGGAAGGATCTGGCGAAGGGATTGGATCAGCTTGCCGATCTGATCTGCGCGGCGCTGGCCCATTAGAGCGAGCCGCGATCGTCAGAGGCCGCTTGCTGACGCGCGCGGTTCCGAAAGTTGTGTCCGGGTTTGCAGGCGGCTACAGAACCAGACGCTTGCTGGCGCGCGCGGTTCAGTGCTGCCAACCACTTGCACTGGACCACGACCGATCCCGGCCAATTCGCTCGATCACGCTCTCATAGGCATCTAGCGCATTTCGAAAGAAGTGATCCTCGGCAGGGACCCAATCGAGGTGCTTCGGTTCGGGGAGCGTGTTGAAGAAATCCGTCAGATCCGCGGCGGGCCCGAATTCGTCGTTCGTGCTCTGGACAAAATATTTCGGCACATGTACGTGATACACGAACTCGCGGTCGGCGACGCGGGTGGGGAATCCGGCGGCAATCACCCGGTCGATTGCGCTTTCCTGTGAAGCGAGCCTGAGCGCGATTCTCGATCCGAAAGAGAAGCCGGCCATGATCACGCGCAGTTCGGGATATCTCCGTTGAATTTCGCGGAGGGCGGCCCGCGCATCTTCTGTCTCGCCTACGCCGCCGTCGTACGCGCCCTCGCTGAGATTCACGCCGCGATAGTTGAAGCGCAGAACGACGCAGCCAGTCTTCCGCAGCCCGCGAGCCAAGCGGTAAACAACTTTGTTGTGCATGGTCCCGCCATGCTGCGGATGGGGATGGCAAACCACGGCGGCTTCCACCGGAGTTTCGTGCTCCGGTTCTTCCAGTAATGCCTCCAGGCGGCCCGCGGGACCTTCGAGCGAGAGCGTCTCAATACGCCGCGGCATCAGTTCGAGCGGTAGTTGGTGAACTGCATGTCGATGCCGAAGTCCTTGCCCTTGAGAAGCGCGATGACCTGCTGGAGCGTGTCCCGGTCCTTCCCGCTCACGCGGACCACGTCGCCTTGAATGCTGGCCTGCACCTTCAGCTTGCTGTCCTTGATCGTTTTGACGATATCTTTCGCCTTCTCGCCCGAAATGCCTTGCTGCAGCGTAATCTCCTGGCGCACGCTGTTGTGAGAAGCAGGGGTGACGGTTCCGTATTCCAGCCCTTTCAGCGGAACGTTTCGCTTCACGAGTTTCTGGCCCAGAATTTCGGTCACGGCCTTCAGCTTGAATTCGTCCGAACTGGCGAGCAGGATTTTGTTGTCTTTTTCGTTCAGCTCGACAGACGATTTGCTGTCCTTGAGGTCGTAGCGGGTTTGCACTTCCTTGGAGGTCTGCTGCACCGCGTTTAGAACTTCGTTCAGGTCGATCTTGGAGACGATATCGAAAGTATTTTCAGGCATGCGTCACTTCTATGGTAATGGGACGACGCCAATCGAACCGGCATCGAAACGGCCATTTTAGTGTCCGATAGCGGGATTTTGCCAACTTTTTCTGAATTGATTCGTATTCTGTCCTGAGGACACGTGTGCACGAACTACTGCAAGATATTCGATATGCCTTCCGGATGCTGCGGAAGAACCCAGGGTTCACTTCGATCGCGGTGCTGACATTAGCGATTGGAATCGGCGCCAACACAGCGATTTTCAGTTTTGTAAATGGCGTTCTTCTGAAACCGCTGCCGTATGCGAATGCCGACCGGATTATGCGCGTGCTGGAGAAGCCGCCGGGCGACCCTGATGCCCGGAACGGAATTTCCACTCTCAACTTCCTGGACTGGCAACGGCAGAACACGGTGTTCCAGTATATGGCGGCACGGACGGGCGGTTCGGTCACGCTCACCGGGGTCAGCAATCCGGTTGAATTGCGCGGCGCAAGGATGTCGGCGCACGGCTTTGACATTCTCGGTGTCCGGGCGGCAATCGGCCGTACGTTCGCTGCCGATGAAGATCAGCCCGGCAAAAGTAGAGTGGCCGTTCTAAGCCACTCGCTATGGGAAACGCAGTTCGGCTCGGACCCGCACATTATTGGCCGCATTATCCGGCTTGATGGAGAACCCAACGTGGTGATCGGAGTGCTTCCCGAGGGGAGCGCGTTCGATCGTTCGTATGCACAGATTTTTCGGCCACTGGTATTCGAGCCGCAAAACATGACACGTAATTTTCACTGGTTCGGAGCAATCGCGCTGCTGAAACCCGGGGTCAGCCTGGAACGGGCGCGGGCCCAGATGAACGCTATCGGCGCGCGAATCGCGCATGATTATCCCGATTCAAACAAAGGCTGGGGCGTGGCCGTTGATCCGCTATCGGACGTTATCGTCGGCAAACAGTTGCGTAAATCGCTTTATGTGCTTCTGGCTGCTGTTGGAATGGTATTGCTGATCGGTTGCGCCAATCTCGCCAACCTCACCCTGACGCGAAGCACGGCGAGAGAGCGCGAAGTCGCGATTCGTGCGTCGGTAGGAGCAGGACGCTGGCGTCTGGCGCGGCAATTCCTGACTGAAAACGTACTGCTGTCCGTTATCGGCGGAATCGCAGGCGTTGCGCTAGGTTATGTCCTCATGGCAGCACTGAAGGCAGCGGTTCCGCCATTTTCACTGCCTGCCGAAGCCGAGATTAGGCTGGACTGGCGGGTTCTGTTGTTTGCGGCCGGGATCTCACTGTTCACCGGATTGATTTTTGGGCTGGCGCCCGCGGTTCATGTTACGCGCTCCGATCTCGCGAACAGCATGAAAGAAGGCGGGCGCGGGTCGGGCACCGGAGCAGGCAAACAACGGCTGCGGTCGGGATTAGTAGTAACAGAGGTTGCGCTTGCATTTCTACTGCTCGTCGGATCGGGTTTGCTGATACGAAGCTTTTTTGAAATGCAGAACGTGGACACCGGATTCAATGCCGAGAATGTGATCACCGCCGGCCTTCCCATCTCCGACAAGCGGTTTCCGAATCCTGACAATCTAAATGCCTATCTGCGGCAGATCGTATCGAACGTGCGGATCATCCCGGGAGTTCGCGATGTGGCGCTCACCTCTGCACTGCCGATGGAAGGCTGGGGTTACGGCATGCCATTTCAGATTGCCGGCAAGCCAATGGTCGATCGCGCCAATCGCAAAGCGTGCTTCTTTAAAATGGTGAGCCCGTCGTATTTCACAGCCCTGGAGATGACGCTAAAGAAGGGGCGAGGGCTGAGCGAGCGCGATGTCAAAGGGGCTCCGCCCGTTACCGTCATCAATGAAACCATGGCTCGAAAGTACTTTCCGCATGAGGACCCGATTGGCAAGCGTATTCTGATTCAGCAGATTGTGCCCGGTAAAACCGAACTGGGGCCGGAGATCGCCTGGGAGGTGGTCGGGATCGTAAAAGACGAGAAAGTCGGGAATTTGGACGACAAGAAGGACGACAATCCAGGCGTGTATGTAAGCAATGAACAGAGCCCGGTGTTTTTTCAATCGCTGGTTGTGCGCGCCGCGATGGACCCGCGCGTTCTTCAACAGAGCATCACGAAGGCTGTTCATCAAGTGAACAAAGACCAGGCGTTAAGCGATATCAAAACGCTCGAACAGATCAAAACGGAGTCTGTGGCCAGCAACCGGCTAAACTCCATCATGCTCGGCGGATTCGCCACTGTCGCGCTGCTGCTTTCGGCAATCGGAATTTATGGCGTGATTTCATATTCGGTGGTGCAGCGGACACATGAGATCGGGATTCGAGCGGCTCTTGGCGCGAGTTCAATGGATGTCGTGAAAATGATTTTGAAAGTTGGCGTCGTTATGGCGGGCGCCGGATTGGCGCTTGGTTTTCTAGGCGCCTTAGCGCTAACACGGCTTCTTGCAACCTTATTGTTCGGAGTCGGCGCACGGGATCCGACAACAATAGTTGGCGTTGCCGTAATTCTGGCGGTGGTTGCGCTGCTTGCGAGCTATCTGCCGGCGCGCCGTGCGGCGAAAGTCGATCCGATGATTTGCTTGCGCTATGAGTGAGTGATTCTTCCCTTGAACTTCGACAGGAAATGCTGTATGCTGTTCCTGTCGAAGAGAAAGGGAAGCTGCTTGAGCGAAGATGCGCGTATCGAGCTGCCGCAGGGCACGCTCGACCTTTTGATCCTGAAGACCGTTGCCCTGGAGCCTCTGCACGGCTGGGGGATTTCAGAGCGCCTTCAGCAGATCTCGAATGATGTGGTGCAAGTCCAACAAGGATCTCTGTATCCTGCTCTGCACCGGCTGGAGCGCCGCGGATGGCTTCGCCCGAAATGGGCCACTACCGAAAATAACCGCCGGGCAAAATACTACGAGATCACTGCGGCCGGGCGCAGACAGCTTGCGGCGGAAGCGCAATCCTGGCGCAAGCTCGCCGGAGCGGTGGCGAGCGTACTTGACACGGCCTGAGGCGCCGCACGCATGTTCACTGATCTGGTGTATCGATTACGAACCGTGTTCCGCAAGAAATCGGTAGAGCGGGAACTCGAAGACGAACTTCAATTTCACCTGGAGCAACAGGCGGCAAAGTTCTCGCGCGCGGGGGCCAGCGCGGATGCGGCGAAGCGCATGGCGCGCATGTCTTTACAAGGTCCCGAGCAGATAAAAGAGCATTGCCGCGATGCACGGGGCACGGTCCTCTGGGACACAACGGTGCAGGACTTGCGCTATGCGGCGCGGCAGCTTAGAAGCGCTCCGGGATTCGCGGTGGTTGTGATTGCGGTTCTGGCGCTCGGAATCGGCGCAAATACCGCGATTTTCAGTTTGCTGGATGCAGTGGTGCTTCGAGCGCTTCCGGTGCGTGATCCGCAGCAGTTGGTCGTGCCCAGATGGACCGCGAAGGCAACACCTCATCCGTATGATGAGGACGATTATGAATCGTGCTTTGAGAGCAGAGTACCGGATGCACAGGGTAGCTGTACATTCTCCTATCCGCTTTTCAAGTCGATTGGATCGAAAAACGACATTTTTTCGAGTGTTGCCGCATTTGCCGGCCCGGTCCAACTGAACGCGACGGCCAACGGCCCCGCGGCCATTATCGACGGCGAGATCGTTTCCGGAAATTTCTTTCAGACGCTCGGAGTTCGTGCGGTTTTGGGTCGAACGTTTGATGACCATGACGATACTCCGGTCGCGAGCGCAACCGTGGTGTTGTCTTACGGCTATTGGCAAAGCGCGTTCGGCGGCGATCCCGCTGTAATCGGCAAAACCATCCGGCTGAACGCCGCCCCGTTTACTGTGATCGGCGTTGCGGAGCCGGGATTCAATCGCCTATCTCCGGGCAGAATTTGCGAGCTGTGGATGCCCATTCATGCCGGCAGTAATTTGGACATAAACGGGTCATCTCTGGCTCTCGACAGCGAGCATCATTTTTGGCTTAGAATCATCGGCCGCGCGAAACCGGGCATTACGGCAGCGCGCGCGGAGGCGGCGCTTACCGCGCTGGTTCGGAATGAGATGGTCTACCGGTCAAAGGTTCTCAAGTCGGATAGCGGTCTGGCTGTGGAGGTAGTGCCGGCTCACAAGGCGCTGATCGGAGATGGGGAAATACTGGCAAGGCCACTTTACATTCTGATGTTCGCGGTCGGCCTGATCCTTTTGATCGCATGCGCCAACGTCGCGGGCCTCATGACGGCCCGTGCGGCCTCACGACAGCGGGAAATTGCGATCCGGCTAGCGATTGGGGCGGGACGAGGCCGCGTCGTTCGTCAACTCCTGACGGAAAGTGTGCTGATCGGCCTATTGGGCGGCCTCGCCGGACTCGCTGTAGCATGGTTGGCCACACGCTCGCTCACGTCTTTCCTGCCGATGCACCTGGATGTGCATCCCGATCTGCGCATTCTGCTCTTCACGAGTTCCATTTCGCTCGCATCCGGCATTCTTTTCGGGATGATTCCCGCGCTTCGCACCACCCGCGTACATCCTTCCTCTAACTTTGAGACCGGCTCCGCGGGCCTGCAGCACGCGATGTCTTTATCGGCGCGAAGGCGCTGGTTCAGCAATTCGCTGGTCTCCGCTCAAGTCGCGCTGGCGGTTGTGATGCTCGTCGGCGCAGGCCTTTTCGTTCGCACGTTGCTCAATCTGAAGAACATAAATCCTGGGTTTAACGCGCGTAATCTTCTTCTGTTCGGTCTGGACCCGATGTCGCTTCACTACAAAGAGCCGCGAATCCAGAGCCTCTACCGCACTCTACGCGACCACCTCGTTTCACTGCCGGGGGTTACGGGCGTGACGTATTCTTCAAGCGCGCTCCTGAGTAACAGCCTGAGTTCCAGCGATTATCAAATAGAAGGCCGGCGCGATCGGACGCCGGTACACGTAAACATATTGGGTGTGGGACCGGCGTTTTTCAAAATCATGGGCATTCCGCTGGCCAGTGGGCGCACATTCACGCCTGCTGAATTCGCGGATGGGCGGGCAGTCGCAGTAGTCAATCAGGCGTTTGTCAAACAATACCTGGCCGGGCGCAATCCGCTAGGGCTGCATTTTGGCGAAGATTCTCCCAAAGCGGCCCAAAACCACATCATCGGAGTGGCCGCCAATGCCAAATACAATAGCTTGCGCGATGACATAAAGCCGACTATCTATATGCCTCTGCTAGAGCACCGCGCATTTTTTGAATTGCGTACCGCTTACAACCCTTCGTCGCTCATCCCTGCCGTGGAAAAGGTCGTAAGAGAAGCCGATCCGAATCTGCCGCTCTTTAAGGTCGAGACACAGACCGAAATGATCGATGAAACCCTGCTCGTCGAGCGCCTTGTGGCTCGTCTATCGGCCGCTTTCGGGCTGCTCGCGCTAACTCTGGCCTGCGTAGGACTGTACGGTCTGCTTTCATATGAAGTCGCTCGGCGTACCCGTGAAATCGGCATCCGCATGGCGATCGGCGCGACGCCACGCACGGTTCAGCGAACGATTTTGCGCGAGACGTTGGGAATCGTGTTGATTGGCCTTGTTATCGGCATTCCCGCCGCGCTGGTTGCCACGCGCGCGCTTTCCGCCATGCTCTATGGCGTGCAGACAAATGACCCCGCGACTCTGGCGGCCATTGCTTCGATGCTGGTCATTGTGGCGGGTATCGCGGGCTATCTTCCAGCACGACGGGCATCGCGAGTGGACCCGATGGTGGCGCTGAGATATGAATGAGCCGGATCCCACACGGCCGGGTTCAGACTACATCGAGTTAGTATCAAGCTGAGGATGAGGGGGCGAAAGCTCCATATCGACGATCGGCAACTCGCGCTAATCGATCTTTGTTTCCGGCGGCGCGGCGATTTGAAGCGTAGTTTGGGATGGCTGACGCTTCCGTCTCGATTTCGAAACTGAGCCGCGAGCTGGGCCAAAACGGGCGGGCTGCGAGCCCGCCGCAGGCGAAAGCGCCTGCCCCACTTGAAGTACTTACCCTCTGCTCGCCAGCGCCAGCACTACCCGTTCCGTCAGCTCGTCGATCAACGCCGGCATGGCTGAATCCAAAGCCAGTGTAACGGCCGCGCGGATGCTGTGCCGGTCGAGTCCGGATTTTCCGTTCGCGCCGACGCCATCTTTCCGCAAGCCAGCGCTGCGCTCCAACAACTGTTGCACTGCGCCGAGAAGCGCGGAGGCTTCGAATGGTTTGCGCAGGATAACGTCCGCCCCGGCGTTCTTTGCATCCTGCTCGTTGAACTCATCTGCGGGCGCGGCGGCAAAGATGACGGGGATGTGCCGGTACTCATCCTGCGATTTCAGGAAGCGTGCCAGATCGAAACCGCTTTTGGTGGGCAGATAGACGTCGGTAATGAGCAGATCGGGGTTCACGTCCGGCAAACGGCGGAGGGCAATCGCGCCGTCGGTCACGCTCACGACTTCGATTCCCTGGCCCCGGAGGATCTGCTCGGCAAGCCGGAGTGCCTGTGGGCTGTCGTCCGCAAGCAGAATCCGGTTCATTGCGGTTGCGGCGGGGCTTGCCCGTTGCTCGCGCCGGGCGCAACTAAGCTCTGCTTCTGATCCTGGTGCTCAGCCGCGTGCTGCTCTTTCTTCTTTTTCTTCTTCTCCAGCTTGGCTTGCCTCTTGGCCGCCTTCTCGCGGTACTTCTTCAGCTCCGCATCGCGATTGGTCGGCAAAGGCTGATTTGGGGATGCCTGGTTCGGCGCGGCCGTTTGCGTACCGGCCTGGGCGGTTCCGGCGGTTCGCGCATCCGTGTTCTTTTCAAGAGCTGTATCGTTCGCGCCAACGGTCGTCGCACTTACGTCCGTGGTTCCCGACCCGTTACCTGTGTTGCTTGCCACCTCACTATTTACAACGGGAATACTGGCCGGTATGGTCCGCTTCGGGTCAGTCATGGTAGGCTGGCCCTCCTTGGCGGCGTGGCTTACGTCCGGACCCCCGTGAATCCATGAAGTGGAGCGGGCAAGCAGGCTGGGATGCCTATAATTTTCGATTTCGTATTTCTCGCGATCATAAGCTGCCTGGTCCACTTGCGGGACCGGCAACTCCAGATCCTGCAAACGGCTCTTGGCCTCGTCCGCCCGATCGCTCAGTGGATATTCGCGCACGATCCGGGCAAACATCTCTCCGGCCTGGGGCCGAAACCGCGCTCCCATCTTCGAATAGGAATCACCCGCTTCATACAGCGCCTCGCCGGCCTTGCTAAACAGCGGATACTGATCCACCAGCGCGTTCAGGCGGTTCGCGGCCGCCGGATTCATGTCACGCTTCCAATAGAACTCGCCGACTACGAATTCATGCTCGGCCAAGCTCTCCTGAATATTGCGAAGGCGCTGTGCCGCCTCGGGTGCAAACTTGCTGTTGGGAAATTGAACCAGAAGCTGACGGCATTCGGCCTCCGCCCGCAATGTTTGCACGTCATCGCGATCACTCTTGTCCATCTGCTTGTAATGGATCTCGCAGACGCGATTCTGGGCCTGGGCGGCTTCTTCCATATTGGGGTAGAAGAGAATGAAATCTTTATACTCGGCTTCGGCCTGGGCCAGCCCGTTGGCTCCGCCTTCGCGATACCAGCTATCGGCAATAGCGAGTTTCGCCTTCGCCAGATATTCGCTGGATTCGTAGGTGTTCATCAGCGTCTGCAGCGAGATGCGCGCCACTTCGTAGTGCCCGCGCTCAATGTCGTGCATTGCCTGGTCGAACAGCACTTTGTCGGGCTGCTGGGTATTCTTGGCGATGGGCGTTTCGTATTTATGACGGATACAGCCGGCCAGAAGACCCAGCGAGAGCGCGATGAAAAGCACACGCTTCGGCAGTAAGTGAAGAAATTGCATATGAACTAGACCTTCATTGAAAATGCGTCCGCTGCAAGGTGCAGCATCTCGCGGACGGCTTCTGCGGGATCGGGAGCTTGAAAGACGGAAGATCCTGCAACCACCCAATCTACCCCCGCCCGGGCCACGTCCGCAATGTTTTCCGGTCCCACTCCGCCATCAATCTCAATAGCGAAGCTCAATTTCCGCTGCTCGCGCAGCCTAGCCAGTTCCCTGACCTTGCGCAGCGAGTTCGGAATGAACTGCTGGCCTCCGTAACCTGGGTTCACGCTCATCACCAGGACATAATCGGCGATGGCGAGCACTTCGTCCAAAAGCAGGACCGGAGTCGCGGGGTTGATGACCACCCCAGCCTTTGCGCCATTGTCTTGAATCATGTGGAGCGTTCGATCGAGGTTGCGGCAGACCTCATAATGGACGCTGACGCAATCGGCGCCCGCCTTGATAAAGATAGGAGCGTAGGTGTCGGGATCTTCGATCATCAGATGATGATCCAACTGGACGCGCGTGAAGCGACGGAGGGATTCAGTAATCGGAGTGCCCATGGTGAAATTCGGCACGAAATGTCCGTCCATGATGTCCACGTGGAGCATCCGGATGCCGGCTTCCTCCACTTTCCGCACGTCGTCGCCTAAATGTGCGAAGTCAGCGGCGAAAATGGATGGGACAATCTGAAGCACGTAAACTACTCTTCTGACACGCCTTAAAGAAATTCCATACAGCGCCCGCTCCGCCGAACTTTATTCAGGCGCGTTCCAGGCTGGCTTCCCATAGTCCGGGCTCCCCTTGCCGAACCTGCTGGAACGTTTTGATGGTATCACGTAACAAGGAGGCAAAAATTTTCCGGTGACCCTCTGGCAAGACCTTCGCTTTAGCCTTCGGTCTCTCCGCCAAAGCCCGGCGCTGGCGGCGACTTGTTTTGGCGTGCTAACGCTCGGGATTGGCGCGAACACAGCAATTTTCAGCGCGGTGAAAGCGATTCTGCTCGATCCGCTGCCTTACCGCGATCCGGGCAGGCTGGTGGCCCTTTATGAGGCGGGCGTGTTCAAGGGCGATGTCCACGACGAACCTGCTCCGGGAAACTTCTACGACTGGCAGCGCAGATCGAGAAGCTTTGAGGATATCGCCGCGTACGGCGGGACCGATGCCAACCTTTCCGGGGGAGGCCAATTGCCGGAGCACGTTCAAGGCGTCTTCTGCTCGTGGAATCTGTTCCGGACGCTCGGCGCCCCAGCCGCTATTGGCCGAGTCTTTCTGCCGGGCGATGATACGCCGAAGGCTGTGCGCACTGTCATGTTGAGCAACAGCTTGTGGAAGCGCAGATTCGGGGGAGATTCGACCGTAATCGGCCGGACCGTGCGCCTGGACGCGCAGCTCTACACCATCGTCGGAGTCATGCCGCGCGGCTTCGAATTTCCGTCCGCAACCACCCAGTACTGGGTTCCGATGCAGATCACTCTGCCCGCGCCGGAATTGCAAACCAGGGGAGATCATCGCCTGTCCGTGATCGCGCGCTTGCGCGAGGGCGTTTCCATCCGGCAATCCGCGGCGGAACTCTCCGCCATGCAGGCTCAGATCGCCCGCGAATATGCGGGCCAAACCGGGAAGTCGGTCGAGGTGTACACCCTTCAGAGCCAGACCGTCGCGCCATCGCTGCGCACTTCCATTTACGTGTTGTGGGGAGCGGTAGCCTGTGTGCTTCTGATTGTTTGCGTCAACGTCGCAAATCTTCTGCTGACGCGCGGCATAGCGCGCCGGAGGGAGATCGCCATCCGCGCGGCTCTGGGCGCATCCAAGGATCGAATTATCCGTCTGTTCCTGCTGGAGAGCATAATTCTATCGGGCGCAGGCGCTCTTGCGGGCATTTTGCTGGCCGGATGGCTCGTTCGCGTTCTGATGAAGATCGGCGCATCGTTGCCGCGCGCCTCCGAAATTCAATTGAACTGGACATCGCTCTTGTTGCCGCCGGGCTGGCTCTTGCGGTTGGAATTGTCGCCGGCGCGCTGCCCGCCGCGTCCGCCTTCCGCTTCGATTTGAATCAAGCTATCCACGAAACTGGCCGCTCAACATTTGGATCGATGCGCCACGCCTGGTACCGAAGCGCGCTCGTTTCCGGAGAAATTGCGATTTCGTTCCTTTTGCTGATCGGCGCCGGACTCCTACTCAAGAGCTTTGTTCGATTGCAAGGCGTAAACGTTGGATTCAATTCCAATCGTCTGCTGACGATGCGCATCACGCTGCCTATCGCGCAGTATCCGACCGATGCGAAGGCCGCTGCATTCTTCGAACAACTCCTCGCTCGCGTCCGCGTCCTGCCTGGAATTCAGAGCGCCGGCCTGGTCTCCTGGTTACCGGTCGCCGGGCAATACATGAACACCGACATTCGGATCGCCGGCCGGCCCGCGCCTGCTCCGGGCCAATCGAATCTTGCCATTCCGCGCACTGCCGATCCCGGATATTTTCACGCGATGGGCATTCCGTTGCTGCGCGGCCGCACTTTTGAGGAGCAAGAGCGCTTGGCGGAGGCGGGCAAAGCCGTCGTCAGTCAAAATCTGGTGCGGCGGTACTTTCCGGATGAAGATCCGCTCGGCAAAACCATTTCGTTCTGGGATAGAAACTGGCAGATCGTCGGGATTGTGGGCGATGTTCGGAAGAACCTCGATGAACTGCCCGAACCGACGGTCTACATTCCAATCTCTAGCGGGGAACTGAATTTTGCCGCGCTTGCGGTTCGCGCCAAGGGCGATCCGGTGGCGCTTGCAACGCCGATTGAGCGCGAAATTGCGCGGCTTGACCCGAATCTTGCACTATCGGAGGTGCTGACCATGGATCAGTTAATTGCAAAGCGCACCGCGAACCGCCATTTCACTCTCGTCCTGTTACTTTCGTTCGCCGGACTGGCGGTATTACTGGCAGGGGTGGGGCTGTACGGCGTGATTTCGTATTCGACTGCGCAGAGCACTTCCGAATTCGGAGTGCGGCTCGCGCTCGGCGCACAGCCGCGAGATCTGGTTGGCTCCGTGTTGCAGCAAGGATTGAAGCCCGCCCTGATCGGAATGGCGATTGGCTTGGTCGGCGCTCTTGCCGCAGTTCGGATCATTCAGTCGCTGCTGTTTGAAGTCGAGCCGTTCGACGCGGCCGTATTCGCGTCCGTTGGCTGCGGCCTTTTGCTTGTTTCGCTCGCAGCCAGCTTGTTCCGGCTTTACGAACCGCGAGCATTGATCCGGCTCAGGCGCTGCGTGCGGAATAGCCGGGTGGAATCGCGGCTATTCCGGTTGCGGACCGGCAGCGTTTTTCTGGTGCCTCGTGTACACGAAGGAAGCGAAGCTAGGGCCGCCAGGCAGGGTGCTCGATTCCTGCTGCAGTAAAGCAATGCGCATTGCGATCAGCTCATCGCCCTGGAATCGAGAGGCGGCCCGGTACAGTTGGGCCATTGCTTCCCCGCAGAACGTGCGGAATCGATAAACGTCCTGGCGTTTGACTATTGGCTTACAATGAAACTATTGAGATTTAACAAGTATGGGCGCCCAAACAATTTCCATTAGTCTCCCTGACGACATGGCTCGCGAGATCAACGAAGTAGCACAGCGTGAGCGGCGCAGCGTGAGCGAAGTAATGCGAGAAGCCTGGCGGACCTACCGGGTCGATAAATTCGCGAGGCTGGCGGCTCGCACGGCCAGCTATGCCGAGCAACATAATCCCGTAAATTACACCGAAAGCGACGTGCCACGTCTCATCAAGCAGGTTCGCAAGGGGTACGCCCGGAAGAAGTGAGCGTTGTCTTCGACACAAACACGTGGGTTTCGGCTTTGCAGTTCGGGTTGCGTAAAGATGGAAGCCCGAGCACTCCGCTGCAAGCTCTTCTGCAGACTCTGTCGACGGATCGCATCGCTATGTGCGAGGAAATCCGTGCGGAGGTCATCCGCGTTCTTAGCGCTAAATTCTGCTGGGAGTTTGCACGTGCCTCCCAGATTATCGATGAATGGCTCGAGGGCTCGCACACGGTTACGATTGCCGGCGAACTTCGCGCCTGCCGCGATCCGGCTGAAAATATGTTTCTCGAATGCGCGCTGAATGCAAATGCCGCGCTGGTTGTAACGGGAGATCAGGACCTCCTCGCGCTCGATCCGTTCCAGGGAATCCGAATCATTACCCCAAGAGACTACATCAGCACGGGAAGCGTCACGTGACCTGAATTGCCGAGCGGTGTTGTTACCCCGCTTTGTTACCCGGCAGTCACTTCCAATTTGTCTTTATCCCAGAACACCCGCTTCTTCTCGCGATAAGAGATGTTCGCCATGTGATACGCGACAGCCGTTCCGCAGCCGAAATCGACGTTTTCCACCGGCTGCGTCCGAGATTTCACGCATTCGATAAAGTTCGGCAGATGCCTATCGGTACCTCTTCCGTCTGGTTGAAGATTTCCTGGAGACGTTGCGGCTGCCGGTCACCGGTTCCGATATCCGCCGCGGGATCGTTTTTGTGCTCCGCGATAAAGCTCCGCTTTAAATCTTTTGGCCAGCTTTCCAGCGGATATTCGTAATCTTCCAGCGGCGTGTAAGGAAACAGGGTCGCGCCGTCTTCCCGCAACTCGATTGTCCCGCGGTCGCCCATAAATCGCACCATCTCGCCGCCTTCCCAGCTCGAAACCAGGTTTGCGCTCACCTGCGCAGTAAACGCGCCGTAATCGTAGAGCGTGTTATGAACGTGGGGAACCTCGCGGTCGCCACGCCATTTATACAGCCCTCCTTCGGCCACCGCACTCAGCGGGTATTGGACTCCCAGCACGTAGTGCACGCGAGATAGCAAGTGGACGTACTCATCGCCCGCGATTCCAGTTCCGTAATCCCACCAGTTTCGAAAGCGGAAGAATCGTTGAGTATCGAAGGGCCGCTTAGGCGCGTTCCCGAGAAAGCGCTGCCAGTCAATCGTCTGGGGCGAGGCATCGGGGATAGCGCGCCGGGCTGCAATCGCGTTTGGGCGGTAAATCGAACACTGCGCCATATACACCTTCCCAATGGCACCGCTATCGACCCAAGCCCTCGCTTCGGGCCATCCCGGAAGACATACCACCCAGGGCTAGTGCTCCCCCAAGTGATCGCTCCAGGAAATCACGGCGGCTATTTTTTATCCCCACCTGTTGCTCGCAGATGGTCAGTTCACGGGCAGGTTTTTCCGAGAGCCGCTTCGAGTGTAGTAGTGGGCTTCTGTTTTTAGCCCTTCCAGCCGAAGAGTGTTTTGGAGCTGACTGCCATCACACGAGTAGACAAGGCCGGCTATGAACAGGTACTTTGTCACATGGGCCCGAAACCGACGGCGCGCACAAGAAATGCCTGTTTCTAACGTGGTGCAGGATGTGATTCCGCATCTGGTGCGTGCCGCTGCTGCCGTCTTTATATGCCTCATGCCCGGCTTCGCGCAAGCCGCGGCGAACGATTCCCTCATTACGCTCACCTCCGTGGCGCGCATCCGCAGCCTTTCCCCGGAACAGGCAAGGCGCAATTACCCGGTACATATTCAGGGCGTGGTTACGTATACAGATCCGCTCGCGCTCGATCTCTTCGTGCATGATGGAACCCAGGGGATCTGGATGTTGTGGAACCCTCACCTGCCGAGCGTGAAAGTGGGTGATCTGGTGGACGTGCAGGCAAGCACGACCTTCAGCGATTTCGCCCCCGATCTGCTGAATCCCCGTCTTAAGGTCCTGGGCCGGGGGCAATTGCCGGAACCGCGCCGGGTCTCCTTCGAACAGATGGCCAGTACCGTTGTCGACAGTGAGTGGGTGGAGGTGGAGGGCATTGTACGACAGGAGGAATTTCTTCACCGCATTCCGACTGAAAGGCAGCTCTGGATGGATGTTGCACTTCCTGGTGGAACTATCGATGTGCAGATTCCATGGGATGGATCCCCGGTGCCATCCGGACTGGTGGACGGCCGGGTGCAACTGCATGGCACATGCGGCGCAGAGTTCAATGCAAGCGGCCAGCAGGTTGGAGTCGTTTTATTCGTGCCGAGCATGCGCGACGTCCGGATCCTGGAGCCACCCCGCCCCGATCCACTCGTAGGAGCACCGACGCCGATCGGCCAACTTCAGCGCTTCGGTTATCATCACGAGCTTGGTCACCGGGTAAGACTGGCTGGAACCGTCACGGCAGTCATGCCGAGTCGTGGATTTTATTTGCAGGATGCGTCCGGCAGCGTGCATGTTCTTACTCGTCAGGCGATTGAACTCACGCCCGGCGATCGAGTGGAAACTCTTGGATTTGTCGAAATCTCGGATGCTCACGTCCAATTGGAAGATGCCTTGACGCGGCGTATTGCCGCGGGCCCTCCCGTACCCGGATTGCGAATCACGGCTGAGCAGGCCCTTTCCGGAAAATACGAGGCGCAGGCCGTAACACTCGAAGGCCGCGTGGTCGGTCGCTCTACGTTGCGCCGTCAGCAGACCTTGCTGTTACAGCAGCATCAAACCATTTTTCCGGTCGTAGCGGCGCAAGGTTCATTCACTGGCACCTTGCCGGCCGAAGGCGCGTTTGTGAGGGTCAGCGGCATCTGCGCCGGCGATCTGGATCCGTCGGGCCGTTTGCTTGCGTTCAAAATCATCACCCGCTCCGCCGACGACGTAGTAGTCCTCCAAACGGCACCCTGGTGGACCACCGGGCGCGCCCTGGGCCTGATCGGCCTCTTGGGCGCCGGCACCTCCTTCATTCTGGCCTGGGTATTCGTTCTCCGACGGCGCGTTCACGACCAGACCCGCGTCATCAGCCAGAAGCTCGCGGAGGAGGAATCGCTGAAAAATGCCGCCGAGATGGCAAGCCGGGCGAAAAGTGAATTTCTGGCAAACATGAGCCATGAGATCCGTACGCCCATGAACGCCATAGTTGGCTTCACCGATCTGCTGCTCGATACGCCTTTGGACGACGAACAACGCGATTTCGTGAAAACAGTTCAGTTTTCCTCAAATTCGCTGACGCATGTGCTCAACGATATTCTTGATTTCTCAAAGATCGAAGCGGGGCAACTGGGCCTGGAAATCATAACGTTTTCGCTCTCTACGTGTATTCAGCGCGTTCTGCAGCTTGTTACTCCGGAAGCCGATCGCAAGAACCTGGTAATTCGGGTCAATATCGAAAAAGATGTTAAAGGCAGCCTGATTGGCGATCCGTACCGGCTGCACCAAGTGCTGCTAAACCTGCTAAACAATGCCTTGAAGTTTACGGAACGAGGCTTCATTGCCGTCGACGTCTGCCGGCTCGAAGCAACGGATGACGCATGCTTGTTGCAGTTCAGCGTGAGCGACACCGGTATTGGCATCCCTTACGAATCGCAAGCCAGGATCTTCGAATCGTTCCGGCAAGCGGACGGCTCTACGACCCGGAAATATGGCGGAACCGGTCTTGGGCTGGCAATCTGCGCGCGTCTGGTCCAGCTCTTTGGCGGCAAAATCTGGGTGACAAGCATGCCGGGGGAAGGCAGCACGTTTCACTTCACCGCGCGCTTTGCGCTTGCGCCTCAAGAAACGGCCGAAGCCAGCCCGGAAACCATTCCGTCGGGCGCGTCTACTGGCGGCGTATAACCGCGGCGTAAAAACCATCGCCCACGTCGCGTCCCGGCAACCGCCGCATCTCGCTCTCCAATTTGAGTTCGGGCGCAGTCGCCAGGACTCGCCTCACCACGTCCTCGTTCTCCTCGCGCTCCAGTGAGCACGTTGCGTAGAGCAGGAGTCCGCCCCGTACAAGCACCTTCGAGCCCTGAAAAAGAATCTGGGTCTGCGTGATCTGAAAGCCCTCGAAATCGTGTTCCGTGATGCGCCATTTGATTTCGGGATTCCGGGCAAGGGTGCCCGTCCCGGAGCAAGGCGCATCGATAAAGATGCGATCGAACTGCTTGCGAAAAGGTAGCGGTTGCGCGGCGTCCAGCACCACTCGAGGGCAGACCGGAGGTACTTGCCGGAGCCGGTTCCAACTTATGTCGCACGCGATGGCAAGATCGAGCGGGGTTTCGAGCGCCTGGATGGTCTTGTTTCCGGGTGCGGCGCAGAGATCCAGATACGTCAGACTGGGCCGGAGATCCAGGAGCGGGACAATCGCCTGTGAACTGATGTCGTGCAGTCGCACTCCGGCCTGAAGGGGCGAACGGACGCGATAAGCGCCGGAAACCGGCGTGGGCTCCAGTTCCGTGCCGGGCGGCGGCTCCATCCCTGCCGCAACCCGAACGTACGCGGCGGGTTCTTCCATCGCTACTGCCGCAATCCCACGCGCGGCGTCCGTTCCAAATTGCTCCTCCCACCGCTTCAGCAGCCATTCCGGGCATGAAAGCGCGGTAGCCGCATCCGGCCACTCGATCGGACCCCGAGTTACTTTTCGTAGGACTGCGTTGGTGAGTCCGGTAGCCGCTCGTTTATGAATTTTGACCAATTCGACGGCATCATGCACGGCCGCATGCGCCGGAATCCTTTCCAGATAGCGAATCTGGAAAATCGCCATACGCAGCGCAATCCGCACCGGTTGATCGAGGTCGTTCGCGCGCTTGCCGGAATACCGGAATATCAAATAATCCAATTGCGCCTGGAATCGCAGGCAGCCGAATACGATCTGTGCGGCTAATCCGGCATCGCGCGAATCCAGAGAACGGCTTTCGTCCCGCAGCCGGTCGGAAGCGAAAGCTCCCTCGGCCACCGATCGCAAAACAGCAAAGCCGGCCTGCCGAGCGCGCGAAATATCCCGGATCAAAACTTGAGTCACAGGCATCAAAAAATAGATCTAGTCTTTATGCAGCAACGAATTAAACGGGTTTTGCTGTTTACCGAATTGCGCACCTTATGCTAGTATGCTAATAGCCTCCCGGGGGAGTCACGTTCCCGAGAGGTGCGCCCCTACTTCCCTCACGGAGAATACAACACTTACTAATGAGCTTTACCGTTTTTCTCGGAAATCTCCCTGTCTGGGTGACCGCCGACGATATTAAATCCTGGCTGTCCTCGGAAAACCTTGTCGCTGACGCTGTCAAGGTCATTCGCAACCCCGAAACTCAAGAGTCGAAGGGATTCGCTTTCATTGAATCGCCAAACCAAGAGGAGATGGGCGCCATCATCCGACGGTTTGATCGTGCTCCTCTCGAAGATCGTTTGCTGCGCGCCAACCCTGCTCAACCGCCAAAGTCCGGCAAAGGTGCAGGTAGAAGCGCGGGCCCGCCGGACCGCAACAAGCGTCCGCCTGCAACGGCTGCCGGTCCAAACTCGCAGATGAGAAAAGGTTCGAACGCGCGCCGTTCGGCTAATTCTCCGAATCGCCAAAGTGCTTTCGCCGAGGAACTAGCAAAGGCTCTCTAGACCTGCCGCGCAGTTCCCGTTTTCTTTACCCTCCTCCGTCCGGTCTTCTTTCCCATATAACCTACTACCCGTTTAATTTGCGTCGAGGATACGTGTGGCCGCGGGCCGCCCTCGACGTGTTATACTGCGCAGCATTATTCCCAAGATGACAAGCTGGGACGTTCTCATTCTTCGTATCTGTTTCGTGGCGCTGGTCGCCGCGCTGGCAGGAATCCTCCGCCCCTTCGGGCTGCCCTTCACGGCTGCTGTTATTGGTGGCATTGCGATGGCGGCTGGCGCGACCGTGGCTGCACTTCGCGTGCATCGAATGAGCTTGGAGGCCACGATTGGCGCGTTTGCTGGCGCTCTTGCTGGGGCGGTTCTTGGTCTTATTTTTTCGCTGGCGCTTCAGCAGGCATCTCTCCTGCACGGCCCGACGCTGCAATTCTTCCGCTTGGTTATCCCGCTGTTAGGAGCGTATGTGGGACTTTTGGCAGGGACCGGCAAATCGGAGCGGCTGAAACTGGAGTTTCCGGGCCTCGCTCGCGACCGCCTCAGCGCGTCTCATCATAAGCTTCTCGATACCAGCGTACTTATTGATGGCCGGATCGCCGATATCGCCGAATCGGGATTCCTCGATGGGCAGCTTGTTGTTCCGCAGTTCGTACTTCACGAATTGCAGCTTGTCGCCGATTCAGGAGATTCGGCCAAGCGCAATCGTGGCCGCCGCGGACTGGACGTGGTCCAACGGCTGCAGAAAATGCCCGGTATAAAGATCGAAGTATCCGGCCGCGACTTTCCTGCCGTCAGGGAAGTGGATCTCAAGCTGATCGAATTCGCAAAACTCGAAAGCGCAAAGATTGTCACCAACGATTTCAACCTGAACAAGCTGGCTCAGGTGCAAGGTGTTGAAGTGCTCAACATCAACGAACTGGCCAATTCTCTGAAGCCGGTTGTCTTGCCGGGCGAAGTGATGCGCGTTTTCATTCTGAAAGAGGGCAAGGAGCACAACCAGGGGGTTGCTTATTTGGACGACGGCACCATGGTAGTGGTCGATAACGCCCGGCGTCTCATTTCAAAAACGGTGGATGTAACGGTAACCAGCGTGCTACAAACCACCGCCGGGAAGATGATCTTTGGCCGATTCGATGAGCGCCTGCAGTCCACCGGGCCCGAACATCGCGCCAGCGCCTCTGCCGCGAGCTAAAGAAAGGAAAATCGGGCTCAGTTTCTGAGTGCGGCGACTGGGACAGCCGGGCCTGGTTCGGAACGGCCCAGCGTATCGTAGAGCGGCTGGACCGGTTTAACTTCCGGATTCGCATTGGCCACAGATATTGCAAAGACGCGGATCTTATCATTACTCGGCAGAGTGATGGTTTTTGCTCCGGCCGGTAGATCGACCGCATAGCCAAAGAGGTAGGAGTAGGCGTAGGGCACGTTCTCTCCCTTGGCATTGTGATGATGATCGCAGTACCAGGCCAGGCTCGCGCGCTTGATGTAGCCCGGCTTAATGCCGGTCATCTCGGCGTAATCATCATGCTGGGTTCGCGCCGGCCGCCCGCGCCGCGCTGGGACAAGAACATCCTTCGCGATCCATTGCCGGTCATCCCACTGCCCGATGAAGCCACCCCAATCCTCGATGTTTAGATGAAATTCTTTGCCACCGGCTTTGAATCTCGCGTCCTGGTCGCCGTCCGCCGATGCCGCCAATATGTACACGCGATTGTAACGGCCAGCGGGCAGAGCAATTGTCTGTCCGTTTGCCGCAATCGCATCCGGCGAGCCGGTCTTCGAAGGCGCCAGGTGAAACTCGACGCCATTGAAGGTAATCTGGTGCGGCAGCATCTCCGCAGGAATTGCATTGCCCTTGCCATCGAGGCCGCTGGTTGATTGCGTACCATCATTGCTGGCGGCTGCGATGTCATAATGCAGCGGCACGGGCGCTGAATGTACGCCGGCCACCGTGCTCCGCGGCCCACCGAGCTTGATGGCGAAGGTGCGCGGCTGATACGCACTGAACGAAGTTTCCAGCGCGCCATCAGCAATTTTCGCCGGCCCGACCGGTTGCTCCTGGCCGTTCACTTCGCGGGCGGCAGCGATGGGCGCGGCAAACGATATCCTGACGCCGGGCTGCGGCTTGCCGTCGAGTTCTACCGCGCGCAGAATCAGTTCATCGCTCTGCTCGGCCCTTTTCAGCGCCATTACTCGAATTCGCGGGCTGCTGACCTTCAAGAGAGAAAATTCTCGGCCGAGATGGCCAGCGTGCTTAGAAGTCTCGAAGGCGATTAGCGGATCGTTCAATCGTTGTCCCTGCCAATCGGTTTCCGCCGCGCGCCAGCCATCAGCATGCGCGGTAAAGCCATAGACGAACTCATGGTGTCCTAGATCCTGGGTGGCCTGGTCGGGAAAGCCGCCGCTGACTCCGGGGGTCCGCATCAGCGTCAAGCGAATCGTGTGGTCATTCGGCTTATCCGATCCGTTCTTGCAATCGGTCAGTATGGTTGCACCGAACTTACCGGTCGCGTCGGTCAGATCAATCCACTGGTGCGAAGGTACTTCAAACTTCTTAGGCTCGGCGGTGGGCCGGTCGATAGTCCCGATGCCCCAGTTGTAGGTCGCAATACGGTTCGAGGCAGTCAAAGGAAAAGTCGCTTTCAGGTTCGACTCGCGCGTGTTCCAGTCGATGGCGTTCGCGAACTCGACCCTCTGTCCCGCGCCTCCAGCCGAGAGCCTGATGGTCTGAACGAATTTAGAGCCGGCGGTTTCGCGCGTCACTTCCAGGGCTACGCGCGCCGGTCCGTTCTCCACCACTCGAATACGCGCCGGGCCGCTGACGTATGCCTTAGGCTCCGCCTGTTCCTGATCCCAATCCATGTTCCAGGCCGGCCATTGCTTGGGGTTGTCGTAGAAAATGGCGAGACGCGCCGGAGCGGCCAGCAACTCCCTGCCAATCGACTTATCGAAGATGCTGGAGACGTTTCCATCCGCATTCAGCTTCACGCGATAGTATTGGTTCTCTAGCGAGCTTTCTGTCGCCTGCAGCCTGCTTCGTTCAGCGCCAGCGCCCGGCTGCACGTCGTATACCCCATAGCCGACCGACGGTACCGCAGCGACGAACAGGACCTTACCGTTCGATATCTGCGCCGGAACTTCGCCGTTTGGGCCGGTCACGTGAACTGCATCCGGCATACCGCCAGGGAAGGCTACATTGGCTTCCACTACATCTTCTCGCGCGATGTTCAGAGGATTGAACACAACTACCGAAATGCCTTTTGCCCGGGTATCCAGCGCCGCGGCAACTGCTCCGGTGGCATCATTCAGCACATTCGCAAACTGGTTCATCGCGATCACGTCGTCGTTCCAGGCGAACTCGTAGGCCCTGGGAGTCGCCGTGCCGGCGGCGATGTCATGGAACTGGCCGCCCATAACAAGCGTCCAGGCGTCGTTCAGGCGCTGGATTGGATAGGATCGTGCGCCGAGCCATTCAGCGGTGATGGAGGCCTTCTCTGCCGCGTCCGCCAACAGTTCTTCTTTGCGCAGCCAGCGCTTCTGGTACGCCTGCGATGTCAGTGAACCCGCCGAATGATTGGTTAGCTCCATTTCTCCGGTGTAGCGCGGGAGACCGGCGGCTTCGGCAGGCGTAATGTTGAGAAACATCTGCTCCGCGGTCGAGGAAATCACATGCACGGGCCCGTTGCCGACCTTCACGGCGGGCCACTCAGGATGCTTCTGCCCGCGGAAGAAAAACTGACCTTCGGGCGGCAGACTGGCGGTTCCTTTCGTGACGATTTCTTCGAGCCGCTTTACCGACTCCTCGTCCGGAGACCCGCCTGTGTCGCCGGTGCCGTAGTAATGATAGTCGGTGTAAACGCCACTGACTTTGCCGTTGTTTTCGACGCGTGCGGCCCAATCGCCCTGATAGCGATCCTGATCCTGTTGCGCTTGAAACTTAGCGAACGCCTGCTCCTGTTTCTGAAGCGCAATATAATCCTGGATGTCCTTGCGGTCGAATGGCTCGCCCGCCTTTTGGCCCGCTTGGAGTTTCTGACGTGCGGCCTGCAGCTTTTTTTGAACCTCTTCGAGAGTTGGGTTGGGCGGCGGGGGCGGCAGTGGTTTGCTGAGATCGGTTTCGATACCTCCGCTGTAGCTGCCGGGATTCAGACCAGCGAGTACGCTCTCACCATCCGGCCCTACCCAGACACCTACGTTGAAGGGTGTGCCTTCCGGAGTTTTCTCGCGCGATTCCGGACCGCCGCCGTCTGCTGATGAGCCCCACACCAGCTTCTGTGTCGAGAATCCTTTCACGCCTGCGTGCGCCAGGATGGCCGGCAGCGAAGCGGGAAATCCGAAGCAGTCCGGCAGCATGTATTCCGCGCTGGCCTTCCCAAATTCCTTGCGGAACCAATCATTCCCGTACAGGACCTGGCGGATGATGGACTCGGCGCTGGGCGCATTCACATCGCCCTCTTCCATCGACGAGCCCGCCGGGAACCATCTTCCCGAATCCACGTAGCTCTTCACCTTCGCGAAATCCGCGGGGAAATATTCCTTCATGAAACGGTAGCGATTCGCGCCGCTGAAGTTGAAAATGTAATGGGGATACTTGTCAAACAGTTTGAAATTATCCTCCATGGTCTTCCGAATGTATTCGTTGATGACCTGCGGATACTCCCAGCGCCACTCGGTGTCGAGGTGGGCGTAGCCGACGACGTAAAGACTCGGTTGCTTCGTCAGATCGGGGTTCTTACTGTTTTGCGCATGGGCCTCGCAGAAAGGGATCAAACAAGCTAACGAGAGGGAGAGGAAAACTGCAAAGGATCGTGACATATTCAACGCGCATCAGTTCGGAGGGGCTGCGCAGTTATAATACCGAACGATCTCAATCGCAAATTATGTTCCTTTATGACTCGGCGCTGCTCGCCGCC
>DATIMA010000147.1:0-53319 GCA_035475915.1 Bryobacteraceae bacterium
GTCCGCCGTTGGAAGACTTCTGGCGCCGCCGAACGCGCCAACTACCAACTTTTTCTTTCCGAACTCTGCGACGTCCTCAACGTCCTGCGCCCCAATCCTACCGTCCCCGACGACTCCCAAAACGCCTACGTCTTCGAACGCGCTGTCCACTTCCATAACGGAGACGGCACTACAAGTTTCGGACGCATTGACCTGTACAAACGCGGCTGCTTCGTCCTTGAAGCTAAACAGGGCAGCGATCAGATCGCACCCGCAACGCCGGCGCGCACCCGTCGCGGTACAGCCATCCGTCAAAGCCCAGGCTGGGATGAGGCCATGCTCGCCGCCCGCAATCAGGCCGAGCGTTACGCCAAAGCTGTACCCGACGGGTGGCCTCCATTTCTCATCACCGTCGATGTCGGCTACAGCATCGAATTATTCGCTGACTTTTCACTCACCGGCAAGAACTACGCCCAATTCCCCGACCGCAACACTTATCGCATCGGCCTCGACGAACTGACCTCGTCCAACGTACGCGATCGCCTCCGGTCTGTCTGGCTCGACCCACTCTCGCTCGACCCTACGCGGATCAGCGCGCGCGTAACTCGCGGCGTCGCCAGCAAGCTAGCCGAACTCGCCAAGGATCTCGAAGAAGACCACTCAGCAGCATCCGTCGCGGGCTTCCTCATGCGCTGCATTTTCACATCGTTCGCCGAAGACGTGCATCTGTTGCCCGCAGACAGTTGGACGAACTTTCTCGAAAGCCTGCGCGGCAATCTCGCAAACTTCTGCCCCATGGTCGAGTCTCTTTGGCAGACCATGAACAGCGGCGGCTTCTCACCAATACTCCGCGAGCACATCTTGCACTTCAATGGTGGCCTGTTCGAAAGCGTTCAGGCGCTTCCGCTTACCTCCTCTCAGCTCGAGCTCCTCATCCGCGCCTCCAAGGCAGATTGGAAAGACGTCGAACCCTCCATCTTCGGAACCCTGCTGGAACGCGCCCTTGACAAAGACGAGCGGCACCGTCTCGGAGCCCATTACACGCCGCGCGAATACGTCGAACGTCTGGTCATTCCCACGGTGATCCAACCTCTGCGGGACGACTGGAAAACGGTACAGGCCACCGCCGTTAAACTCGCTCGCGATGGCAACGCCAACGCCGCGCTCGAAGCGGTCCGAACCTTCCGAAAAGATCTCTGCAACCTCCGCGTGCTCGATCCCGCCTGCGGCAGTGGCAATTTCCTTTACGTCACTCTCGAACACCTCAAACGCCTCGAAGGCGAAGTCATCGAAACACTCGAACAACTAGGCGAAACACAATTGGTCCTGCACGAAACCGGATTTACTGTCGATCCTCACCAGTTGCTCGGGCTTGAACTCAACCCGCGTGCCGCTATCATTACGGACCTCGTCCTCTGGATCGGCTATTTGCAGTGGTATTTCCGGACCTGGGGCTCATCCACCACGCCGCCTGAACCCGTCATCAAGCGCTTCCACAACATCGAGGCGCGCGACGCTCTGCTCGTGTACGACCGTGAAGAGCCCGTACGTGACGAGCACGGCAAGATCCGTACCCAGTGGGATCAGCGAACCATGCGCGAACACCCGGTCACCAGGGAGGAAGTCCCGGATGAGAACGCCCGCCGCACCATCTACGAATACATAAACGCGCGTCGTGCTCCATGGCCTGAAGCCGATTTCATCGTTGGCAACCCGCCGTTCATAGGGAACTGGATGATGCGCCGCGAGCTCGGGGACGGCTACGCGGAAACCCTCCGCGAGATCTACGCCGAGGTGCCTGAAAGCGCCGAATACGTCATGTATTGGTGGCACCGTGCGGCCGATACCGTTCGCTCCGGCCCCACACGCCATTTCGGTTTCATCTCAACCAACAGCCTGCGCCAAACCTTCAGCCGCCGCGTCGTCGCTTACCACCTGCAAGCCAACCCCCCGCTATCCCTCGTCTACGCCATCCCCGACCATCCCTGGGTCGATTCAAGAGATGGAGCCGATGTCCGCATATCTATGACCGTAGGCGAAGCAGGCCGTCGCGAAGGCGTGCTCGCACGCGTCACGCGCGAACTACCCGGCCCCGAGCACGCCGAAGTCGATTTGAGCGAACGCCGTGGAATCATCAATCCGGACCTGACCGTAGGACCGAACCTCGTTGCCGCCCATCCGCTCAAAGCCAATGACGGGGTGAGCTGCCGTGGCGTATCACTGCATGGCGCCGGATTCATAGTGACTCCTGCCGAAGCAAAACAACTCGGTCTCGGCCGCATACGCGGACTGGAGCGTCATATCCGTGAATACCGTAACGGTCGCGATCTGAATCAATTACCGCGGGGTGTCATGGTCATAGATCTTTTCGGCCTATCAGCCGAAGAAGTCCGAACACGTTTTCCTGAGGTCTACCAGTGGGTGCACGACCGCGTGAAGCCTGAACGCGATCACAACAACAGACCAAGTTATCGGGACAACTGGTGGATACATGGTGAACCGCGCAGGGACTTCCGCCCCGCCCTCGCCGGTCTGCAACGATACATCAGCACAGTCGAGACATCGAAGCACCGCTTTTTCGTATTCCTTGACGCGTCGATCCTGCCAGACAACAAGCTCGTGAATATTGCCTTAGAAGACGCTTACTTTCTGGGCGTCCTGTCCAGTCACGCACACGTCGTCTGGGCACTCGCAGCAGGTGGGTGGCTGGGCGTCGGCAACGACCCTGTATATGTCAAAACTCGCTGCTTCGAACCTTTCCCGTTTCCCGACGCAACCGAATCTCAACGCCAACGCATCCGTGAACTGGGCGAAGCTCTTGATGCTCATCGCAAGCGCCGGCAGCAACTGCATCCCGAACTGCGGCTGACGGAAATGTACAACGTCCTGGAGAAACTGCGCGCCGGAGTAGAACTGAGCGAAGACGAACACACCATCCACGAGCAAGGCCTGATCTCGGTCCTACGCGGGCTCCACGACGACCTCGATTCTGTTGTCCTCAATGCCTACGGCTGGCCCGCCAACCTCACCACCGAGGAAATTCTGTACAAGCTCGTAGCCCTGAACGAACAGCGCCAAGCCGAAGAGCGCCGCGGCATCATCCGCTGGCTCCGTCCCGAGTTCCAACAAACCCCGCAGATGGGCCAAGCAGCCCTGGGAATCGAGATGGAAGAAGCTCCCGCGCCAGTCGCCGCCCGCCGCGCCTGGCCCGCCACCCTGCCTGAGCGCGTCCGATGCATCCGCTCAGTCCTCGCCGAACAACAGCAACCTCTCGATGCCCCTACTCTCGCGCGCATATTCAAAAACGCCCGCCGAATGGATGTGGAGGAAATCGCCGAAACGCTGGTTTCTCTCCGCCAAGCCCGCCGAGTTAATAATCGGTACACACTTTAAGGAGAACGCGGAGGAGGTCTCCGCTCCACGAAGAGCGACAGACGAAGCTTCGAAATTTTTTTTCGAGTCCTTGTCGGATTTCCTCGATTTTTACCCTCGTTGATTATGAAGGGACAATTTTTCCGCTCTTTTGGAGTGATTCGATGAATTTGGTATCAGAGGAACCATTGGCCGTTAAATCTCCAGCCGCGCTCATGGATCTAGCCGAAGTGGCGAAATGGCTGGGCGTCTCCGCCGCTTGGGTCCGGGAGCACGCCACGCGCAAGGAGCCGCGCCTTCGAGCCGTAAAGGTGGGTAAGCTTCTCCGTTTTCGACCTGAAGACATAGAGGAGTTCCTCCAGCGGTGGACCCAGTGAAGCTCTTCCATAAATTCACTCAAAGGCGGTACGCATGAATGACCTATTCAACATCGAAGCGCTTGCGGATGCCCTCTCACGTAGAATACTTCAAAACGGAAATGTGGAGCGGCCTCGACTTCTCAACCTCGATCAGGCCGCAATTTATCTCGGTATGACTCCTGATGCCGTGAAGAGCAAGGCGATACAGGGGCAAGTTCCCGCTGTTAAAGTGGACAAAAAATGGCGGTTCGATCGCATCGATTTGGATCGCTGGATCGAGGTTCACAAAAGGACTGCCTGATGAGCAAGCGACGCGGAGTTCGTGGACAAGGGAGCGTATACAGGCGCGGTGGATGGTGGCATGTCTGCTACTAGATAAATGGTCAAAAATTTCGAGAATCGGCGCACACTCAAGTCCGCGAGGAGGCCCTTTCGTTTCTTCAGCGAAAACTCGGCAAAGCGGCGAGCGGAGAAGCGATTCCGCCCGATCGAGTGAAGATTTCCGACTTACTGGATTTGGTTCAAAGGGACTACGATTTGAACACGCGGGCGACAGCGTACATAATCGCCCTGAAGATCAAGAAATATCTTCTTCCCGCACTCGGCGACACAAAGGTTGTCAAATTCAGGACCGTACAGCTCGAGGCGTACATAAAACAGCGACAACGCGACGAAGCCAAACCCGCAACGATCAACCGCGAACTGGCGATCCTCCATCGAGCTTTTCAGTTGGGTTCTCAAGCTGATCCGCCCATGGTCGCCCGCGTCCCGCACGTCCCGAAACTGGCTGAGGAGAATGTTCGCACTGGTTTTCTTAAGCGGCCGCAATACGAGAGGCTGTTGCGAGTGCTACCAGTAGCGCTCCGTCTTTTGTTTGTTTTCGGATATTACCTCGGCATGCGGAAATCGGCGTTGCTGAAGCTTAAGTGGGAACAGGTCGATGTGAAGGCCGGTCTGATTTACTTGCAACGGAAGCGATCCGAGAAGCACATACCGCAGGCTGTTCCGATTTACGGCGATATGCGGGCGTTTCTCGAAATGCAGCCGAGAACCAGCGAATATATCTTTGCCAGGGGATCGGAGCCGATCAAGGATTTCCGCCGGTCATGGAAGAACGCCTGCGAAGAGGCTGGAGTGCCGAATTTGCTTTTCCACGATTTACGCCGGACAGCGGCACGCAACCTCCGCCGCGCCGGAATACCCGAAAGTGTTGCTATGAAAATCACCGGTCACAAAACCCGAACGATGTTCGAGCGCTACAACATCGTGGACGAGGAAGATATTCGCGATGTCGGCAGGAAGGTCGAATTCTTCCAGGCCAACGAAGAAAGTTCACAAATTAGTTCACAAAATGAAAAGCAGAGAAAGGAGAGGTTCAGCTAAGTGATTGGTGCGGATGGGGAGACTTGAACTCCCACGCCCTTGCGAGCGCTGGAACCTAAATCCAGTGCGTCTGCCAATTCCGCCACATCCGCTTACGGCGACTGAATCAGTTTAGCGCAGCATAGCCGTCTGCGTGCCCTTCTGGCCTCCGGGTTTAGTCTCTAAGAAACTTAGGAATTCTTGCGTATTCCGGGTCAGTTGAGGAAATGTCGCAATCACGTTTTCGATGGGGTCCATGATCGCGTAGAAGGGAATCGAAACCGTACCGAATTTTTGATCTTCCAGCTTCTGATTCTTGTCCGATTCCGCGTCAGTCCCGTCGGTGTAGAGATCTACAATTACCAGATCTTTCAGAGCGGCCTGGATTTCTGGCTTGGGAAACATGTTCGCCTTCATCCAATGGCAGTTCGTGCATGCATAGCCTGTGAAGTTGACCAGGACAAGCTTATTTTGCTCGCGCGCTGCGGCAAGGGCCGAATCGAGGTGATTTTTGAAATAGTTCGCGGGTGCGGTCTGCGCCTGGGCTACGCCGCCGAAGGTTGGGCTCGATGCCTCCGGAACAAACGCGTCGAGGTCTCCTAATCTGCCACCAAACAGCCCCGGAACCAGGCTAATCGAAAAGATCAGGAACAGCGCCGCTATGAGTGCGCGTCCGACTCCCAACCGCTCATCGCGTTTAATTCCTTCCATCGGCAAAAGTCCAAGCAGATAGATGCCGGCAAGCGCGAAGAGCACAATCCACGCCGCTATAAAGCGATCGCGCGTCAACCAATGCGTCTGCAGAACCTGATCGACATTGCTCAGATATTTCAGCATGACCGCCAGCACAATGAAACCGAGTACGACCTTGACTCTCATCATCCATGCACCGCTGCGAGGCAGCTTTTGCAGGTAAGAAGGAAACAGCGCAAGCAGGAAAAATGGCGCTGCCAACCCGGTCGCAAATGCCAGCATCCCGAGTACCGGTTGCGCACCTTTTTGCTGCACGGAGGCTATCAATAAAGGTCCGACGATCGGCCCAATACAGGCGAAAGAAGTCAATGAGAACGTTAATCCCATCAGGAGCGTTCCTGCGTACCCGCCGCCCTGAGATGCGCTATTTAGCTTCGTTAGCAAACCGGAGGGAAGGCGCAACTCAAATGCGCCCAGCAAGCTGAGCCCAAAAACAAAGAAGACGGCCGCAATGAACCCGTTTACCCAGGGGCTGGATCCGAGTTGCACAACCCCGAAGGGTCCCGCGATAGCCGTTACCAGGAAGCCCAGGCCTGTGAACAGAACAATAATGCCGAGGCAAAAGATCAATGCCTGCACCCACCCGCCCTTATTCGCCTGGTTGCTATTACCGCTCCTCTGGTTCAGGAAGAAGGAAACCGTAATCGGAATCATGGGGAATACACATGGCGTGAAGAGGGCAGCCAGGCCAAATCCGAAGGCGGTGAGTAGGAAGGGAAGAAGGTCTTGCGAAGGACTTGCTGCAAAGTTCGCGGGAGAAGGAGCCGGTTGGTTTGCGGATGCAAGCGCGGGTGCGGCGTTTGGCGCTGATACCGGGGCGTATCCGCTGGGCATGATAAAGCTGTGTGGCGATGCTCCAGGGGCGATCTGGACGGTAGCATTCACGGTCTTGCTCACGGGCGGCAGGCATTTCACGTCGGAGCAGGCCTGGTAGCGAACTTTTGCTTCCAACCGGGACGGCCCGTTTGCCGAACGGATGGTATCCGCCTCAATAATGAACAGCGCCGCACCGGAGTAGGTTTCCGTGTCGATCTGAAAGTTCGGATCGAGCTTCCGTACAGGCTGCGGGCGATAAACCTTGTAGCTGGCGATCGCCGGATTTTGAAGCAGCCGAATAGTCGTAATGATTGGACCCCCGGGCGGCGTGGTGGGGGAGTACAAGTGCCATCCGGATTGGATGGCCGCTTTCAGGTTGAGGTATATTTTGTTACCAGGTGCAACCCCAGTATTTGCTACTGCCGGGGTGAGTGTCCACTGAACAGGATCTTCCTTCGCCGCGCAGAGCGCAGGGATGCTCAGCATCGCGAGCGCAATGCCGATGAAGACGCGGCTGCGGTCCTGCATGACTATCCCGCTTCAGCAGATGCCCACGCATCCAGTTCCGTTGCAATCCGCTCGTTGATTTTGCCTTCGGCAAATTCTTTGGTGATCCGAATCGCATTCCGGATTGCCTTCGCAGTCGAACGACCGTGGCAAATCACACAAATTCCGTTCAAGCCCAGCAACGGCGCGCCACCATACTCGGAATAATCGACGCGCTTCTTGAAATCGTTGAAAGCCCCGCGGGCCAGATAGGCGCCCACCTTGCGCGTCACGTTCGCCTTCAGGGATTGCTTCAGCATCTGGCGAATGACCTCCACCAGACCTTCGCTGACCTTAAGAGCGACGTTGCCGACAAAGCCATCGCAAACAATCACATCGGCCACACCGGTATACACGTCCCGGCCCTCTACGTTGCCAATGAAATTCAGATTCGTCAGGCTTTTAAGCAGCGGACGCGCCTCGTGGGTCAACGAGTTCCCCTTGTGCTCCTCTTCGCCAATGGACAGAAGCCCCACACGCGGGTGCTTGTTCCGAAAGATCACGCGGGAATAGGCATTACCCATCACCGCGAATTGAGCCAGCATCTTCGGCGTGCAGTCAACGTTTGCGCCAACATCCAGCATGACCGCCGACTTGCCATTCAAGGTGGGGAAGGCGGATGCCAGAGCCGGTCTGTCAACTCCCGTCAGCATACCTTGCACCATCTTGGCAGTAGCCATCACGGCGCCGGTATTGCCGGCCGAGACTACCCCCTGAGCGATCCCCTCCCGTACCAGCCGGGAGGCCACGCGAATAGAACTGTCCTTCTTGGATCGGAGCGCCTTGCCCGCACTCTCCTCCATTGTGATCTGTTCGTTCGCATGCCGGATCTCGATCGGCAGCGAGCGCCAGCCGCCGTGCCGGTCCAGTTCCCGCCTGACAACCTCTTCGCGCCCGACAAGGATCACCTTTACGTCGAACGCCTTCGCAGCCTGGATGGCGCCTTCAACTTCCGGCTTCGGAAAGTGGTCGCCTCCCATGGCATCGAGGGCTATGGTCACCATGTATTTGGGTAGCTTCGTTCAGGATCGCGATCAGTTCTCGCTCAACATCCTGCTAAGCCTCGACAACTTCAATCACCTCGCGGCCCTTGTACTTTCCGCAATGGGGGCAGGCGCGGTGAGCGCGAATCTTCTCGTGGCAATTGGGGCATTCTGCCAGTTGCGGAACTTGCAAACCGTCGTGCGCCCGGCGTGTCGAAGTGCGCCGCTTGGAATGACGGCGTTTGGGATTTGGCATAACTTTCCTAGTCTCTCAATTCTTTGGTTCGGATTCGGCGAATCAAAGCCGGCCCGATTCAGTTGCGTGGGCCGGCCTCGGCCCTGAAATCTCTTAATTTGCTCCAGCGGCCGTCTGCCACCTCCGGCTGGCAGCCGCAATCCCGCTGGTTGCGATTCTGACCGCAAACCGGGCAAATTCCTTTGCAATCTTCGGCACAGACCAGCTGCATCGGCAAAACAAGCAGAACCACTTCGCGGAGAATATCCTTCACGGTAAGGCCATTACCTTCGTAATAGCCTACCTCTACGCTTGCCGCGTCTATCTCGTCTTCCCCACCAGCCTTTGCATGGCTTGCCGGCATGTAAATCAGATCGAAATGGCTTTCGATCGGAAATATCGCGGGTTCCAGACACCGGTCGCAGGTTGCTTCGACCGTCACGTCCATGTCACCCTGCACGCGGATTTCACCCAGCGCGTGGTCCAATAGCTGCGCCGTTCCTTCGGAGTGAAGCACGGACGACTGGCTTATTTTGCTGTCATAGTCAATCTCGCCTGCTGGAATCTCCACGTTGAAACGGACTGTATGTAATTCTAATTCGCGGAGGCCAATGAACATGCGCACTTCTTCCAGGGCCGGCAGTTAGCGGCCCGCATTCCTGGCAGGTACACAAAACTCAAGTATAACAACCGCTGAGGCCGTCACCGAATGCTAATCCGCGCATTAGTATCTTCCGTACATCTGGGGACGCCGGACGTGATAATATTCCACCGTCGAGAGGGGTCATAAATGAAACGAATATTTCTATCCTTGATGCTCGCCAGTTCGACTGCGAGCTCGTTGCTTTGTTTTGCGAGGCCTCAAGAAAAATCCCAAGCGACCGCTGCCCCCAGCGCGTCGGAAGAGAAGATTCTGCAACTTGCGAAGAAGGTGCAAAGCGCCATTTCGCGATTGCCGGAATATGGGGTTTTCGATGACCTCCATTTCGGAATCAAAGGAGACACCGTGATTTTGATGGGCCAAGCTTCCAGGCCCATTCTCAAATCCTCCGCTGAAAACGCCGTTAAAAAGATTGAAGGCGTCCAGTCCGTGAATAACGAAATCGAAGTACTACCGCTTTCACCTAACGATGACCGGATCCGGGCTGCTGTTTATAGAAGGATATACGGGAATCCTTCTTTGCAGCGCTACACCTCGAATCGCGGCCCCAGTTCGCGGTGGAGAAGTCTGACGGCGCGGACCATGGGAATCACGAATGATCCTCCGATTGGCTATCACGCCATTCACATCATCGTTAAAAACGGAAATGTCACCTTGAAAGGCGTGGTGGACAACTCCGGGGATCTCGCAATGGCTGAGATGCAGGCCAACACAAGCCCCGGGGTTTTCAGCGTTGTTAACGATTTGTTTGTTGCGAAACAGGAGTAAGGCCAGGAACTTCCGGGCTATCTCCATCCTGACGAAGCGGTGCTTCCAGGCTGACAGGCAGGCTGAAGAAAAAGATAGAGCCCGCTCCCGTGGCCGATTCCGCCCAGATGCGGCCGCCGTGCCGCTCTACAATCTTTCGAGCGATGGACAAGCCCATTCCGGTACCTTCGACGCCTTTGATGTCCAATCGTTGGAACAAGCCAAAAATACGCTCGGCGAACTCCTGGTTGAATCCGCGGCCGTTATCGCCGACTGAGATGATCCAGTTGCTGGAATCGCGGCGGGCTTGGACACGAATCAAGGGCGGCTCGTCGCGTCTGTACTTGATGGCGTTCGAGATCAGGTTCTGAAACACCTGCACAAACTGCACGCGATCCACTACCAGTGCCGGCAGTACACCGTGTTCGATGCGCGCCCCATTTTCGCGAATGGCGGCCTGCAAGCTGACTTCAGCATCTTCAAGCAGTTTTTCAAACGGAACAGGCGCCGCGGATTGCCCGGTCCTCCGTAACCGAACCAGGGCGAGCAGGCCGTTGATCAGATCGGTCATTCTTCGCGAGGAGGAAACAATGTATCCGATGAATTCATCGGCATCCTCGTCCAGACGCCCCCGGTAGCGCGCCTCGAGCAGTTGCGAAAAGCTGGTGATGGTGCGCAGAGGTTCCTGCAGATCATGGCTCGCGACATAGGCGAACTGTTGGAGTTCTTCGTTTGATTCCTGCAATTCGTGAGTGCGTTCCGCAATCCGCATCTCCAATTCGGTATTGAATTTTTGCAGCTCTACCTGCGCTGCTTCGCGGGCGTACAGGTGCGCCAGCAGAGCGTTGTACAGCCAGATTGTGACCAGCAAGGTGACCAAGAACCCGGCTACGAAAAAGCCGAAGGTTATATTTCGCAGTTTGCGTTCATTGGCAAGATACGCATCTCGTTGAACATTCACATCCTGCAGAAGCCGCCTCACGCTCTTTCGTATCTCATCCATGGTCGCTTCGGACCGTCCCGATCTCACCAGTTCGAGCGCGGCGCGGAGCCCGCTTGTCCGTTCCGTCTCAAGAGCCGCATTTGCCTGGGTGAACCGTTGCGTGACCAGAGCAGCCAGGCGCTCGATCTGGGGACGAAGCGCGGGCTCCTGGTCCGCGAAACTCAGGCAGGATCGCACCTGGATGGGGAGCTGCCGCGTGGCCTGCTGTAACGGCAACAGATAGCGGTCTTCCTGCATGAGCAGGTAACCTCGCTCGCCCGCCTCCGCATCGGTTGCGAGGGCCCGAAGCTGGTGCACGCCGGAAGCCAGACTCTGCAGATCAAGCAGTTGGGTATCAGTATGTTCGGATGCCACATCGACCAGGAAGAAGAGCAAGCTGAACGCCAGTGGAACAGAGAACAAGAAGGCCAGCCGCCGCCGGGTCCTCGTGTGGTCGGGCAAATTCATTCCGAGTCTTCCTTGTGCGGCGCGACCGATTGCGGCGGCTCACCGCCTTCGGATACAGTGACGCTCGCAAGCTCGAAAGGTGTTTGTGCCGATTGAATCCAGATTGCTACCGGAGTGGTTACTATAGCACCGGTGCAGCGCGACCGGAAAAGCGCGAATCTTTTTGTAGAAGTCTCTTTAAGAAGGCGAATACCACCATCATCGCTCGGCGCAATTCGTGAGCGCGAGTTTGAGAATTCTAGGGCCTAGGTAATTGCATCGTCCGGTGCCAGGCAAGGGCGGCCAAAACCGACGAAATTCCCGCGAACCCGCTAAAGCTGACCGCCTGAAGCAAACGCTGGATCCATTCCGGACCGCCCATTTTCAAGAATGGCGCCCGCTGCAACTGCCAGCAGCAGCAATTTCCACTCGAATTTAGATCGAGCCGGCCGGTCCTCCAGCCGCGCCTCCGATCGCGAACCCGGCGACTCGATCACGCCCGCTAATGCGGCGCTCATGTAGCCAGTATGCTGTCAAAAGTGGCGGAACGGTAGTGCTTACGGTACCGTCGCCATACCCGCCCGTACCGTCTATAACGGGCGATTCGGCCACCTTCCAAGCGGCCACCCCTGAGGCCAATATTCTCGAAAGCTAAACTAAACCTAAGCGCACCGGATGAATTACTGCGTGGGCTTACCCAACTCATGGCAATTCAGACGCTCTTTGGCTCGGTTCCTACGGAACCGGATCTGCTCGATCGACTGAAGGCCGGCATTCAGAAGACACGTTCCGGACTGGTGGACCGCCTGGAGGATGTGCTCTCCGGCAAAAGGGAGATCGATGCCGATCTTCTCGAGGAGCTGGAGTACACGCTGATCACGGCCGACCTTGGGGTTCGCACCGTTGAAGACATTCTCGAGCGAATCCGCCAGCGGGTTGACCGCCGATTGGCCGGTGACGCGACCGAAATCCGAGGGCTTATTCGTGAGCAGCTTCTCGAAATTCTGCGCGCCTCGGAAACACCCATCCGGGTTGTAGGCATGCCTCCAGCAGTCGTGATGGTGGTCGGCGTAAACGGAGCTGGAAAGACCACAACTATTGGCAAATTGGCGCACCGTTTCCTGGGAGAGGGCAGGAAAGTGCTGCTCTGTGCCGCCGATACGTTTCGCGCTGCTGCGATTGAACAGCTCGAAGTCTGGGCACAGCGCGCCACGGTGGATATGATTCGCCAAAAGACCGGCGCGGATCCGAGCGCGGTCGTTTTCGATGCGCTGCAGGCAGCCAAAGCCCGCGGAATGGATTACGTTATCGTCGATACCGCCGGCCGCCTTCACACCAAAGAGAACCTGATGGCCGAACTGGAGAAAATGCGCAGGACATGCCAGCGCGTTGTGCCAGGCTCCCCTCACGAAGTCTGGCTGGTGCTCGATGCAACCACCGGCCAAAACGGACTCGAGCAAGCCCGCAAATTCACCGAATCCGCTGGCGTCACCGGCATTGTACTTACCAAGTTGGACGGAACGGCGAAAGGGGGCGTTGTCGTTGCTATTGCTCGCGAGCTGAATTTGCCCATTCGCTTCGTCGGCGTGGGCGAAAAAATTGGAGACTTGCTCCCATTCGAGCCTGAAAGCTTCGTCGAGTCGCTGTTCGGGTAAAGCCTGATCCCGTCATGCCCGATTACATGCAGAACGCGCTTGAGCTCGCAAACCAGGGTCGCGGGCGCACCAGTCCGAACCCAGCGGTTGGCGCAGTCGTCGTGCGTGACGATGAAATCGTCGGACGCGGTTTTCACACCTGGACCGGTGTCGATCACGCTGAAATTGTCGCGCTGCGCGCTGCGGGAGAGGCCGCGCGCGGTTCCACTCTATACGTGACGCTGGAACCTTGCGCGCACCGCGGTCGAACCGGTCCCTGCGCGGATGTGGTCATTCGGTCCGGCATCCGGCGCGTGGTCGTCGCAATGCAGGACCCAAATCCGCTAGTGAACGGCAAAGGCTTGCAGAGGCTGCGCGACGCAGGAATTGAGGTTCACGTACCAGACGAGCACACCGCCGCCGCCGAACGTCTCAATGAGGCCTTCGTTCATTTCATGAAAACCGGCCGCTCGCTGGTTACCGTGAAAGCGGCGCTCACCCTGGACGGCAAGATTGCTGCACCGCAAGATAATATCGGCTGGATCACCAGCGAGATTGCGCGCGCGGATGTCCAGCAGGTGCGGCACTTTTCGGACGCCATCCTGACCGGGCTGGGCACGGTAACCGAAGATGATTGCCTTCTCACCGACCGCAGCGGCCTGGAGCGCAGCCGCCCACTGCTGCGGATTGTGCTTGATTCTCAGCTTCGCATTCCCCTAACCTCGAAGATGATCACCAGCGCGCGCGGCGATGTGATGATTGTTGGCACGTCGGCTGCGCCGGCCGAGCGCAGGCAAGCCCTTGAAGCCGCTGGTATTCAGGTGCTCATCGCGGATGGGACCGGCGGTCGTACGGATCCTCGCAAGCTGCTTGATTACCTCGCCCAGCAGCGGTACTTATCGCTGATGGTCGAAGCCGGCAGTCACGTGAACTGGACCATGCTCGATTCTCAAATCGCCGATAAAGTGCTCTTCTACTATGCCCCGAAAATCCTCGGCGGCCTGAAGAGCCTGCCTGTTGCCGGCGGAACGGGCCGCATGCGCCGGGCCGATGCCATGCTCCTGGAGCGATTGACTGTTCATCCCATCGGAAGGGACGAATTCGCAGTCGAAGCCTACGTTGTGAAGAGCTGATTCATGTTTACTGGCATCGTCGAAGAAGTTGGCCGCGTTCTCGATTTTCAGCCGGAGGGAACCGGAGCTCAGATCACAATTAGGTGCTCTACGATCTTGCAGGATGCCGCGCTCGGCGCAAGCATTGCAGTTAACGGCGCCTGCGTGACGGCCGTGAAGTTGAGCACGGATCAGTTTTCCGCGGACCTCGCGCCGGAAACTTTGAGCCGCACCAATCTGGGCACATTACGGCCCGGCTCCCCTGTCAATCTGGAACGGCCCCTCCGGGCTGACAGCCGCCTGGACGGCCATTTCGTTTTGGGTCATGTAGACGGCACTGCCGAAATCGCTTCATTCGAGGCTCTCGGAAATAAGAATTGGTGGCTACGCCTGCGCGTCCCCGGCGAACTGACTCGCTATATCGTAAGCAAGGGATCGGTGGCGGTCGATGGCATCAGTCTGACGGTGGCCGAGATCGCAAAAGAGATGGTGGAGTTCACGATCATTCCGCATACCTACGAGCACACTGCTTTATACAGTTACTCGCCTGGGTCGCTCGTCAATATCGAGATTGATATTCTGGCCAAGCATTTAGAGAAGCTGGCAGGGTTCGATCAGGCGAGAATAGCGAGAAGTTAGCAGCCTGTGCGGGTTTGCGTGTGCGTATCGATACTGGTTGGATAGTTGTTGCCATAATGAAAAGAAAAGTTATGAGAGCAGTCTGCATTACCGCGCTGGCCTTCAGTTCTCTCTGTTTTGCCGCGGATAATTTCACCGTCGTGGACCAGATTGTCGCAAAGGTAAACGGCGATATCGTGAGCCAGGACGAAATCCAGCGATTTCAGAAGGAAGCCGCGCAGGAATTGCGCACACAGGGGAGCGCCGGGACGGACGTGCGGCGGGCGGTGGCCGAGCGGGAGAAGAATGTTCTACGCGACCGCATTGACGAACTGCTTTTGATTCAAAAGGGAAAAGAGCTCAACGTCAACGTGGATTCCGAGATAAGCAAATACGTGGCGAATTTGCAGCGGCAATCGGGGATAACAGATACCGATAAATTTCACGACTATGTACGCCAGCAGTCGGGGATGAGCTATGAGGATTTCATCAACGAAACGAAAAACCAGATCCTCACGCGTGAAGTGATTGGGCAGGAAGTTGGCCGCCACATCAATATCACCGATAAAGAGGTTCAGGACTACTACAACGCGCACAAGTCCGATTTCGTTCGTGAGGAAAAGGTATATCTCAGTGAAATCCTGATCTCGACCCAAGGGAAAGATGCCGCCGGGGTGGCCGCCGCTGAGAAAAAGGCCAAGCAGATTGCGGAGCAAGCCTCAAAGGGCGAGCGATTCAGCGATCTGGCTCGCGACAATTCCGATGCCACGACGGCGAAAGATGGTGGCGTCCTGGGCGGCTATAAGAAGGGCGAACTCCAGAAAGAGATTGAAGACCTGGTTTGGAATCTGCCTAAGGGTGCGGTCACCCAACCGGTCAAGCTGGCCACCGGCTTTGAAATTTTCAAGGTTGACGACCATACGAAAGCTGGGCTTGCCCCCGTTGCCGAGGTAAAGACTGACATCGAGAATATTCTGTACGGACCGAAAATGCAGCCGAAAGTGCGCGAGTATTTGACCCAGCTTCGGAGACAGGCTTTTTTACAGATCAAGCCAGGATTCGTCGACACCGGAGCCGCTCCGGGGCAGGACACCAAGTGGCAAGATGTCGCGCAGCTCAAACCAGAGACCATCACAAAAGCGGAAGTGGAGCAAAAGACCCGCCATAAACGGCTGTTTGGAATGATTCCGATTCCCGGCACCGAGACAACGGTTACTGGCAAGAGCAGTTCGCGATAGCTATCCATGAAATCTTTCTACGTCGGGAACCTGGTTCCGAACGAAACCGTAACCGCGCAATTTCTTGTTCTGTCGAAAGAAATCCGACAGAAGAAGACAGGTGAGCCATACTTATCCCTTCATCTTTCGGACCGTACTGGCGAGATTGAAGCCAAGATGTGGGACAACGTCGCCGAGGTCATGCACACCTTCGATCGAGACGATTTTGTCAAAGTAAAGGGACTCGCCCAGGTTTACCAAAACCGTTCCCAGTTCACGGTGCACCGGCTGCGGCGATTAGAAGAACACGAAATCGAGTTCGCCGATTTCTTCCCTTGCTCGGAACGCGACCCGGAGGAGATGTGGCGGGAGCTACAGAGCATTATCGGCGATTTGCATAATCCGCACCTTCGCTCTCTGCTGGAACTGGTCTTCTCGGACCAGAAGATTAGCGAAATGTACCGGATGGCTCCTGCCGCGAAGAATATTCATCATGCTTGCCGCGGAGGATTGCTGGAGCACGTGCTCTCGCTCTGCACCCTAAGCCGGCTGACCGCTTCCCACTATAAAGAAGTAGATGTGGATCTGCTGATTACCGGAGCTATCCTGCACGACATCGGAAAGATCGAGGAACTTTCATATGCCCGCAGCTTCGGCTATAGCGCGAACGGCCAGTTACTTGGGCATATCGTCTTGGGTCTTCGGCTGCTGGGCAATGCTTTCGCCAAGCTGCCCGATTTTCCTGCCAAGCTGCGCGTTCTGATAGAGCATCTGATTATCAGCCACCACGGAGAACTCGAATTTGGGTCGCCAAAGGTGCCGGCATTTCCTGAAGCCCTGCTCTTGCATCACCTTGACAATCTGGATTCTAAAATGAACGCGGTGAGCAATGCCTTGAAGCGGGACAGTCACATGGACGGCGAATTTACCGGGTGGATTGCACCACTGGAACGAGTTCTCTTGCGGAAGGATCGCTATCTGCGGGAGGAGAATCCAGTGGCCCAAAAAGAGCACGCCGCGCCTGAAGTGGCGACCGCTCCCGCTCCTGAGGCAGAGCCGCCGCATTCACCGTTTACTGAACCGGACGCGCCAGCAGCTCTTAACCAGGCGCAGCCGGATTCACGCGATCGCAAGCCGACGCCAACCACTCCTTTTGGCGAGAAGCTACAGGCTGTCTTGGGTTCCCGACAATAGCCCCGGATGCTAACATTGTGAGTTGTCAGGCTCCGGGCTTCGTGCAATGGGCGGTTGTAAACCCCGCCAGGTCCGGAAGGAAGCAACGGTAGCGATTTAGCTCGTGTGCCGCGGATCACCCGGGGTCTGGCAAACGCGCTCCCGGTTGTAAGCAACGCGAATTCATGTATCAGGTTATTGCGAGGAAGTACCGTCCGCAATCGTTTAGCGAGCTGATCGGGCAAGACCACGTTCAAAAAACTCTCAGCAACGCGATTCAGAACCAGCGCATCGCGCACGGCTACATTTTTTCAGGGCAGCGAGGGACTGGCAAAACAACCGTGGCCCGCATTCTTGCCCGGTGTTTGAACTGCATTCAGGGGCCAACCGCGGAACCGTGCGGAGTGTGCTCGAGTTGCGTCGAGATCAGCGCCGGAAATTCGCTTGACGTGATTGAGATCGACGCTGCATCGAATCGGGGCATCAATGAGATGCGTGAGATTCGGGAGAATGTCCGCTATCGGCCAGCGCGGGACCGCTACAAGATTTTTATTATCGATGAGGCGCACCAGATCACGAAAGAGGCGTTCAACGCACTTCTGAAAACGCTGGAGGAACCGCCGGAATGGGTTGTTTTCGTCCTCTGCACAACGGAGGCGCACGAAATTCCGAATACGATTGCGTCACGCTGTCAGCACTTCAGCTTTCGATCCGTCGATTTCGACGAAGTCGTAAACCGGATGAAATTCATTGCGCTTCACGAGGGTATTGAAGCGGACGAAGAGGCGCTTTCCGTTCTCGCGCTCGCGGGCGAAGGCAGTGTTCGCGACTCGCTATCCGCTTTGGACCAGGCCATTGCGTGCTGTGGCAAAACTCTGCGTGTTGACGATATCCGCGCGCTGCTAGGCGTGTTCGGAACCGATTCACTACGCCGTGTGGCCGAAGCAGTTCACAAACAGGATGGCAGCCGTATGCTCGAAATCGTTCAGGATCTCGAACGGAACGGCCAAAGCCTCCAGCACTTTTCGCGCGAACTCTCGCGATATTGGCGAAATCTCCTGGTTGCGAAAATTTCGGGAAAGCCGAGCCGGCTTATTCCCGCATCGGATCGCGAACAAGACGCGATGTTGGAAGTAGCCGGATGGTTCAGCGAAGAGGATCTGACGCGGTATCTCAATCTCACGCTGGATCTTTATAAGACGTTGCAGTATTCGCTGCAGCCGCGGCTCCATCTGGAACTGGGCCTGATCAAGCTGGTGCAGGCGGGTAGGTTGCAATCGATTGAAGAGGCACTCGCCGGTTTAGATCGCGGCGAGCCGGTTTCACCACCGCCTGTGCGAGCGAGCGCTGGGCAGCCGCCAGCGGAGCAGTTGAGCGCCTCTTCGCGCATCGCTGCGCCCCGGCCCCCTGGGTTTCAAGCGCCACCGAAGCCAGCATCGACGCCGGCGCCCCCCGCTGCAGCCGCAACCGGCAATTTCACCCAAGATCTCTACGATGCACTTTGCAAAGCTGGATCGAATTTCACTGCCGACGCCGTACAGCATTCGGAGATCTCTTTGCAAGGATCGGAGCTGCTTGTCCGCGCTCCCAAAGCAATGCTGTTCTCGCTGAAGGATCCATCGCTGCAGCGGGTTGCCTCGGAAGTGCTTGGCAAACCGATGCGAGTGCGTGTGGAAGCCGGCGAGAACTTGTCTGCCGCTTCCGTTGCGAAACCCGTGGCGGATACCGGTCCCGATGCAACGCTGAGAGAGCGCGCTCTGTCTCACCCGAGCGTCAAGCGCTTCCAGGAGCTTTTTCAGGATGCACAGGTACGCACCGTGCGAAATTTGAATGAGTAAGCGCGAAGGCAATCTATCTTCACCGCTTGAATAGAAAAGGAATTACTTCATGAAAATGCCCGGCAACATGCAGAACATGATGAAGCAGGCGCAGCAGATGCAGGAAAAGCTGCAGGAACAGATCGCGGCCATCCGGGTCGATGCCTCGGCAGGCGGAGGAATGGTGAACGTAAAGATGGATGGTCATAAAAACGTTCTGGGTGTAAAGATTGATCCTGAAGTGGCTGGCGACGTTGAAATGCTGCAGGATATGGTAATGGCCGCCTTTAACGAGGCTGCTAAGAAAGTGGACGAAGAGGCTCAGGGGAAGATGGGCGGTATGCTGGGCGGCCTTGGACTACCGCCGGGCATGTTCTAACTTCGCAGGCATGGCGGAATTCGCGGAGCCGCTCGCGCGGTTGATTCAGGAATGCAAGAAGTTGCCTGGCATCGGGCAGAAGTCGGCGCAGCGTATCGCATTTCATCTTTTGCGTGTGCCCCGGGAAGATGCCCAAAGCTTGTCCGAAGCGATTCTCGATATCAAAGATAAGCTTGGAATTTGCGCGCAGTGCAATAACATCAGCGACGGTGAGTTGTGCCTGTACTGCCGCGATCCGCATCGTGAGCACGCGCAGATCTGCGTGGTCGAAGAGCCGCACAACATTCTTCCCATCGAGACCACACGTGCATTCCGTGGACTATACCACGTGCTTCACGGAGCCATTTCACCGCTGCGCGGCATTGGTCCAGAACAGTTGCGAATCAAGGGCCTTGTCGATCGGTTGCGGCAGAGCGAGATCCAGGAAATCATCCTGGCCACGAATCCCACAGTGGAAGGGGAAGCCACCGCAGTCTATTTATCACGGCTTCTCAAGCCGCTGGGACCACGCGTCACCCGCATAGCCATGGGAATTCCTGTCGGTAGCGACTTAGAGTTCGCGGATGAAGTTACTATGTCGCGTTCGCTTGAAAATCGCCGCGAGATGTAGTCCTGAAAAGAAGAGGATCCCCAATATGCCAGGGACCCTCTTTTCCATCCTCTCTTAATTAGAAGTGGAATGAAAGACCGGCAAACGGCTCAGACAGGTAAGCCACCGTTCCTGTTTTGATTGCGCCTATACCGAAGCCCGGTGCTTGAAACACGTGACCGCGATAGCCCAACCGCAAACTTACCTTCCGGCTGAAAGCAAAATCAGCGCCGCCGCCATACACGAAATCCGGCGTCACAAACGTATCGCCATTACCCGTTCCGAAAGAGGCAAACGACTGTGGAGAAAACACCCAAAGTCCCGTGCCGGCGCTGACGAACGGCGATAGACGGTGCCGGGCCGCCATACGATACACATACGATAGCGTCGCCTCGTGGCTATTTGTGGGCACGCTCAAGCTGGTACCGGTTAGCCCTAAGCCTGAAAGCGGGAGCGCACTCGCGCCGCCCGCCCCTGTGTACTGCTGGTTGAATCGGGTGAACCCATAATTGAATTCAAGCCCTTGATGGTCGGTGAAAAAGTAGCGGTACGTCGCAAGTACTCCCGGCTCTTGGGTGGCCGTTTGAGTGATGCCATTGCCTGTCGTGCTCTTCTGAAAGACACCTGTTGCGGAGACTGTCACATCATTGTGAGAGCCTTCCTGCGCTTGAGCACCGCTGACTAACAATCCTAGAGACACTACGCCTGAAAAAATGGCGTACTTCATGAAAAACCTCCAAAGCTTTCTTGTTTGCGCTAACGCCGAAGCAACTGTGGCTTGAGCGCAACACTTATTTCTTTCGTAATCGGGAGTGCTTCCGGTTACAACTGTTTGGATACGCCGGAGCGCGTCCAGGTTGCATCGGGATGAAAGATGAAATCGTTCTTAATTAAACGTATTATCAGTAAAACGTTCGTATTAAGAAGACCCGTTTATAGTGCCTGGAAGGCTACACTGAAGGAGTGCTGGTCACCATCACTTCTCAGCCTGAGCGGCCAAAGTGGCTTCGCGCCCCGGCGCCGGTAGGCGAGAACTATCGGGAACTGAAGAACCTTGTCACCCGGCTGCAGCTGCATACCGTGTGCGAGAGCGCGGCATGTCCGAATGTCGGCGAATGCTGGAATCTTCGCACTGCAACTTTTATGATTCTTGGAAATGTCTGCACCCGCCGCTGCGGATTTTGCGCGGTGCAGAAAGGCGCTCCTCTTCCAGTGGACTACGATGAGCCCCGCCGGGTAGGTGAGGCCTGTGCCGTGCTTGGACTCCGCTACGCGGTTGTCACGAGTGTGAATCGCGACGATCGCAAGGATGGGGGTGCGGAGTTGTTCGCACTCACGATTCAAGAGATCCGACGCCAAGTTCCGGGATGCAAAGTAGAAGTGCTTATTCCCGATTTTCAGGGCTCGCATCCAGCCATGGATATCGTCATGAATGCGCATCCGGACGTGCTCAACCACAATACGGAAACGGTTCCGCGGTTGTACCGAAAGGTGAGGCTAGGCGCCCGGTATGAACGATCGTTGGATATTCTTCGATACGCAAAGCAAGTGCGCCCAAAGATGCCCACGAAATCCGGCCTGATGGTCGGACTTGGAGAAACATCGGCGGAAATCCTCAAAGTGATGCAGGACTTACGAGACCATCATGTCGAGGTACTTACACTGGGACAGTATCTCCGGCCATCGCAGAAGCACCTTCCCATCTTGCGGTATGTTCCGCAGGAAGAATTCGACGAATATAAGCAGGCCGGTCGCGAAATGGGTTTCGCGCACATAGAAGCAGGGCCCTTGGTGCGCAGTTCCTATCACGCCGATAGCTCGCAGCAGAGCGCCGCAGCAGCGCACTCTTGCGCTCATTGAACCGGCAACGTAAGGATTGCCTCGCATCCGGGTCCGTTGGTCGCATTTCGCAGTGCAACGGAGCCGTTGTGCGCTTCCGCAATCTGCCGGCTCAACACAAGACCGATTCCGGATCCTCCCCGCTTGGTTGTAAAGAACGGAACGAATAGATTGGCGGTATTGGAGAGACCGGGCCCCTCATCGCGGATTTTGATTTCTACTGTTAGCGGCGTGCGCTCGTGCCGCACAAAGACCCGCCCTCCCGTTTCGAGCGACGCATCGACGCCGTTTCGTATCAGGTTAATCAGAACCTGTTCCAGTTGATCTGCATCGCCCTGAATGGTGAGAGGCGGGCACTCTTCAAAGAAGACCTGCATGCGGGTTTCCAGGTTTGTCACGCGGCGGAGGAGTGCGTTGACCTCAACGGGGCCGAATTTCGGAGCCGGCAATTTCGCGAGACGGGCGTAGGAACTCATAAAGCGACTGAGCGATTCAGAACGGGTCGCAATTACGTTCAGCCCGCGCGACATGTCATCTGCCCAGTCTTCCGGACGGGGATCGGTCTTCACCAGGTTCTCCAGACTCTGTGCAATGGATTTAATCGGCGTCAGCGAATTGTTGAGCTCATGCCCCAGCACGCGTACCAGACGCTGCCAAGCCTGCAGTTCTTCTTCGCGGAGGGGTCTGGTTAAGTCCGTCATTACCAGCAGTTGGTGCGGGACGCCGCCTTCGCGAAACTGGCTTCGCCTGATTCCCCATCGCCCTGTTGCTCCCGGAAAGGAACGTTGAATCGTCTGTTCCGGCTCTCCGACCAGAAATTCGGCCAGGCCCAATGAGGTGGCATCGCGCGCCAGCAGGCGCTCGGCAGGCTGGGCCAACAACCGCTCTCCCGCTCGATTAACCAGCCGGAGAGTCTGCTGCGGATCGAAGGCAAAAGCGGCGACTTCAATCTCTTCCATTACCTTGCGCAGCAGGGCTGTTGCTTCGAGAGCGCCCAGGCGTTGATCGCGCAATGTAGCGGCCATGGCGTTGACCTGCTGCATCACCTCGCCCATCGGCTCATTCGGATTTTCGACTCGGGCGCGAATGGAGTAATCGCCCTCGCGCATAGCTTCCAGAAGGTTCGCGAGGGTGCGCAACGGCCCGGCCACACGGCCACGGGCGGCGAAGGAAAAACTCAGCCAGCAGAGGACGACGACAATCTCGATCGTTAACTGTTCCCGCGCTGAAAAGCCGCCAACTGCCAGGAGAACAATAACCGCGATTACTGCGGGTAATCCGGCCACCAGCGCAAGCAGCAGCACTCGCGCATCATGGCTGAGCTTGAATTTACCCACGAATGCCTGTTATAGGCCGAAACGCTGCAACCGGCGATAGAGAGCACTGCGGCTGAGGCCCAGTGCGCTGGCCGCATGGCTGACATTCCCGCCGTACCGGGCCAATGCTTTCTTGATGAGGAATCCTTCCACCTCTTCCAGGCTCATGTCTTCCAGCCGCGCCGAACCCGGGGTCGAAGCCCGCAAAGCCAGATCGCTCGCCTTGATGTAATTCCCTTGCGTCATCAGAATGGCGCGCTCTACCACGTGATTGAGTTCGCGCACATTGCCCTGCCAGGCGTGCTCGTGCATGGCCTGGAGCGCATTTTGATCGAAGCCGGCGATGTTCTTCCGGTAGCGCCGCGCGTGAACTCCCAGAAAATGGTTGGCCAGCGGCACAATGTCTTCCTTGCGTTCGCGCAGCGCGGGTACATGGATTTCGATGGTATTTAAGCGGAACAGCAGATCCTGGCGAAAACGCCCATTCTGCACTTCTTGTGGAAGGTTTGCGTTGGTAGCGGAGATCACGCGAACATCCACTCTCTTCGTCTTCGAGGAACCGACTCGCTCCATCTCGCCCACTTCCAGGACACGAAGCAATTTGGATTGAAGGTTCAGTGGAACATTTGCGATCTCATCCAGAAACAGCGTCCCGGTATCGGCCAACTCGAAGCGCCCGACACGGTCCATCTTGGCATCGGTAAACGCGCCTTTTACGTGACCGAACAACTCGCTCTCGAAAACTCCTTCGGCGAGACCGCCGGCGTTCACTGTAACCATGGGCTTAGTGGAGCGCCCCGAGATGGCGTACAGAGTGCGGGCGACTACTTCCTTGCCACTGCCGGGTTCACCCGTAATCAGCACGTTTGCATCCGAGGGCCCAACCCGTGAAATGAGATCGAGTACCGGTCCCATCGCGGGCGCCTGCGCGATCATGGTCGGCAGGTTATCTCCTCGCAGCAGCGCGTTTTCCGCTTCCAATCGCTGTCCCCGGCGAATGGCTTCGCTCAGCTCTAACTGGGTCCGGACGATGGAGGCGAGCCGCTCATTCTCCCACGGTTTCTGAATGAAGTCTCGCGCTCCCCGGCGCATCGCTTCCACTGCGAGGTCCACGCTGCCCCAGGCAGTCATCACAATGACCGGGAGCATGGCATCTACGGTTTGTATCCGAGCGAGCAAATCCAGGCCCTCCTGTCCGGAGGTAGTATCGCGGCTGTAATTTAAGTCGATGATCGCCGCGTCGTAATCACGATTTTCGATCATCTGAAGCACTTGCTGAGGCGACTCGGCCGCTTCGATCTTAAAACCTTCGCGCTTCAGGAGGAGCCGCAGCGCCTCAAGCACATCGGGCTGATCGTCCGCGATCAGAATGCGCATTTGAGAAGGCACAATTTTCATTGTTTGAGGCGGGACCGAAGCCCCGCGGAGAGTAAAATCCGCCCCGTGCTCAGTTGGGGGTGATCCAGCCATCCTCGATGTGAATGATGCGGTTTCCGAATTCGGCATTTTTCTCGTTGTGCGTGACCTGAACGATTGTGGTCCCCTCGTCATTAAGCTTCTTAAAAAGCTCCATGATCTCCTTCCCCTGGCTCGAGTGCAGATTGCCGGTCGGCTCGTCAGCCAGGATCAGCTTCGGGCTCGCGATCATCGCGCGTGCAATGGCGACAAGCTGCTGCTGGCCGCCGGAGAGCTGGTTGGGATAGAGATCTTTCTTGCCTACCATGCTGAAGCGGTCCAGAGTATCGCAAACGATGCTCTGGCGTTCCGATTTTTTGACATTCCGGTAGGAGAGCGGGATATCGAGGTTCTCGTAAACGGTGAGCGAGTCCAGAAGATGGTAGCTCTGAAAAACAAAGCCGATATATTTCTTGTAAAGTTCTGAGCGGTCTTTTTTGCTCATTCTGTGAATGGGGTGGTCCAGAAAATCGTATTCGCCGGTCCAGGCGCTATCATGCATGCCGAGTAGGTGCAAGAGCGTGGACTTACCGGCCCCGGACGGACCCATAATGGAAATGAATTCGCCTTGTTTGATATCGATGGTGACCCGGCGGAGGACGAAAGTCTTCGTCGGACCGTGTTGGAAATACTTTTCGATGTTACGTAGAGAGATCATTGCGGAGTGCTATTCATAGCGTAAAGCAGGCGCCCTAGCACAACCACCAGAGCGCAGTCTGCCTAGTCGCGCGTAAAGGGTATCGGCGGGACATGCGGTGCAGGCGGCGGATCGGGGATCACGACAATCGGACCGTACGGCTGATGAAAGAAGCCGAGGCGATGCGAAGTGACCTCAAATCGAAACGCGTTCCGCGTCTGCGTGAATACCGCAAAGCCGAGCAAGATTAAGCCCACAGCAATAATATCAATATTCCTTGACATACCTCATACAGGGAGTTCTACGTTTTCCTCCACAACGCGTCCGTCGAACAAGTGAATAGAGCGATCGGCATAGCGCGCATATCGCGGGTCGTGGGTGACCATGCAGATGGTTGCGCCGCCGCGGTGCAGTTCTCGGAGCAGATCCATCACCTGCTCGCCGTTTTGAGAATCCAGGTTACCGGTCGGCTCGTCGGCCAGCAGTATGGATGGATCGCCCGCAAGCGCGCGAGCAACCGCTACACGCTGCTGCTGGCCGCCCGAAAGCTGCGATGGATAGTGCTTGATTCGGTGAGACATGCCGACCCGCTCCAGAGCCTCGTGAACCTTCTTCTTACGCTCGCTGGATGGCATGCCGCGATAAGTAAGCGGAAGTTCCACGTTCTCATAGACGTTCAGATCGCCGATCAGATTGAATGCCTGGAAAATGAAGCCGATTTCGCGGTTGCGGATGCGCGCGCGCTCCGACAGCTTTAGGCTTTGAACCGGTTTTCCATTCAATATGTAGGTTCCCGAAGAAGGCGAATCCAAAAGTCCCAGAATGGCGAGCAGCGTCGATTTGCCGCAGCCGGACGGTCCGGAAATCGAGACGTATTCGCCTCGCTGGATATCGATGTGGATGCCCGATAGAGCGTGGGTCTCTACCTCATCGGTTACGAACACTTTCGTGACCCCTTCCAAATGGATCAACGGCTCAGATGCGGTCATTCTGCTTCAGTCCTCCTTTGGGCTAACAAGCTAATTACGTTTGCCATGACATTCTGGTTCAATTTCTAGTTCAATCGAATCCGCTGGTACGAATCGTACTGGGACATATCGGAAAGGATTACCCGGTCGCCGACATTCAGGCCCTCCAGTACTTCAATCGTATTAACGGAAGCCCGGCCTAATTTGACGTTTACCCGGGTAGCGCCTTTGCCATCCGGATCAATTTTAAACAGGCCAATGGTAGTATCCGGCTCACCTGATACGGGCCGATCCACGTACACAACATCGGGCAGGCGCTCAATCTCTATGGTGCCGTCCACGCTCAACTCAGGGCGTGCGCCCGGAGGCAAGGCTCCCAGCAGCGCCACATCCACACCAACCGTACCATTCAGGGCGGCCGGATCGATGCGGATCACACGGCCCGGAATGAGACCATTGCGGGTATCAATAGAAGCGTCCAGTCCGATGCGAACATCTTTCATCTGCGTTTCAGGGATCTGCAGCACGGCCTTTAGCTTTTTCGGGTCTGCAACTTTCGCAAGTATGGTCCCGGCGGTGACCCGCTGGCCCACCTCAACATCGACTTCCTGAAGAACACCATCGATCCCGGCGCGAATTGTCAACTGGTCCACTTGCTTCCGCTTCAGTTCATAGGCGGCTCGAGAGCTTTGGACCACAACTTCCTGAGCGTCAATCTGCGCCTTGATGGACTCATCCGCAATGCCGAGGCGCTGCTTCTGGAGAGCGACACGGTTCTGAAACTGATTCGCCTGATCGACGGAAAGCTTCGATGTCAGATCGCTTAACAGGTTGAGGCGGGTTAATTCGAGATCGCGGTCAGCAGTTAATTTCGCTTGCGTGTATTGGGATTCCAGTTCGGCAAGGCTGGCGCGCTGATCCAGCTTGTCGCTTTCGAGCTTTACTTTCAGGTTCGCAAGCTGCGCCTGGTCCTGCTTCATGGTCCATTCCGCCTTCTCGGCTTCGAGTTCGAGATCCGGGTCGCTGAGGACCAGGATCACGTCGTTCGCCTTCACCGGGTCAATCCCGGCGCGCCGGTCGATCTGGGAAACACGCGAGTCCTGAGCCGCGGCAATCCAATGGATCTCTTCGGGCTTGAGCGCGCCCAAACCGCGCACTTGCCGCTCCATGGGACCGCGCTTCACCGTTCCAGGCCATAAGCCGCTCATATCTACCGAGGGGGCTGCAGGCTTTAGACGTGCGAGCGCGACGGTGGTGCCGCCGATAGCGATAACTGCGATTGTGATCCAGGCGATCCGCTTCATCAGCCGTTTTCGTGCGACTTCTTTGCCGCGAGGTACATCCATTGCCATGACGTTTATTTGCGTGTGTGAAGTGCATTTCAGCGGCCAGCCCTCTATTCACCGCTAACCTACTGATTTTAGGCTACAAGGCACAATGCGGTAGTCTCGCCGGGTGTCCGATTATGGGATACGGTCGTGCGGCTCAGGTCAGATTGCCGGGTGTTCGATAGGGGCCCGTTTCGTCAATGCTGATGGCCATGGTCATCAGCCTCGCTGTGATCCGCGGTCATGCGGCAGCCGTTATCGGATAGTACGCACGGCATGTGCTCGAACTGGATGGTTGTGTGGTGAATCCCAAACCCGCACAGCACCGAGTTGATTCGCTTCAGAATACGTTCGCTTGCGGATGGCGGCATGTCATCGATTAGCACATGCGAGCTGAGGGCATGAGTCCTGGCTCCGAGGCTCCAGATGTGCAGATCGTGAACGTCCAAAACACCTTCGATTCCGGACATAGCGGTGGTGACGTTCGCCAGTTCCACGCCTCGCGGCGATCCCTCTAGCAGTATGTTCAGCGACTCGCGGACAATGTCCCAGGCTGTATAGATGATCAAAACGCCAATCGCAATCGAAAGTATAGGGTCAATGTAGGTCCATCCTGTGAAGCGGATGGCGATTGCACCCAGGATGATCGCAACTGCCCCCAATGCGTCGCCCAACATGTGAATGAAGGCGGCGCGGATATTTATGTCCTCTTTCTGCCCGCTGTTCAAACCGAGCATGACGACGCTGTTAAGAAACAAGGCAAGCACCGCAACCCACAGCATGATCCGGTCATTAACAGGTTCGGGCTGCACGATTCGCACCGCGGCTTCCCAGAAGATGGCGATGGAAATAACAATGAGAGTTGAGGCGTTCAGAAACGCGGCGATAACGCCCGCGCGCTGGTACCCGTAAGTTTTGACCTGGTTCGCAGGCTTCCCCTGCAAATAGAAACCAACCGCGGCCAAAAGCAAAGCAATCGCGTCGGTAAAGTTGTGTCCCGCATCAGAAAGCAGCGCCAGGCTTTGCGAACGCAGACCGGCAAACACTTCAAACCCGGTAAATGCAAGCGTCGCAGCTAAAGAAATCCAAAGAATCCAACCGGTTTTGCGCGCACGATCATGTTGATGATTATGAGCCACGAATCGGACCTCTGCTTTCAATTTACGACAACAGCTTGCTTGCGCGTGCGGGCCCGGCTTCCGCTTTGAATCGCAAAATCCGCAGGCGCGGGTCAGTTTTGTGGCTGCTGCGGCTTTTCGCCGGGCCGGTAGAGCGTAGGAATCTTTTTCTTTGGCTGCTCCTGTGCTGCGGCAGACTTCTTGCGGGAATCCACTTCTTTAGACGGCATCATTGCCTCGCGCTCTTTCTTTTCCTTGGCATCTTCCGCCGTCAACTCGGAGGCGCGCTTCCCCGAATCCTCCATCGACAGTTCGCGGCTGTCGCTGGTTGTATCGATAGCCTGCTGTAAAACGAATTGATACCGGTCCATGTCCTTGGGGTTGCTGTTCTGGATTTTATTCAGCTCGTCCAAAAACTCCTTTTCGGCATTCAAGACTGCGATCAGGCCCTTATCCAGCGATTGCTTGCGCAGAAGCGCATCGTCGGAGACGGAATCAATTGCTTCGATAATCTTGCCGTAATCCTCCAGAGTGTTGTGGATGAAGATGCTGCGACCCGGCTTGTCCTTGGCAAGATATTGCTGCAGCAAGTCCATCCGCTGCTTGGCGAAGTGGACATAGAGCGCTAGCCGGTCATTAGGATCCTGTGCCTCGCGGACCTGATCGACCTCGTTGGGCGTCAGGAAGTCCCTATCCTGCGCAAAAACAAGGGAACCCGCGCACAGAACCGCGCAGGTCGCGAAACCCAGCTTCATTTCTTCATAACTCCGGCCAGCAGCTTGTCGTGGATCTGATCGAGCATCCGGTTGGTCTGGTCGGCCCAACCTCGCTCCTGAACATCAATGTCGTCCAGAAGACTGGCCATCCGGCGCTGTAGGAGGGCTACATTCAGCTCCGCCTTTTTGTAATATTTGGCTTTCCTGGCTTCCTGCAAAGATTCAACACAGAAATTCAGGGCCTTGGTCATGTTGTCGAGTTGAGCGTCGCCTTTGTCGATTTCACCCTTATTATAGAAATCCCGGGCGTTATCGAACGCTGAGTCGGCCAGCACCAACGCCTTTTCGGAGCGCTTGGCCGGATTGTGTTCCGTTGTCTTTAGCTCCGCGATAAAGGATTGTGCATAACCCGACGAAACAAATGTAACGATTGCTAAACCCACTCCGATTCGCGTAGCCCGGTGCATAGATAGCTTCATCGATTAGCCTCCTTTTCGAGAATTCTGCTGCGCTGCCTGGCGATGAATTCCTGGTCCGGGAACTTGCCCTGGCTTATGGCGAGAAACTTCTGATAGCTGGCCAAGGCCGGCTTGACCTGGTGCAGTTTGTCCAGAACGATGGCGCGATAGTAAAAATCGCCTGCCGAATCTGCATTCAGGCGATGGATTTGATCGAGCGCCGCTAACGCCACGGGATACTGCTGGGAAATGACCAGGGCATTAATCGCCTCATTCCATGCCTCGACGGCATCCGGTTTCAAGCGGGCGGCGGCGATGAATTGGTTGGCGGCCGGAACATAGTCGTGTTTGTCGCGATAGATCCGCCCAACAGCCATGCGCAAATCATAATCCTTCGGATTCGAGGAAAGAGCACGCTCGAGTATCGGCGCGGCGGCGTCCGGCTGGCGATTGCGCAAGTAAGCTGTAGCCAGCGCCAGTTGATTCGCCGGTGTCGGGGATATCGCGACGGCGGCCTGAAACTCCGGGACCGCATCGGCCGGGCGGTTGGTCGCCAGATAAAGACGCCCCAACTCCTCCCGCGCCCCCACGTTTTCCGGAAACTCTTTCAGCAGAGCGATTGCGTCGTCCGGATGATTCGCTTTCGAAAGGCCCGCAGCCACCTCCAGAAGATAGGACTTCAGGTTTGAATCGAGATTTGCGGCCTGCCGGTAATGAGGCAGTGCTTCTTCCGGCTTCTCCTGCCGCAACAGAATTTGACCGAGTCCGAGCTCCGCGGTGGCAGATTTCGGGTCGAGCGCCAGCGCCGCACGAAAAGCCACGGCGGCTCCGTCGAGGTCTTCGCTTTGAAGCAACGCTTCACCCAGATAGCGCTGGGGCTTGGCCTGATTGGGCTTTTTGCTAGCGGCATCGCGCAGCAGCGGGACCGCTTCCGCGGCGCGCTGGTTGTGCACATCGAGAATACCCAAGTTGAGCTCAGCTTCATAAAGGCCCGGCTTCAGATCCAGGACCTGTTTGTAATGCCCCGCGGCTTCGCTCTCCTTTTTGAGACCTGTTTCGGCAAGAGCGAGATTAAACAGCGCCGCGTAATCTTTCGGATCTGCTTCCGCGAGCTTGGAAAAAATCTGCTCGGCCTGAGCGTAGTCCTGATGATCAAGCGCCTGCAATCCGGCCGTGTGCGGATCGGTTGCAGGAGCGACTCCGAGATATGCAGCGAGAAAGAGCAGGGCGAACACAGCCGGAACCCTTTGATGACTATTCTAGCGAGAGTTTTCGTGATCCTCGGCGGCGGCCGTGGCTTCCTTGTGGAGATGGGTCATGTTTATACCCTCGAGCGTGACCGCGATGAAGCCGATAACAATCAGCGGAAGTGTAACCACCGCCCACAGAATCAGCGAGAAACGCTTCGCATGCGCTGAAGCGAGCCCGAACATGATGAGGGTTCGCGCCGTCACCCACTGAAAAGATCCCAGGTTCCCGGGGGCCTGCGGGACGATGCTGCTGAGGCGCAGCAAAACCATCATGGTGAACGATGCTGTCCATGGCACATTGAGTCCGTTGGCCTTGACCAATGCATAGATGGGAAGAGTCTGCGCCAGCATGTAGGCGCCGCTGAGCAGAAACGCGAAGTACAAATACCGCGAGTGCCCGATCAGGTGCAAATCCGCAATAAGCGTGTTGAACCAGCGCGGCCACTTGATCCCAAAGATGGGGCCAAGAGACTGCTTGTGGTTATACATGCCCCATCCAAGGACAATTCCACAGATAACAATCAGAATTCCGAGTATGTATCCCCCCTTCATAAGCACTCCGGGTAGGCGGCCCAGGTGAAGGCAGAAGAAGAAACAGGCCATCAGCCAGATGCCATCAAACATGCGCTCGATCAGGGCGGAAGCGAACGTTACCGATAGCGGAATCGTGCTGGATTTAGACAGCAGGAAACAACGAATCAATTCTCCTGCCCGCAGAGGTAAAACTTCGTTGGCAAACAGGCCGACATAGATAGCTTCGACCGTGAAAGAAAAAGGAACCCTCCGAATCGGTGTGAGGAGGACCTTCCATCGCCATCCGTGGAGCAGGTAGACGCAGACGTCCAAGGCTACGGCGGCGGCCACCCAGTTCCAGTGCATGTGCCGCACCTCGCCCCAGATGCGTCCCAGGCCCGCACCATTGAGGACCCAGGCCATGCACACGAAAGAGATAAGGCTCGTGGCAATGATGATTGCCCACGTTCTGTATTTCTTAGCGCGCTCGACAGGCCTCAGTGGTGCGGGGGTCTGGATGCTCAAGCAACCCCATGATACCGCCGGATGCCGGCTCGCACGCCCCGCGAAATCTGCCAGGATTTTTTTCCTCGTGGCGGTGGCTGAGATAATCGGATGCGCAAACCGAGGCTTGTTCCTACACGTATAGTCCCATGGCCCGTTTTGCCTTACGAATTGTGTCTTCGGCAATCGGCATAACACGGTCTCGCCCACGCATTAGGACTGCATGGATGTAGGCAGGATCGGAGGTTACTTCGCGATAGCGCCGTTGGATGGGCTCCAGGCGGGCGATGACCGCCTCGGCGATTCGCTTTTTGAAACCGCCGTAACGCATTCCAGCCACGTCTTGTTTAGTTATGGAACCATCGCACGCATTCCCAATTGTAAATAGGTTCGCGATACCGGCCCCCATATTCTCGGGATCAACGGATGGCTGCGAATCGGTAGTGGCGCGGGCGATCTTCTTCTGAATCGTTTTAGCGTCGTCGAGCAAGGCAATCGCGTGGCCGGAACCAGACGCCGACTTGCTCATCTTCTGTGTTGGATCATCCAGACCCATGATGCGCGCGCCCACCACAGGCAGATGAGTGGCCGGCATAACGAAGGTATCGCCATAAATGGAATTGAACCGCTGCGCAATGTCCCGGGCCAGCTCCAGATGTTGCGATTGGTCCTCTCCGACGGGCACGACCCCAGCCTGATAGAGCAGAATGTCGGCAGTCATCAGCACCGGATATTGCAGAAGTCCATCCCCTACTGTCTCCTGCTTTTCGGCCTTAGCTTTGAACTGCGTCATGCGGTTGAGCCAGCCAAGCGGGGTCACACATGTGAGCAGCCAAGCCAGTTCCGCGTGACCGGAAATGCTGGATTGAACAATAATGGAAGACTGATCTGGATCGATGCCGGCGGCGATAAAGAGAGCCGCTGTTTCGCGAATTTTTGCGCATACTTCGGCCGGATCCTGGTAGATGGTCACCGCGTGCAGGTCTACGATACAGAAGATACTCTGGTAGGAACTCTGGATTTCGGCCCAGTTTTTAATCGCTCCCAGATAATTACCAATATGGAGCTTGCCGCTAGGTTGAACCCCGGAAAAAACGCGCGTTTTCATGCAGTGAGCGAATCTTTATCGTAAGGGATGCAATCAACCGCGGTTGAAATAGACAAAAGCTCGCAGGCGGCGACAGTGCGCATCGAGAAGCTGGTGTACGGCGGCGAGGGCTTGGGGCGCATCGACGGCCAGGTAGTACTGACGCCGTTCGTGCTTCCTGGTGAAGAGGTCTCAATCGCAACCGAGCAGGTGAAGAGCGGCCTACTCCGTGGTTCCGCATTGAAAATTGTTCAGCCCGCTTCGCAAAGAATCGTTCCGAGGTGCGAATATTTCGGAACTTGCGGCGGCTGCCATTATCAACATGCGGAGTACACGTTTCAGTTGGAGCAGAAGGGAAATATCCTCCGCGAGACTCTACGACGGGGTGGCGGAATCAGCTACGAAGGCGAAATTCCGGTGATCAGCGGCGATCCATGGTTTTATCGGAACCGGATTCAGCTTCATTTTGCAGACGACAGATCCGGATTTCATCAGGCTGGCTCGCGCGAATTGTGCGCCATCGACCACTGCTACATTGCTTCGCCGCTTCTGGTTGATGCCATTGCCAAACTGCGTGGGGCCGTAAAACAGCGGGAATGGCCTTCTTTCTTGCGGTCTGTGGACTTATTTACGAACGGAACAGAAGTTCAATTGACGATCGCGGATTCAAGCCGGCCGGTTGCCGCGCGGTTTTTTGAGTGGTGTGGAACGTTTCTTCCAAACCTTGCCAGTGGGCCAATACGGTATGCTGCCGCCGGATACGAGTTTAGAATCGGCCGCGGATCGTTCTTTCAGGTGAACCGGTTTCTCATTGACGCGCTGGTGCGAGAGGTTATCGGCGAAGCGAAAGGGCGCACAGCGATTGATCTCTACGCCGGAGTGGGCCTGTTTTCGCTGGCTTTATCTCAGCGATTCCAGGTGGTTGAGGCGGTAGAGAGGAGCGGGCCGGCATTTCGTGATTTGGGCTCGAACGCGGCGCAGAACGCAGCGAATGTCCGATGCGCCCGCGCTTCGGCCGAGGAATTTCTGCAGGCGCTGGGTGAAGCACCCGATCTGATCGTGGCAGATCCACCGCGGGCAGGATTAGACCGAGAAGTAACTGCCGAACTGCTTCGGCTAAGGCCGGACAGACTGATCGTGGCGAGCTGCGATCCGGCAACCATGGCGCGGGATCTGAAAAAGCTGCTCACGGCTTATCGGATTGAACGGCTCGCCTTGGTCGATCTATTTCCGCAGACGTACCATTTTGAGACGGTGGTTCATCTGCGAAGGAACTGAGCGCCACAGGTTAGTTCAACCCCGCCTTCCAGCGCTCAATCAGCACAAGCTCTTTTTCCACCTGCTCACGTTCCGGCGAGTTGGGCTCCAGCCGCAGGTACGTTTCCAAATCTGTCTTTGCAGCCCGATGATTCAGTTGGCGTAGATGCACCAACCCGCGGTGGCGGTATTCCTCCGCGTACTCGGGCATGGCGTCAATCAAAATATCAAGCACTTGCCGCGCCTTGTCGAACGCCTCTCCCCGAAGATAGATTGCCTTCAGATTACTGAGCATGCGAACCAGAATCTGACGCATGCTCACTGGCGCGAGTACTGCCGGATTGGAACGAAGATCGACGCCGGACGTTTGCTTTGCCACCGCAGCACAATCCGCAAATGACAAGATACGGCCCGCATGGAACGGATCGATCCAATATCGCTCTTGGGCATCTTCGTACGCCACGATGAAGTGGCCTGGAAGCCCGACACCATAGATAGGCCGCCCTAGCCTGCGCGCGATTTCCATGTAAACCACGGACAAGGAAATTGGAATGCCGAGCCGCCGCATGAGGACCGAGTTCAAACAACTGTTTCGCGGATCGTAATATTCTTCTTCGTTCCCCCGGAACTGCAGCACTTCGAACAAAAGCTCGTTGCATGTTTTTATGAAATCGAGTCCGCTGGCCCCTGGCGTAAGTTGCGACTCGATCTGCTCAGCCAGGTTATCGAGGCGAAATCCTGCGGCTCCTAAGTCGAGCCCGGGGAATTCAATGCTTGCGAGTTCAAGTGCAGCAACGTCCAGCGTGACTTTAGAATGTTCGTCGCGTAGAGCATCAAGCAGGCGCTGCACGCGGATCAGATTATCACGGTTAGTGCAGCCGTGTGGATAGCCGCTTTAGCAGTTTTACGCGCTGATGCTGGCGAAGCGCCGCCTCTTCCGCTTGACTATTGGCACTCTACTTAGCCGCTCTAGCCGGAACGAGGCTGGATGGCGAAGTCACGCCATCTTCGAGCAATCGCGAACGAAGAGCGATGAGGCTCTCCAAACCGGTCAGAATTTGTTCTATTTTCACGTCCAGACGCCACGCGCCGTCCGCCTTCTGGCGGCACGTCATAACCTCGCCGAGAAAGAGGGCGTCATTGTATTCAATGCTGACAGCCGTTGATACCGCAAGCATTTGCCCGGCATCCACGACCAGCCGTTTGTTCTGCATGCCCTGAAATGTGCATGGGACAGAGATTCTGGCGCCATTCCCAGCCCCGCTGGCGACCTGAATGACTGCGGGTTGCGGACGATCTTCAAATACGGTGGTCACAGCCATCTCATCGGCACAGGCCGGAGTGGGCATTAGGGAAAAATGGCAAATGTCTAAAAGTGCGCTTCAATGAGGAACCAGAGTGAGGCCCCCAGGGCCATCGGAAGCAGAAACTCAAGCCATCGCCGCACGGAACCGAATCCAAAACGTCTCTTTTGGAGCGGAGACGGCTCCTCGGCCCGGCGCGACCGTAAAGCTTCTACCAACCTGCACTGAACCTCGCTGGAACGCCCTTGCAAAGCACGTACCAGTTCTGCTCTGCCTCGCTTGTCTGCAATCAGAATGGTGGCTGAGTTCATGCCATGGGTGGATTCTGTCAGTCTGCGGCGCAGCCCCGGTGGAATGTCATTCACCGAACGGTAAACTCGGGTCTTTGCTCCCGTCGCGATGAAGATCGTCGAACTCCTGGCTGTAAGTTGCGGCATCTTGGAAACCCTGAACCGTTTCCCGTATTGTATGACTATGACCCGGCCAGCCGAAGGCGTTGATTCCCAGCCGCGCCAATCTGCTTTCCGGCGTGATCCAGGGTCACCTGAATAAACCCTAAGGCCGCTTTCGACAGCGACTTATCCCGCCGGTAAATGAGACCTACACTGCGAATCATAGCTTCCGGACCCAGTGCCACTGACGCCAGCTTGCCTTGTTCCTGTTCCTCACGGCAATGCGAGGCCGCCAGAAACGACAACCCGAGATTCGCCATTACGAAGCGTTTGATCATCTCTGTTGAATCCAGTTCCATGGAAACATGTAATTCTTCCATAACGGGATCAAGCCAGCTATTCAACCGGGCCCTGGTGGTGCCTGTCTTCGGAAGTAATAGCTGTTGGCCCAGCAAGTCTCTGGGTACTACTCGCTCGTGAGACGCGAGTCTGTGGCCGGCTGGAACAAGCAATTTGATTTCATCCGAATAAATCTTCACCACTTCTAACTTTTTTTCCTGAACCGGAAGCTGGGTGATTCCGAAGTCTGCCTGGTTATCCAGGACGGCCTGCACCACGCGCGTCCCGTACGATCGATCCACCGATAGCTGTACATTGGGAAACTGCTTCTTGAATTCAGCGAAAACGTTCGGCAGCACGTAAATACAGGTCGCCTCATTCGCCGCGATCACCAATTCACCTCGCGGAATCTTCTCGAGCTCGTTGATGGCGTCCTGCGCACGACGCCGGATAGCCAGAATCTGTTCGGCGTGCTCGGCAAAAATCCGCCCCGCCACGGTCAGTGATATTTTGGCGCCAAACCGATCGAAAAGAGTTGTGTTCAACTCTTGTTCAAGCTGGCGAACCTGAGCACTGATGGCGGGCTGGGTACGATAGCAGGTTAAGGCAGCCTTGGAGAAGCTCTTGAGTCGAACGATCTCAAGAAACGTGTGGAGTTGGTCGAGATCCATGAAGAGCAGATACTGCGGCTACAGGCCCAACGGAAAGCCTGCTTGGAGTTCAAATTGTATCAGCAGAACCGAGGATCCGGAATCAGCTTGACTCTTTTATCGAGGGAATCGGCTAAAACTCGCTCGTTTGGTAAACTGAAGGCTTCCAACCATACGGCCAGGTAGCTCAGTCGGTAGAGCGCAGCCCTGAAAAGGCTGGCGTCGGCGGTTCGATTCCGTCCCTGGCCACCATTTAAAACCAATAGCTTGCAAAAAGGCATCTGGTCATCGGCTGGCGTTCGGACGAACATTCGAATTCCGCAAGACATTGAAGATATTGAAAGACCTTCGAAATGTTTGGTGGGCTGACAAAAGGCTGGCGTCGCTAAAGTTGTTGCTCTTACGGTGAGTGAAGAGGAATTACCTGTGTCTCGCAATTCTGCCGACGATCTCGCCATACGCGGATCGAAATCAAAAATTTCTCGGTTAAAGAAGTCCGCCGATCGCGGGAAGCTCAGAATCGGCGATGATTGGAACGCGATCCGCATCATCGCGCTCTCGCAGGGTAATCCTCTAAAGGCGATCGCCGAGTTTGTCGAGAACAGCATCGACGCGCATGCGAAAAACGTTACGATCACCCGCGGCCGGGAGCACGGCGAGCACTATATTTCGATCAAAGATGACGGCGATGGCATCCCCCGCGATGAGGAGGGGCGGCCAAATTTCAAGTACGTTGCGACGCATATCTGCGACTCGATCAAGCGGCGGCTGAAAACGGAAGGGGCTGGAAACGGCCTGCAGGGCGAGTTCGGCATTGGGCTACTTTCTTTCTGGACCGTTGGCGAGCAGCTCACGATGATTTCCACCGGCAGCGATCGACGCCCCTATCAAATGACGATGCGCAAGGGCGACTCAGGCTACGTGGTGAGCCCGTTGCGGGTCCTTTTCGCGGCAGACGGCACAGAACTCCGCGTCAGTCCACTGCTTGAGGGAATCCGAACGCTCTCCGGCGAAAAGCTCCAGTGGTATCTTGCCTCGGAGCTGCGCGACCGGATCCGCAATGCGAAGGTTCGCGTGACGGTCGTCGACAAACTGGCACGCAAGCACGACGAGGTCGAGCCGCGAGCATACGAGGGCCGGTTGCTGCATCAATTACCCACGGTCCGTACGCGGTTCGGCGACGCTTATGCCGAGCTCTATCTTGCAGAGCCTGCCGATGGCTGCCGGGTCGCGCTTACTCGCGCGGGAACCCGAGTTATCGAGGACCTTGCGACGCTTCCTGGACTCGAACATCCACCCTGGTCCTTGCGGTATCTGCAGGGCCTCGTTGACGTGCCGTTCCTCAATCTCACGCCCGGCACCCGAAGCGGCATCATCCACGCTGAGCGGTGCGCAGCCTTCCTGGAAGCGTTGCAACCTCTCGAAGCGTATCTGAATGGGCTCATCGAGGCCCAACAGCGGGCAGAAGAAGAACAGGCTAGTCAACAATCGCTGCGTGCGATTCAACGAGCGTTTCGCTAAGCGCTCCTCGCGCTCCCACCCGAGGAGTACGACTGGTTTGACATCCAGGCGCGCTCATACGGCGAGAGCGGAGCGCCTCGGCCATAGGAGAAGAAGGAGCCTCCGATCCCGGCATTGCCGAGCCCGATCTTAATCGCGGAGCGCAAAGACACTTTTTCGAATACGCGGGGCCGCTATTCAGCGTTGTTGCCTCACCGGCCTCAAGCACGCTGCCGATCAACGAGCGGCGGCGCTTTCGCGCGTTGCCGCGGGATCGATCCCGCCGGCGCGTGGACGAGGACCTGCGCTTTTGCTGGGAGATCGCCTCCGGCGGCGGCTCACTTGCGAGCACTTCCGATCAGGAAATCGAGTATCTGGCATCCGATACGCCGGGCCTCACACGCCTAAAGGTATCGGTCACACAGCGCGAGGTCACCTGCACGGCAGAGGCCTTGGTAGCGATCACCGCCAGTATCGAGTCCCCCGTGACCGAGACGATGGTCAACGCGCGCGGCCTTCCGGGCTATACCTTCGAGCGGGCGGCGGGAGAGCAGTGGAGATCCCGGTTCGACGCAGAGCGCAATCTCATCATCGTCAATAGCGGGCATCGCGACTTCGTGTTCGCGACAAAAACTCGCGCGCTGCAACTGCGCTTCCTGGTACGCCTTTACGTCAAGGAACTCGTGCTGAGGAATTTTGCGGGTGTTTCCCCGGACCAACTGCTCGAACGGATGATCGAATTGTCGCTGTATGCAGAAGAGAAACTCAAATCTGGTTGATTTCGCTGCCGCTGTCGCGATGTATTGCAACTTTGGCGGACGGTCCAAGGACCAGAAAACGGCTGGAGGCTGCCGAAGCAACAAGGGCCGCGTGAGGACAAGCGGGCAGGTAACTGAGTCAATGCTGTATACCCTTTTGCTCGTCGCTCCTGACGGGCATCCCGCTCCAGGTCTTCCGTAGCAGCGCCGCGCCTGGCTCTATGCCTGCATCCAAGGCGCCGAGCGTTTTTGCAGTTTGCTTATCGTCGCTTCCTTTGATCAGCGCGGCGCACGCCCTTTGAAGCGAATCCGCACGGGTTATCGTAATGCTCCACATTCTGAAAAAGGTCAGCATCGACAGAAACATGATGAGAACCAGCACCGTTTGAGCAAGGCGGAACTTCGCTAGCCGGCTTCGCCAGACAGTGATGAGCACAAGCGAACCGAGCGCCGCCCAGTAGAGCATTGCAGGTGTCTGATAACGGCTGGCAAACGCCTGCCCGACCCCGAATTTCAGCCGGCCCAGCGCAGTTGCCACGGAAACCGCAAGCATGAGGCTGCACTCGCCAATGCAAAACCATTCAAAGTCTGTCGTGCGTCCCTTCTTGCGTACTGAACGGACTGCGATAACAGTAAAGCAGATGATCGACAGTAAGGCCGTAATTCGTTCTTTGTGGGGCAAGAGCCGGGTCCAGCTTGCGCCGAAGTACGTCAGAACGTAAACAAAGATTCCCTTCGGGTCCGCTAATGCGCGTACCGGCGGATATGACGCATCGGGAGGGTTCAAATGCCACAGATAAGCCCCGGCGCTCAGAGCGAAGCACACGAGAACAGTTGCAATTAAGCGAATGCGAAAGCGCCGGATCAGCGCCAGGCCGAGCACAACGGGTCCAATCAGCAGACCACCGGCGACATTCATGGCTGCAAGAATCGGCGCAACGGCCACACCAAGCGTTGCCAGGCGAGGCCAGCGCATCTGCCTGAGGAAGGTTGCCGCAAGCAGTGCCATGGTCGCAATGGCGAAGGCCAGGACGAACGACACTTGAAAGGCCCAAGTCAGGTTTTCGCTTTGATTGGGATGAAAGATGCAGAAACCAAAAAGACCTTGCAAGGTTCGTTTCAGCGGCGCGGGAAAGTCCGTGAACCGCTCCAAGGCGTAACAGATGGCGGCCCAGTGCACGGTCAGGATCAGATAAGTCCCGACAAACAACGAAACGTTGTTGCCATGGAACGCAGACAAATCGAGCCAGACAAGGAGCCGGGTTATAACCAGCCTGTGCTCATTGTGCTGGCTCCACAACCACTGCCAGGAAGACGGTCCGCTCCCCCGGGCGATTGCATCGATGAAAAACCATTCGTCGCCGAAAGGACACGGCATATAGGACCGGACGATCAATGCAGCTGAGATCAGTGCCACCGCAACGGCTAAGGTCAAACTGATTTTGCCTAGAGCGCACGATGACGACGCCTCTTTTAGCAATCACAACCTCGATTTACCCTCACTTAGTAAATCTATCGGAAGCGTTACTCGTTCCTCAGCACTTCGAGCGGCTTCTGGTTCAAAATGCGCGCGCTCGCCAGCCAGCCAGCGAAGTTAGCCAGCAGCACGGTTCCGATCATCGCGATCAACAGCGACCACCAGTTGAAATCGAAGGGCGCGTCGATGAATTTATTGGCAATGATGCGGGTAAACACGTTGGCGAGGATCGCGCCTATCAATCCGGAAATCGCGCCCAGAATAGAAAACTCGACCGAGAAGATGTTCATAATTCGCCGCCTGGTTGCACCCAGCGCTTTCAATATGGCCACTTCGCGGATACGCCGGTAGCGCGTTCCCGCAACACTCGAAGAAAGGATAATCACACCAGCCAGAATTGCAAACAGCGCCAGAAACCGGATCACCAGCGCCACCTGGTCCACCGCTTCTTGGATTCGTTTGAGCACTTCGGCCAGGTTCATCACAGTCACGGTTGGGAATCTGTCAAAAACGGCTTCTTCTACCTGCGGGATCTGCCCCGCATCCACGTGTACCGCGCCATAGTACACGACCGGAAGTCCCTTCAGCGCATCTTCCGGAAATACCAGTTCGTACCGCACCGGTGCGCGCTGCTCCCGCCGGAAGATAGCCACCAAAGGAGCTTCTATGGTCTGGCCAGCAACTTGAAACTGAAGTTGGTCGCCCAGCCTCAGTTTGTAAGATCGCGCCGCATCTTCGGAAACAGCAAGCTGCGGCTCGGTGCTCTTCGGCCTCCACCATTTGCCTTGCTTTAGCGCCACGCCGGTCGGAAGCGCTTGTGCCGTCGTGATGCGCACAGTCTGCAGGTCGGCTTTGTGCTCCTTGGTCAACGGGAGTTGGCTCGCTGGCACGCCGTTCTTCGAAAGCATTCGCGAAACAATGTAGCCCACCAACTGGACCTTACTCGTTACGCCAGGCTGCGATTCAATCAAGCTTGTAAGCTCAGATGAATTGCGGATATCCAGAAGAAACAGATTGCCCTCGCGGCCCGGTCCTTCGCGAATCACCTGTTGGAGAACGGTGCGCTGCAACAGGTACGTGCTCAACGTAAACATCACGCCGATTCCCAAGGCGACCAGCACGGAGCGGGCCTGATTGCCCGGCCGGTACAGGTTTGCAAAACCGTGCCGGAATGAGGAAGGCAGCCGCCGGTTCCACCGGCGCACAATCCAGCGCATCAGGAAAAGCAATAGCGCCGCGACTCCCGCCAGCAGCAGAATACTTGCTGTCAAGCCGGCCATAAAGTAAAGCCCCATTCGCCACGATCCGCTGAGCCAAATAGCGATGCCGCAAAACCCGAGCACTATCAAGACCGCGCCCGACCAGCTCGGAATCTTTTCGCGCCACTTCCTGCGGCTTTCCGTGGCCGCATCGCTCATATTCCGGCGAAATACCAAGCTCGGGCGTACGTTCCGGATGCTCAGCAGCGGCGGCACCGTGAAGAGTAGGGTTGCCAGCACGCCCAGGCTCAAGCCTTGAATGCTGAAGGACCAATCCCATGGCACCTCCGGCAATAGAGCAAACACCCGGTGGATCAAAAACGGGAAGGATTTCTGTACCAGCGCGCCGATCGCGACCCCGATCAATCCTCCGGCCAACCCAAGCCAGAGGGTCTGAATGAGATAGATCTGCATCACCTGGCCAGCACGCGCTCCCAGGGCCTTCATCACTGCAATCGTGTCCATCCGTTGCTGCAAGTGCGAATACATTGCCATGGCCACGCCCAGCGAGCCTACAATCAGCGCGATCAGGCTGATGAGGCTGAGAAACGTGGTCGTGTTGTCGATGGCTTTGCCGACCACGGGGCTGCCCTCGCGGTAGTCGCTGATGAACACACGATGAATGATCGCCTCCAGGCGCGGCTTAATCGCGTCAAGGTTGGCGTCCGGTTTCAGCTTGAAAAGAAATCGCTGCGCGGCGCGGCTGCCGAACTGAATCAGTCCTGTTCGCTCCAGCCCCGCCCGGCTGACGATCACGCGCATACCCGGACCAAACCCGGAGGCGAGTCTGTCGGGCTCCGACACGATTGTCCCTACAATGCGGAACTCCTTTCCCCCCAACCGGAGGCTCTCGCCGGGCTTAATCTTCAACCGCAACAGTAGTTCCGGAGTTACTACTGCCGAGGAGTTGTTCGCTAATAAAGTTGAGAGCGGCTGCGCGGGATCTAGCTTTAACTTGCCGTAATACGGATAAACCGAAGGATCGACGCCTTTCACCGAGACCATTTGCGGGACGCGCTGGGCCGCCGATCCCGCCATCGAGATTGTCTCTGTTACACGCGTCATCGATCCGTAATGATCCGCCACTTTCTGGAACTGGCCGATCTGCTCCGGAGTGGGTATTCCCCACGTTTGCGCCTGCAGATCCGCGGCGATCAGTTGCTTGGCATTGCGTAGCAACATGCCCCTAAAGGCGTATCCGAAGCCCTTCACGCCGCTCAAGGCTGCGACGCCCACCGCCACAGCCAGAACGACAAAAATGAACTTAGCCGGAGCGGCATGTAACTCGCGCCAGGCAATTTTCGAAGCTGTCCGAATCCCGAAGGATGCTTTTGAACTCGCGGGCAATGGAAGAGCGTCCGTCACGATGATGCTTCCACCGGTCGAACCGCCATCTCGTCACTGAGCACTCGCCCATCTCGAAGAGTGATAATGCGATCTGCGTATTCGGCCAGGGCGCGGTCGTGCGTGACCAGAATCAGCGTTGTCCCTTGTTCGCGGTTTAACTGGACCAGCAGGTCCAGCACGTGCTGCCCATTTGCGCTGTCCAGGTTACCGGTGGGTTCATCCGCCATCAAAATCGGCGGCCGCGTAATGAAAGCTCGAGCCAGAGCGATGCGCTGCTGCTCTCCGCCAGATAGCTGGACCGGGTAATGATGCGCGCGATTGCTAAGACCCACCCGCTCTAGCAACTCTTTCGCACGGCGTCGCGGCTCGCCATCGTAGCCGCTCAGTTCAGCCGGAAGCAGGATGTTCTCTTCGGCTGTAAGCGTGGGAACGAGTTGATATGACTGAAACACAAACCCGATCTTTCGGCCGCGCAGCCGCGCCAGATCGTCCTCGCGCAGGTCCGTAATGTCGGCGCCATCCAGGACAATCCTGCCGGAGGTAATGGTGTCCAACCCCGCAAGTAAGCCCAACAGCGTGCTCTTCCCGCTTCCGGATGCTCCCATGATGGCGAGAAACTGGCCGCCCGGAACCGTGAAGCTGATGTCACGCAGAATCTCAACCCGGCTCGACTGGTTTTCGATTACTTTCCAAAGCTGGCGGACCTCGATTACATCCGCAATTACGTCGTTTGAGTACATGTGATGCTGGGAACTATGGGGAACCGGCGATCCTTCTTCATTGTTGCAGCCTGTCTAACAGGCGGATTGTTTCTGGCATCCTGCGGCAGCAATACGTCCCCTCAATCAGAACAACGTACTGAAAGCGCCACAAGTTCCACGCCCGCCGCTCCTGCCAAAGCAGTCGAGCCGGATAACCGGCCAGTCATCGTCACTTTCGGCGATAGCCTGACGGCGGGAGTTGCCGGCAGAAGTTATCCGGACGACCTGCAAGACCTGCTTGATGAGAACGGCTATAAGTATCGTGTCGATAACCAGGGGGTCAGCGGCGATACAACCACCGATGGGCTGGCGCGCATCGGCAACGTGATTGCCGCGCATCCCGCGCTCGTCATTCTCGAATTTGGAGGGAACGACGGCCTACGCGGAATTCCAGTGGAAGCGACGAAAAAGAATCTCGAAGAGATGATCGAGCACCTAAAGCAGGCCGATATCCCGCTGGTTTTGTTGGGAATCACCTTGCCGCCGAATTACGGTCCGGATTACGTAAAGCCGTTCACGGCGATGTTCCCGGAGTTGGCGAAAAAGTATCGCTTGAAGTTCATGCCTTTCCTGCTGATCAACGTGTATCAGCATCCGGATATGATGCAGCCAGACGGCATCCATCCAAACGGCAAGGGCAATCAGGTGGTTGCCCGGGATGTATTCCACTTAATTCGCCCGCTGCTGGCGGCGTACAGGAATGCTGTACGGTAAACAAAAGTATCCGATGCCGCTCGAAACAACATACACAAGCCTCCGTGAAAATCTGTCACGCAAGAACACCGTCTGGTGTACCGCGTAACCGAAGAAGCTGTTGATTTCCTTCAGGCACGATATCACTATTGAAATGCTGGCGAGGCAAGTGAGGCTGCAGCGATACGATCAGAGCAATGCCCACCAGCCTGTTAACGATCGACGAGGCGATGCGGGCGTTAGGAGTCTCCCAATCACCGGGAGCGCGCGATAAACACGCAATTCTGGACGCGTGAACATCAGGCGGGGCGTTCTTTGGGATTCGAGCGCAATTCTCGCGCTGCTGGATGCGGACGAGGCCGTGCTTTTGCGTTCGATCGCCATTCTTTTCAGTACAGCCGGATTGAGGTCCTCGGTTTATCGCGTTGATTTCGCCGCCGCCGTGATTACCTGCGGCGAGGAGTTCGATTTTGTTCGTTCCCGCACATCTCTGTGCCGGTTGCGAGCACCGGGCCCCTGAGACCAACGTCCCGGGCTACAAGGGATTTCAATGAAATGAACGAGGTAAAGTATTTACTGCCGCGGCAACCGGCATGCGACAGCTATCTTGACAAACATGTTTTCCGATCTCGCGCACGAGCTTCATTTCGCCTTTCGCCAGCTATGGAAACGGCCCGGGTTTACTGTGACGGCGGTACTGGTGCTCACGCTGGGATTGGGTGCGAACGTCGCGATCTTCAGCATCGTGAACGCCTTTCTCATAGAGCCGCTGCCTTATCCGGAACCGGCCCGTCTGACCGCCCTTTTTGAGCGGGATCCGGTGGGCCCTCCCGGCAGCGATCCCTACAATTACGTCGCAGCAGGCCACTTTCTGGATTGGCAGAAGCTCTCGAACAGTTTCACGAAGATAGGCGCCGCAGGCAGCGATTCGCTGAACCTGGCGAGTCCCGGCAACCTGTTCGAGCCCCAGCGGGTGGATGCCTGCCTCTGCTCGCAGTCGGTCTTCCCGACGCTCGGAGTGAATCCATTACTCGGCCGCAACTTTCGACCGGATGAAGACCGGCTGGGGGCGCCGCGGGTCGCGGTGATCAGCTATAGTCTCTGGCAGAGGCGTTTCGGCGGAAGCCCGGCGGTCATTCACCAGCAGATCCGGCTCAACGGAGAAAATGCCGAAATCATCGGCGTGATGCCGCGCGGCTTCGCTTTTCCCTATCGAACAGTGGAAGTATGGATTCCTCTGCTCGCGAACATTACTCCAGAATTGGCGCAAAGCCACGACAATCACTTTCTCTTCGTGGTCGGCCGGCTCCGTCCGGGTGTATCGGTCGCACAGGCCAAGGCCGAAATAGACGGTTTCGTATCGCGGTACAAGCAGGCGCATCCGGAGGAGGTGAGCGGTAAGGGAGGGAACGTGGTCTCGCTGCGCGACTACCTGGTGCATGACGTGCGCACCTCGCTGCTGGTGCTGCTGGGGGCGGTAGGGTGTGTCCTCATCATCGCCTGCGTGAATGTCGCCAACCTGCTGCTGACGCGCGCGGCTGGGCGCACGCGCGAGATTGCGATCCGGGAAGCGGTAGGCGCGAATCGCGCCCAGATTATTCGACAGCTACTTACTGAGAGCGTCCTGCTGGCTCTGTTAGGCGCAGGTTGCGGCCTGCTTCTGGCAGGCATCATTACCAACGCCCTCGTCTCGCATGCTCCCAATGCGGATGCGGTGCTGCCTCCAGGTTCGGTCCCGCTCAGCCCGCTCGTTTTCCTGTTTGCGTTCGGCGTTGCGCTGGTGACGGGTATCGCTTCCGGGCTCTTCCCGGCGCTGCAGTCTTCGCGCACCGACGTGGCGAACAGCCTGAAAGACAGCACGCGGAGTTCGACGCCCAGCCGGGCGCACAGCCGTTTTCGCAACACGCTGGTGGCGGCCGAAGTGGCCCTCTCGCTGGTCCTGTTGATTGCGGCGGGCCTGTTGGCCCGTAGCTTCGCCGCTCTTTACAATGTCCGACCAGGGGTGCGAGTGGATCACACGCTCATGGTCGGTATTTCCATACCGGATCCGAGCCACCACGGGCAGGCCAAGACTTCGGCCATCATCCGCCAGCTTTCCGAGCAAGTGCAGCGTGTGCCCGGCGTGCTCTCGGCGGGTATGACCTCCTGTCCGCCCGTGCTTGGGCACTGCGGCGACTGGGTCTTCAGCATTGAAGGCCATCCGTTGCCTCCGGGCCAGATGATGGACGCCCTGGACCGTGGCGTGGACCCCGCCTTTCTTACCGCGGCCGGTGTACCTCTTTTGCGCGGCCGCAACTTCACCAGCAATGACGGCATCGGCTTTGATCCCGACCATCCTAAGCCAGGCACAATGCTAATCAGCGAGTCGCTGGCCAAGCAGTATTTCGCCGGTGAGGATCCGCTCGGGCGCTATATCACGATCGGGAATGACGTGGAGCAAAACAAGCGGAGTGGAAAGCCTGTTCCACGCTATCGGGTCATCGGCGTAGTGGGGGATGTGCTGAAACATCTGGACGAAAAGATTCAACCAACGTTCTATGTGCCGCTGCTGGACGGCCGTTACAACGACATCTACATTATTCTGCACACTGCGTCCGAACCGCACTCGTTGATGGGCGCCGTGCGCGCCGCGATTCACCGGGTACAGCCGGACCTGCCGCTGTTTCAGGTACAGACGATGGAGGAGGCGCTCGGGCAATCCGCATCGGACCACCAATTTCACCTCTTGCTTTTCGGATCCTTCGCGCTGCTGGCCGTCCTGCTGGCGGCAGTCGGACTCTACGGTGTTCTCTCCTACGGGGTCTCGCAGCGCCGCAGCGAGATCGGAATCCGGCTGGCTCTGGGGGCCCGCAGTTCCCATGTGCGTCTGCTCATTCTCAAGCAGGGCATGCTGCCCGCGGCCGGCGGAGTTGCGGCCGGTATAGGGGCCTCGCTCCTGCTGGCGCGAGTCATCCAGAGCCTCCTTTTTCGCGTTGATCCTTTCGACCTGTCTACGTTTTTTCTGATTCCCGCATTTCTACTGGCTGTGTGCGCCTGCGCCTGCTACGTGCCAGCGGTGAGGGCCACTCGCATAGATCCTACGGTGGCACTGCGGGCCGAGTGAACTCTTTCAGGTTTAGAGGCGCTTCAAAATATGATGCGGGCTATAGACTGAAGAGGGAAGACAGCATTAGATGCCAGAGGCGATGGTCATCTCCGATCCCAAGATCATGATGGGAAAACCCGTGGTTCGCGGGACTCGGATTACAGTAGAGTTGATTCTGGAAAAGCTCGCGGCCGGCGAGAGCGTAGACCAGATTTTGTCTGAACATCAACGATGGCCGGAGGGCGTTCGGGCGGCCATCGCCTTCGCGGCGGAGGCATTACGAGCCGCCGTGGTTTATCCCATCGAGAAAAGTTAGCTGAATATAGTCGCAGACGAAAGCGTGGATGGACAGATCGTCGAGCGCCTTCGCAGCGACGGGCACAGCGTTCAGTTCGTAGCAGAGTTCGATCCTGGAATCGACGATGAAACCGTGCTTCTTAGGAGCCGCGAGAGTAATGCAGTTCCGCTAACGGCGGATAAGGAGGCGAACTCGTTTTTCGTTAGTGCTTACTCCACTGTGGCATCGTGCTGATTCGCCTCTTCGGTGTGGCGCCGGAGACAAAGGCTGACCTTGTCTCCTGGGCTTTTGCTCAGCACTCCCGGGAACTGCGTCGCGGCTTTTCGGTTCTGTCCCCCAAAGCACTAAGGATCAGAAATCTCGCGTGATCGCGATCAGAGTGGAATGCCCACAATGGAAGCGCGCGTCAGGCTGTTGCGTCCGCGGATGGTGTTCAAAGAGTCTACAGGCATAATGTCCTATCCCGATTCCGTCCGCTATCTGTATTCGCTGGGCAACGAGCTAAAGGTCGGCGCGAAGTTCGGGCTAGAGCGGATGCAAGCGTTACTCGCGGCGCTCGGCAATCCGGAGCGCGGTCAGCGGTTCCTTCACGTGGCTGGCACGAATGGCAAAGGCTCCACCTGCGCCATGATCGGTAACGCGCTAAAGCATGCGGGCTATCGAACAGGCCTGTATACTTCACCGCACCTGGTCCAACCCACGGAGCGGATTGAGATCAACAACCGTCCTGTCACGCCGGAGGAGTTCGCTCGAGCATTTGAGATTGTCCACGCGGCGGCCGAAGCGCTTCTGGGAGAAGAACGAATCGATGCGCACACTTCCTATTTCGAGACCGTCACCGCCATGGCGCTGCTCATTTTCCGCGAACGTTGCGACATCGGTGTCATGGAAGTGGGCCTTGGCGGCCGGCTCGACGCTACTAACGTGATTCTTCCCGAACTCTGCGTGATAGCGCCTGTTTCCTTCGATCACGAATCGTTCTTGGGTAACACCTTGGAATCAATCGCGGCGGAGAAGGCCGGCATCTTGAAACGCGGTGTTCCCGTCGTGGTTTCGCGGCAACTCGCACCAGCCGAAGCTGTGATTTTGAACCGCGCTCGTGAGTTGGGTTGCGAAGTCATTCGTAGCGCCGAACTGCAATTGTCTGATATTGCCGTAACTCCGCGCCGATCGACCTTTCGCGTCGAAGGCGTTCCGTACGAATGCGCGCTTCCCGGGGAACATCAAATCGAAAACGCAGCTGCTGCGATTCAGGCCTGCCGTTACTTGGGCATCGACGTCGCAGCCGTACAAGCCGGTCTCAGCGACGTGCAATGGCCGGGCCGCCTGGAGTTCGTTCGGCAGAAGCCCGATTTTGTTCTGGATGGCGCGCACAACCCGGCCGGTGCGGCCGCGCTGGCAGCCTATATCCGGAGGTTCTGCCAGGGTCGTGCCGTATGGATCGTGTACGGCGCCATGCGCGACAAAGCCATTGAAGAAGTTACCGCACAATTGTTCCCGCTTGCCGACAGGCTGATTGTTACCGCGCCCGATTTTCCGCGTGCTTTGAGGCCGGAAGCTATCCTGTCTGTGACCAACCACCCCAATGCCACTATCGCGGAAACGATTGCGGAAGCGATCGGTATCGCCCGAACAGCGCCCGAAGCCGCCATCGTGTTCTTTACCGGGTCCCTTTTTCTGGTTGGGGAAGCGCGCGCCCTTTTACTAAGATGAAACGTTGATGCGAAAGCTGCGCGGTCTGCTGTTTGCCGATCCTGCGATCGTTCTGGCAACCATTTTTTTTGGCACTATCAGCCTGATCGTCTCATTTTTCGATAACACCGGTGCTTTGCAGATCCGCGTCGCGCGGGCCTGGGCCAGGACGCTGCTGACCGTAAGCGGCGTTCGCGTTCATGTCGAAGGACTCGATCGGATTGATCCCACGGGCAGCTACGTCTTTATTTCGAATCATCTGAGTTTTATGGATACTCCGGTCGCGCTGGCGCACATACCAGCGCAGTTCCGCTTTCTGGCCAAGCGCGGCCTCTTTCAGATCCCGCTGCTTGGCACTCATCTCAGTAGGGCTGGCCATATTCCGGTGCCCCGTGGGGACCCGCGAGCGGCTGTGAGAACGCTGCAAGCGGCGGCCGAAGCAATTCAACAGAAGAAAATATCGATGCTGATCTTCCCGGAAGGCGGACGGTCGGAGGGCGTGCTGCGGTCGTTTAAAGAAGGCGGCGCTTACATTGCCATTCGTGCCGGAGTGCCAGTTGTGCCACTTGTAATGATCGGAACGCGGCAGATCCTGCCTTATGGTGCGGGAGTCGTGCTCTCAGGCGATGTGACGCTGCGAATAATGCCGCCGATTGATACGTCGCATTTCACCTTAAAAGATCGCGGATCGTTAACCGCCCAATTGCACGCCTTAATTCTGAACGAACTTGAGCCCGCTCACGAATCAGCAACAACCCGTCTTGGCTAACACAATCTCGTCAATCTGCACCAGCGTCGGATAATGACCGGTGTAGCAGGAGTAGCAGAAGCGGCCGTTTGTATCGCCCACGGAATCACGCAGCGAATCGAGCGATAGATACGCAAGCGAATCGGCCTCCACGTAATCCCTGATCTGTTCGATGCTGTTATTGGCCGCAATCAATTCGCGCTGCGTCGGCGTGTCTACACCGTAATAACACGGTGAAATGGTGGGGGGACATGAAATCCGCAGGTGCACTTCCTGCGCTCCCGCGCTGCGCATCATCCGAACGATCTTGCGGCTGGTGGTGCCGCGCACGATGGAATCGTCCACCAGCACCACCCGCTTGCCTTCCAGGAGGTGCCGCACGGGATTCAGTTTCAGTTTGACACCGAAATCGCGAATCGCCTGTGAAGGCTCTATAAACGTCCGCCCGACATAGTGATTTCGAATGAGTGCTTGCTTGTACGGAATACCGGATTCGGCTGCGTAACCGATGGCCGCCGCGACCCCGGAATCAGGCACAGGAACGACGACATCGGCTTCGACTGGGTGCTCGATCGCGAGCAAGCGTCCCATTTTTTCGCGGGATTCCGCAACGGCTTTGCCGAAGACAATGGAATCGGGCCGTGAGAAGTAAACATGCTCGAATGAGCAGTGCGCCGTAACGCCAGGCGTCGTGTAAAGCTCGCGGGTCATTCCCTCCGGGCCAATAATCACCATCTCGCCAGGTTCCACATCACCAACATAGGTTGCGCCGATCAGATCGAACGCGCAAGTCTCTGACGCGAAAACCGTGGCTGCCGGACTGCCGGGTATATCGAGCCGCCCGATGGCCAATGGACGGAATCCGTGCGGATCGCGTGCCACAATGATGCGGTCTTCAGCAAGGAACACCAGAGAAAACGCGCCCTCAATCTGAAGCAGCGCATCGCGCAGCGCTCCGGAAAGGGTTCGTTCGCGGGAACGCGCCACCAGATGAAGCACCACCTCCGTGTCGCTGGTGGATTGGAATATGGATCCATCTTCTTCCAGTTCGCGCCTCAGCTCAATCGCGTTTGTAAAATTGCCATTGTGGGCGACGGCTACCTGTCCTTTGTTGCAGGCGACCGAAAGCGGCTGCGCGTTGCGCAATGACGTGTCGCCCGCAGTCGAATACCTGGTGTGCCCGATCGCCAAGCTACCTGGGAGTTGGTTCAGCACATCCGGCGTAAAGATCTCGGCGACATGCCCCATTTTCCGGGTGCTATAGATCTTGCGGCCATCGCTGGTCGCAATTCCGGCACTCTCCTGACCACGGTGCTGTAACGCGTACAGCCCGAGATAGACCAGGTTTGAGGCTTCGGGGTGGCCGTACAATGCAAAAACGCCGCACTCCTCGTGAAGCTTATCGAAAGGGAGCTCTTCCTCGTGCTGCTCAAACATTCGTGTTCACCAAGACGGGATTATGGAGGAGGTGTTCTAAGGAGTGACTCCAGAGATCCTTCAGCTCGTCAACACGGCTGTCAATCAGGAGCTGATTCCGGTTGCGGATGACCACTCTCGCTTCGAGTGTAACTCCGATTGCGACCGCTTCCACGTTGTTTTTCGAGGCGACCGCAAAAACTTTCTGTGGATCGCCTGTGGAAACCAGGATTCGCGACGGACCTTCATGGAACAGCAGGATTTCCGGGTTCAGATCGGAATCGAAATGCACATCCGCCCCTATGTTGCGCGGCCCGAAGCAGCATTCCGCCAGCGCTACCGCTAACCCGCCTTCCCCTACGTCATGCGCCGAATCCACCGCCCGCGCACGTACCAGCTCGCGAATGGTTGCCTGGACCCGCTTCTCATAATCCATGTTGAGCGCCGGTGGTTTGCCCCACATCAAATCGTGGATGACTTTCGCGTACTGCGTGCCCCCAAGCTCATGACAATCCGGATTGCCCAGCCCGCCGATAACTACGATGCTTGATCCAGCCGCTTTGAAATCCGTGCCCAGGGGGATCGCGGTTTCAAGCGTCCCCACAATCCCGACCACCGGCGTGGGAAAGATCGGGGTTCCCAGCGTCTCGTTGTAGAGACTGACGTTCCCGCCAGTGACTGGTACTTCGAAGAACTTGCATGCTTCCGCCAGGCCCTCGATAGATTCCACAATCTGGGCCATGATTTCCGGCCGTTCGGGATTTCCGAAGTTCAAGTTGTTCGTGGTCGCGATGGGCAGCGCCCCCACCGTCGAGAGATTCCGGCAGCACTCGGCGACAATCAGCTTTGTGCCTTCACGCGGATCCAGTGCGCAATAACGCCCGTTGCCATCCAGCGCCATCGCTACAGACGTATTCGTGCCCTTGATCCGGACAATCGCTGCATCCGATCCGGGGCCTGCGAGCGTATTGGTGCGGACCTGGTAATCGTACTGCTCGTAGATCCACTTCTTCGAGCACAAGTCGGCGGAGGCCAGCAGTTTTTTCAGATCGGCAGCCAGATGACGACTGTGAATGTCGGGACCGTTCAGCGGCGCAGTGCGTAGCGGAGTCGTAAATGGCCGGTTATATTTGGGGGCTTCGTCCGCCAGCGCGCGGTTTGGAATCTCGGCGAATACCTCCCCGTGATTCTTCACCCGCAGCATGCCATCGTTTGTGACTACGCCAATGTTAACCGCATCCAGGCCCCATTTGCGGAACACGGTGAAAACCTCTTCCTCGCGGCCTCGCTCGGCAACTAGCAGCATGCGTTCCTGCGATTCCGAGAGCATCATTTCATATGGCGTCATGCCGTGCTCGCGCTGCGGCACGTAC
>DATIMA010000148.1:0-17460 GCA_035475915.1 Bryobacteraceae bacterium
ACGGTCAGCAAGTCGCCGGACGGAAGGACCATCTTCACACCGGAGATATAGGATCCAACTTGTCCGTACTCACCTGGAAAAGAGGCGTCTTTGGTGCCGGCACATGCGGCGCTCCCGGCGCTGAGCCGCCCGATCTCGGTATTCACATAGAACTGGAGATTATGCTTTTCGAGTTCCTGGGCCATGTCGATGTGGATGGCGCCGGCTTCCACGGTGAGAGTATCGGTCCCGATATTCAGAATCCGGTTCATCTTCATCCGGATTAAGGTGCCTCCATCGGCCGCCCCGCACGGGGAGGTGGAATGATTCGAGCCAACGGCCCGTACAGGCGATGGATAGCGGCCCGGGTCTTTAAGAACTTTGACGATGTCATCGACCGAGTTCGCATCCACAATTACTTGCGGATGTGAAACCAGATCGCCAAACCAGTTTGTTACTGTCAGATCGGACATGGTGAGTTTCCCTTCGGTAAGTCTGAAGGCAAACCGGGAACGAAGTCAATCGCAAAGTGTCTTCCGTGAGCACGATGATACAATCGGGCCAAACTAAAGGAGAATTTATGCTTGCTACCCGATCTTGCATTGCGCTTGTCGTGCTTGCGCTGGGCGCTTCCGGAGCCGGGTTGTACAAGCTGGTGAAGACCATCCCCATTGCGGGCACGGGAGGGTGGGATTACCTGTACGCGGATTCGCCGAATCGACGTCTGTACGTATCGCACGGGACGGAAGTAGACGTTCTGAATCTGGATAGCGGGACGATGACAGGTAAGATTCCAAACACCAATGGTGTTCACGGGATTGCGGTTGCGCCCGAGCTTAAGCGCGGCTTTATCAGCGATGGCCGGGATAACCAGGTAACCATCTTTAACCTGGATACACTTGCGGTGATCTCAACCGTGAAGGCAGGGACCAATCCAGACGGCATTGTTTACGATCCGTACAGCAAACGAGTGTTTGCGTTTAATGGCCGAAGCGCGAACATGACGGCGATCGACGCGGAAACCGGCCAGGTGGCCGGAACGATGGCGCTGGGCGGCAAGCCGGAATTTCCGGTGACGGATGGCAAAGGCGACGTGTTTGTAAACATCGAAGATAAGAGTGAGTTGGTGCGTTTCGATCCGAAGACGCTGGAGATCAAGAATCGCTGGCCGCTTGCGCCGTGCGAGTCGCCTTCGGGCTTGGCTATAGACACAGCGAATCGCAGGTTATTTCCGGTTTGCGAGAACAAAATAATGGCCGTTGTGGACGCCGAGAACGGAAAAGTAATCACGACCGTTCCGACCGGCGAGGGGACAGATGCCGCGGCATTTGATCCGGGCACGAAGCTGGCCTTCTCTTCAAACGGCGGCGATGGAACGCTAACCGTGATCAAGCAGGAATCCGCGGACAAGTACGCCGTATCTCAAAATGTGCAGACGAGGCGCGGCGCGCGAACTATGGCGCTGGACCTGAAGACCCATACGATCTACCTTTCCGATGCCGATTTTGGTGAGAGACCAGCGCCTACCGCCGAGAACCCTCGGCCGCGGCCCAAAATGATTCCAGGCACATTCAAGCTGCTGGTTGTCGCACAATAAAATGCGGGAGGAAACGATTGAAGAGCAGGGCCGAGGCACTCGATAAAGCGCGAGAAACCATTTCAGATCTGCAAAGCAAGTATGGTCTGGCGCTGCGGGGTCCTAACGGTGAATCCCTCTACGACGACGCTGTGGCATTGAAGCTGCCCAGAACGGTTCTTTTGCCGCCGAAGACCGTGATTCCGTGCGCGGCGGAACTCAAAGAGATGGGCAAGGTTGATCCTTGTCTGATCGTGCAAGCCAGCCTTCCGCTGGAATTGCTTCCTCCTCACAAAACAATCTGTGTCGGCGGGCAGGTTAGCGCCATCAAACGCTCCTTCTTCGCCATGTCGAGTTATCTGACAGATGAGGCATGGCGGGCGCAAGGCTACTGGAATGGCCAGCCGCTGCCGATGCTGGTATCCATCCGCGGCGCTTACAAATACCTGGTGAAACAGAAGTCATACTTCTTCCGGTTCGAAAATTTCGTCGGCGCGGATATCGACCAGCTCTCACCGATGCAGCCGGATGAGCGGGACATGAAACTTGGCCGCTACAAATTGGGTAGCGATCTCAGCGATGAACTGACGGTAATCGTGGCCGAGTTCTAAAAGCCTCCGCTTCCTCCGGGCGCGGCTCAGTGAGAGCTTACTGCACAGCTTTGCTGGTGCAGGCAAGCCCGCTGAAGTAGTGCGGCTGAAACACCTGTGCATTCTGCGCATCGAGTGCAAACCGGATCGCTGCGGGGTGGCCATTAATCATCGAGGTCTGACCTGCCGAACTCTTTAGAATCCACTGCAATTCGAGTTGGTTGCCCGAAGACTGGATGCGCTCTCCAGAATCCAGCGAATGCCAAAGAGCCCAGAGCCGGTTGTCCGGCTGAATGATGCTGAGTTCTACACCCCCGCCAAAGGCAACGCCGAGCGACACTCCCTGCGTGGGTCCCGGCCACGAGAACGTCTGCGATTTCGGACCGGTTTTCAAATCTGTGCTCAGGGTTTGGCCGTCGATCACCAGAGTCAAATGCGTCACATCTTGCGAAGGCAGCACCTGCATCGAGAAGGTCAGATTGGGCTGGGCCGCATTGGCCGGGAAAAAGGCCTGGGACATGTGTGCGGCCCGGTTGAAGAACTGTAGGAACGCCTGAGTGATCGCGAGTTGCTGGCCCGCTGCCGGAACGTATTCGCTGCCCGATGGAATGAGAAATTGCTTCAGGCTGGAATTGTAAAGCTGCCAGAGGCGGCCGTCGTTCGGCTTGAGAAAATCGCTCACTTCCTGCAAAGTGGCGTCGGTTGTGGAGCGCGGGTTGAACGGATACTTCTTCAGCATGGGCGCAATGGATGCACACACGTTTCCGGCCGCCGCGTTTACCGGTCCGGCGCCCGCGCCCTTGAGAAGAGGCGGAACACGCGTAATCGGCTCGCGAAGGATGCTGGCGGTCTTCGACAGCACAGTTGATTTCGGGTCGTTGGGATCGGACGTAAAGTTGAGAGCCATCGTGTTCACGGCGTTCTGCGCCTGGGTGGCGGCCGTGTTGGCGGTGGTCACGTTGTTCGGATCGGCGCGGTCGATAGGGCCAACCGCCTGCAGCGCGCCCTGCAGCGCAATAAGGCTCTGCATGTAGGAACCGTTGCCTTGCCCTACCAGCGGCTTGTCAAAACATCCCGGCGGGGTGACGAACTGAACCGGTTGAAATGCCTGGGGCGGTAATTGCTTATTCGCGGCGGTGTTATCGGATGCCACACAGAAGACTTCCAGCAGCGGCGATTTGGGACCAATCATCTGCTGCAGCTTGTTGGCTGCATCCGGCACGCTGGAATAACCCACCACCGCGGTTGCGTTCAGATAGGCTTGCCACGTTTTCGCAAATTCCTGGTTGTAGCGGTTCGAAATATGGCCGAGTACGGCCCGCTTGTCGAAATTTCCGAGCGCTTGCTCCCCCAGCACCCAGGTCTCGCCGTAGAGGTACTTTTCCGGATCCTGCAATTGCTTGGCGAAATTCGCATAACCGCCCTTTGTAAAAGCAGGGTCGACCTTATAGCTGTTGATGATGGTTTCCCGCGAGCCGGGGAAATCGACGTTGAAGATGATCGGCTTCGCGCCGTTTCCGGCGGCGACGAGCATCGCCTGATAGACACGCTCTTCGAGCGGCAATTTGTTTAGGTACGCGCGGGCGCTATCGACAGCGTTCGAATCGGGCGCGGCAAATTTCGGGTACGGATTGTCATCCGCCAGATGCGTCGCATAAAACTGGAAATTCTGGCGCGCCAGATCCTGCCGCTGAGCATCCACCTGCTGATCTTGTTGCCAGTGCTGCATCAGCACCGGAGTCAGGAACTCGGGCGTGCTCTTTTCATGATGGTTTGTGGTGATGAGATAAGCTTTCAGCGCATCGTAGACGTACCGGTATCCTTGAGCATCGTAAGCTTCGGGCTTGCCGCATATGCCAGCCAGCGTTTGCTGCGTGGGCGCCAGCAAGAGCTTTCGAAAATAGGCATAGTAGGTGGTCTGCAGCGGCTGGCGAATGGAGTTGCCGGCGTAAAGAAATGCACTGTAGCTGAAGGGCACGCCATTTCTTTCGTAGTCGTCCAGAAGAGCCAAAGTGTCTTTTACATTCGTGAGCTTCTGAAGGGATTCGACAGATGGCAGCTGACCCGACGCCAGGCTGACGGAGGGAACGGCACGCGCGGCGCTTACCGCGTTGTCTACAAGGGCGCTGTTGTTTCGATAGGAAATGATCCACCAGGCGCAGAGAAACAGGCCCACGGCCGCGACAGCGCCCAGCAGGATGCGGCGCGCCAGGTAAACCTTCACATTGCGCTGGGCGATTGCTCCGGCCGCCCTGTCTGGCAGGATCACATCCGGGAAGAGACGCTGCAGAAAGACCCATTGCGGGATTTTGCGTGAACCCGGCTCGCGAACCTCGGCAGCCATGCGTGCAGGAGCGGGTCCGCGCGTGAAGATTCGGGTTGCGCCCCCATCGAACTCCTCCCTGTCATCGGCAACGCCCACCTGGGCGGCGGGCGCGAGATCGGCGACGCTGACCGGCCGAACGCCTGTGAAATAGAAGCCTCTTAGAAACGGACTCGTTCCCAACTGGCTGGGGCGGCATAGGTCCACCAGGAACTGCACTAGAAGGGAACGCAGCTTGGCGAACTCGCGCGGAAATTCGTAGATGTTGGGCAGCCTGGCGGCGTCGTGCTCTCGGGCAAGATAGGTTCGGCGTTTATCGGAAAGCGAATAAAACAGTTCCTGGAACGCGCCGGAAAGATGCTGGGTCTGCTGCTCAGCGTAAACGCCTTGCCCTGTGTCCGCCAGCAGCGGCAGCGTGACGCCGAGAATCTCCGATGCTTCCGCTTCGGTCAGATTCTCGACGAAATCGCGAAAATACGGAATCTTGTCGGCCTTGGTGAACAACACGTAAACCGGGAAGCTGGAACCCAGCTCCTGCGAAAGCTCGTTCAGAACGGTCTGAAACTGGCGCGCTTTTGCGGCCAGAGCTTCCGCGCCGCCAGCCTGCAGGAAGGTATCGCAATCCACCGTAAAGACAACCGCTCGGGTGGCCGGGACCTTCGCTGCAACTACTGCATTTACTCGAACGGGAGGAAGCTTCTTGAACAGCTTCCGGCGAGCCGCCGGCTCGGCAAGCACTGCGCCTGACGGATCGATGAATAGATGGTTGCGCGCGTACCAGAGGTTCACGCCGCGAGTCGGGGCAACGTTGGCCTCCTGAAAAGCCTGGCCAGCGAGCAACTCCGCTTCCAGGCCGGATTTCGCCACGATGGTGGTCTTGGCGGTACCGCTGTCACCGATAAGGAACACGGCCGGCAACGATTCCAACCGGCGGTTTCCTGTTGCGGCATGAATTCGCCGGGACGCTTCCGCGAAGTTGCGATCGATTTCGGCAGCGGCATCGGCAGCAGCGCCCTGCGGGGTCTCGCCTTGCGCTTTGGGACGCAGCAGGAGATAGCCAATGAACCCGACGATACCGATAAACGAGAGCCCGATACGCAAGTAATGCAAACCCGGTGGCTTTAAGCCGACCCACTGGCCCAGAAACCAACTGAACGCGAGCCAAAGGATGAGAACGAGAATGGCGATCCAGACAGAGCGGGTGACTTTCATCGCAGTTTCCTAAAAGCCCGTTCCCGCCGCTATGGTTCGCAGCTCACCCGCCGAAGATGATAGGGAAATTTTGAAAAAGACGAACAAAATCACAGCTAGCACGAAGCAGCCCACGGCGACCCATCTGAGAATAGGAATCCACTTATCGCCTGCCGCCGGGATGGCTTGCGGCGTGATCTGCCAGGCCGGAGCAGGCGGCGCGCCGCGAATCCTGCGGATCTTTTCTTCGATCTGGGAGGAAATCGAGCGGACCTCGGCGGTCCCGGTAAAGCTATAGCGCCCGCGGAAGCCGAGCAGAAGGCAGAGCTGATAGAGTTCCAGCAGATCCGCGAGCGGCTGAGAATCCTGGCGGCTCAAGAGCCGCTCGACATTCCGGAAGAAGATCTCGCCGGCCACATGCACGCCAAACAACTCTTCCTGCAGAGGCTTGCGGGGCCAATCGGCAAAGATGGGATTTTGCGAGTTCAGGATTGATTCATCGAGAAACGCGACAACGGCGAACGTGGCGACGCGAACGTCCTCGGCGGCATAGCCACGCCGGAGCGCCTCCTGCTCGGCGCTTTTCAGCGCGTTGCGAACCTGGGCGCGGAAGGTCTCGGGATCGGCCACACGCTGCCGGTTTGCGCGCAGACGTTCTACAACCGTGAGCGCTTCCTGAAAAAGGAGAGCCAGATTTTCATACCGGTCGGGAGAGTGCTGGACCGCGGCGGGCGGCGCGCCGCTCTGAGGTGTGTTAGCCATGAAATCCTTAGGACTCGAGAAGGACGAGCAATTCCAGTTCCGGATGCGGGATTTCGCCCGGGACATACACGCCGACCCGGCGTTTTTCCGCCAGATCGTCCCAACAGGGGCCAACCCGGTTGATGGAGAAGTATTGATTCGTAATCCGGGGAGAAAGCGAAGAGGGCGGGCTGCTCACGTGCGACAACTGGAGGCCCGGCAGGGCGCGTCTTACGAGTTCAGGAACGAACCGGGACGAGCAGATCTTCACTAGAGCTGGAGTGCCGGTGATTAACTCAGCCTCTCCGACGTTGGAGCTGACGGAAAAGAACCAGCGCGATCTTCCGAAGCAGCGCGTATCGCTAATCTCGCCTTCCCAGAAATAGCGGTCCACCTGCTCCAGTCGGATGGAAACGCAATTTGTCGGAATGACGAGTTCCAGGTGCTCGCGGATGTGCCTGTCGAGCGGGTCAAAACAAGCCTGCAGATCGAGATGATCGTAGAGGGGGAGATCGGCGGGCGACGATTGCAGGCCGAAGGTGCAGAGCGCGCCGCCCAACCGCAGCATCTCCATGAACAGTTCCTCCGGATGACCTTGCTTCGACAGGTATAGATGCCGCAGCGCGGCGAGCCCGCTATTGACGGCATGGAGAAACCAGAAGCTGGCAATCTGCTGGGCCGACATTCCGCTTTGCTGGCGGTCATAGCCGCGCGTTGCGCCCGAAAATGAGGAGCTTTTCTGGGTGAGTATGTCCACCAGCCGCCGGGTCATTCCCATCAACGCTTCGCTGGCGCTAAAGCGCAGTACCGGAGGGATGAACTTCTCATCGAAGATGAAATGTCCTGCGCCGTCGCGGAGGATGCGGGCGACCGGAAGCAGTTGCAAGCCATCGCTCTTTTCGCCCTCGAACACGAACCGGATGTTCTTCCGTCCGAAGCGAACCGGCTTCTCCTCGCCGCCGCTTATCTCGTCGAATACGGGGTGCTCCTCGGCAACGAACCGGGTTCCGTTTGACCAAGCTTTGGCATCCAACGTGCAGTTTCCCCCTAGCTGCTTACGCTGAGGAACGGCCAGGAACGCGAGCAGCGTATCCGATGTGGGAGGGAAGAGTGGGTCTACGGGACGCGGCTCGGGAAGCGGGTCCGAAGCAGGCATGTCGAAAGGCAGACCATCGTCGAAAACACCGCGGGCGTGTGAGAGCAGCAATGTTCCGTTGCGAAGCGCCTCGGGGTTCAGCTCATAGCCAAGCAGGCCAAACGTGCTGAACCAGAGCGAGTCAGCCGCGAAGTGAATGGCATCTTCGAAATAACGGCTCTGGGCCTGAAAATGGTGGGGGCCCAGATACATGCCCTCGGCCCAAACGATTCTTGAAAGATTTCGCACAAATTGTTGGTAGTTCCCGACTTTCTATCATAGTGGTAAACAGCAGGCTTACAAAGAAAGACATTGAATTGATGTCCAGCGCGGCGCGCCCAAGCGTATACCGCGACAGGTTTAAAGAGAGGTAATCCGACTTATGGAGACACTCGAGTTTCTCGGCGGCAAGTATCAGAAAACGCAGCAGATTGTGCCGGGTCCGGTGCAGACTTTCCGGGCGCGCGAAGCTGCCAGCGGCCGCGAGGTATTCGTACACCGGGTATCGAGCACGGAAGAGCAGGCCGAACAAACGGCGCTTCTGCGGATGCTGACAACAGTTTTGCTGCGCTCAGCCGAAGCGCGGAAATTGGTGCTCGATTTCGGCGATGACCAGGGCTTCTGGTACGTAGTGACCGAAAGTGAGCCGCGCTGCTTAATTCTGCGCGAATGGCTGCAGTTTGAATTGCACCGGGCGACTGGCAGTCCCGCGGCGGAGAAGCACGAACCGGAGAAACCGCCTGTGGAACCGCCTCCCATGCAGCCGCCGGCGAGGCAAGCACAGCCGCAGGCGCTTCCCATCCAGCCGCAGGCGCTAAAGGTGCAACAGGAAGCGACCCAACCAGGTGAATTTACGCGAATGTTCGAGGCTAGTCCACGAATCAGTTCGCCCGCGCCGGCCGCCGCGCCACCGATTCAGGCGGAAAAGATTTCTGTTGTCTTTCCGATGACAGCACCTCCTCCTGGGCCAAGTGAGCCAGGCGAGTTCACGCGCGTGTTTCAAACGTTTGCGCCGGCGCAGCCGCTTGGACCGGTGCCCATCCAGCCGGATACCGCGCCCATGCCGCCGCCTACCTCTGCTGCGCAGACTGAGCCGGGCGAGTTCACCAGATTTTTTCAAGAGGGATTGCCGCGCCCGGCCGGCAAGACGGTATCGAGTCCGGAGGTGAAGCGCAGCCCAGAGAAGCTGTCGAGGGGTGGATTCGTGCAGCGGCCGCACACTCCGATGCCGCCGGTTCCGCAAAAGTCGTCGGAACCGGGCGAGTTTACCCGGATGTTTTCCCACCCAAATGCCGACGCCCCGAAATCGAGGGATCTGTTCGCGGATTACCCGGATCCAAAACCGGAGTCCGCGAAACTCTTCAGCGGGGCGGAGATGCCGAAGGCGAAACTGCCTGAGCACCAGGAGCCTGGCGAATACACGCGGATCTTCGGCGGCAGCACGACTCCCCTCCCAGAGCCGCCTCCACCGCAACAGCCGTTTACCGTGAGTGATCGAGCACCCGCATCCGCGGACGATCCATTGCGTGGGACAAAGCCGTTAACCGTGCCGCCGGTCATGCCTGCAGCCGCTCCCAAAGGGCCGAGCGAATATACGATGGTGATCCAGGGCAACCGGCCGGTTGAAGCAGCCGGCTCTCCGGCCTCGGCGGCTGGCGGGGGCGCTGCGAGCCCTCTCGCACTACCGAAAGTGCCTGCCGTTCCCCAACTAAAGGTCCCAAGCGTGAGCGTGCCGAAGCCGCACGCGATGCCTGCGCCTGCTCAGATCAACGCGATTGCAGCCGCTTCGAATAAGAAGCTCATTATCTTTTTTGGAATTCTGACCGTGCTGGCGGTGGTGCTGATTCTGCTGATCGTTCTGATCGCCGTCAAAAAATGAGACTCAAACGCGGTGTTCTATTGGCGCTCAGCGCGGCCGGGATTCTGTCGTTCTGCCTGCATTCGCCCGCGCAGACTGCGGGGTCTCCACCGCGAACGGATTTTTCGGGCCGTTGGAGGATGGTGAAGGACCAAAGCAATTTTGGAGCGTTCCATGTGCCCGATATGATCGTTCGCGTTATCGATCAGCATCAGCAGACGATGAACGTGCACACCGTTCAGACGGCCGGGGGCAAGACGAGCAGTTCCGACGTGTCCTATTTCACGGACGGAACGATCACGAAGAACATCATCAATGGACGCGACGCGGAAAGCAAAGCGTTCTGGGACGGTCCGACCCTAGTGATCCGAACGAACATGCAGGATTCCAAAGGCGAAGAGGAAGACATTGTGGACCGCTGGGGTCTCTCCGAAGATAGAGGCACGCTCACGATTGCGAGCCGCATCAGCACACCGCGAGGCGGGGTGGATATGAAGCTGGTCTGCCGGAGGGAGAAAGCGGGCGGGTAAAACGTGTAGACGCAGTGGTGACGCCTACGGCGAGGCGAGCGAATATTCAGTTGTCAAAGAGCCGGAAGCGGCGCTTTCAGGAGTTAATTTTCAGTCAGCCCGCAGTCGTTTTTGATGCTGCCTGCCGTTCAGCAATCTTGCGGCGGAACGATTCGAGTCCGGCGGACAGCGCGTCTACCTCCCTCTGCATGCGCGGCGGGGGCAAATTGCTGGAGGTTTGGTCGATTAAGGCATCGAACTCGGGGTGTTCCAGGCCCTGTTCGGAAGGAAATGAAGGAACGAAGCCAGCGGCCTGCGGACGGCTCGGGAATCTCGAAGGAACGAAGCCATGATCCTTTTGCAAGCGCCGAAGATCGGTCAGAGCTTTATGAAAGCCGCGCTCGGCGGAGGCCATGGTGCGCTGGATGAGCGGGAGGAGGCCGCTCGCGATCGAATTTTCGAGATTCTCAATGGTGAAAGAGCGGGCTTCGAGTTCACGCATGCGGCGGAGACGCCAGAACTGCTCGGCCATTTCATTGACCAGGATGGATTCGGTTTGGTTAGCGGGCTGGTGCTCGGTGCGGAGGTCCTCTTTAAGGCGATCGAGTTCGGCGGGGTCCTCGCCCGGAAGGACCAGCTTCTTCGAATAGAGCCCATGCTTGAAAGCGTTCTGCGAGGAGCGGGTTTTGCCTGGCTCGCTAGAGGGGCCGGTGGAATGTTGCGAATTTGCGCGGTTGATCTCAGCGCGGGAGGTGGGTTCGGGTTGTGCGGCCTGCGGTAGTGGTACTGGTGTCATTGCGCTCGAACAGTAACGCGGAGCGTGGGAGCTGGGCAGCGGTATGCCTGAGGCAGGTTGTTGATTTGCTTGGGGAAGATTTTTCTGTGGAAAACGGGACTGGGGGGTAGTGAACTGAAATTCACCGCAGCACGCTGAAGATGTGCGCCACAAGGGGTCCCATTGCAAATGTCCAAAGTCCAGATGCGGGCTGGGAGGCCGCCGCAGGCGAAAGCGCCTGCCCCACAAAATCTTCGGGTATGCGGGTACAATTAAGAACTAATTGGCTTCATATCCTCTCCGGCGTTGGTCTCCGGGAAAGTATTTATTCCGCCTCCTCCTCGGCTTCGGACTCGCTTGGCAATTCTGCGGGCTACTGCCGGCGAAACCTGCGCAAACGATTACTTTGACGGTAGCCGGATTCGGATATCAAGCAGGCGAGCGATTGGCTCGGGAAGGTCTCACCGAGTTCAGCCGGAAAACCGGCATTGAGGTAGAATTTGTTCCGGCTTGGGGAACTTCAGCCGATCAGGTCGCTTTGATCCGGCGAACCCTGGATGACCATTTCCGTACACCCGATGTGTACCTGATCGATGTAATCTGGCCTGGGACCCTGCACCGGGATCTGCTGGATCTGACTCCTTATCTGAATAACGACGCCCGCGAGCAGTTACCTGAACTGCTAAACAACGACACGATCAGCGGCCGCGTGGTGAGTCTGCCTTTCTACATGAACGCGGGCCTGCTGTACTACCGAACCGACTTACTGAAGAAGTGTGGCTATCACCGGCCGCCCGACACCTGGAAGGTATTGGAAAGAATGGCGGCGCGGATCCAGAGAGGCGAACGCGCCGCAGGTCACCGTACGTTCTGGGGCTATGTGTGGCAAGGCGGAGCATATGAGGGGCTGACATGCAATGCATTGGAGTGGCAGGCATCCTTTGGCGGCGGAAGAATTATTGAGCCGGATGGAACGGTTAGCGTAAACAATCCGCGGACGGCGAAAGCCCTCCGTATGGCCGCGGCCTGGATTGGACGGATATCGCCGCCGAGCATACTCTCTTACAGGGAATCGGACAGCCTGAACCTGTTTCGCTCAGGGAATGCGGCGTTCCTGCGGTATTGGAGCAGCGGCTATCGTGCGAATAGCAAGGCGGGTTCCGCGGTGCGCGGCCACTTCGATGTAACGCTTCTTCCCGCGGGTCCGCACAAGCGGGCTCAGACGATGGGCGGGTTCCAACTGGCGGTATCGCGCTATTCGGCTCATCCGCGCGAGGCGGCGGAGCTGGTCCTTTATCTGACCGGACGTAAAGCTCAGAGAACGAGGGCGATCGAGGAAGGCTACCTTCCGGCAATACCAGGGCTCTATCGGGACCCTGAAGTATTAGAAGCGGTTCCGGAAGCCAGAATCGTCGAAGATGCCGGACCCGCAAGCTGGGTATCGCGACCCTCTTCAATCGCGGGCGGGCAGTATTCAGCGGTATCAAAGCAATACTACCAAGCTGTGCACCGGGTTCTAGCGGGCCAGTGCGGGCCGGAAAAAGCGTTGGAAGACCTTCAAAAGCAGTTAGTCGATCTAATGACGCATTCCGGGGCGCACAATAAATAAATTATGCGAGGATTGACGCGATCCTTCGCGAGTTCAGGCGTTCTGGACAATTTGAGAATCGAGCTGCGGCTGCGGCTGGCTTTTGCGTGCGTTCTCCTGCTCATGTTCGCCGGTACTGCAATCTCGTTCTGGTATTTCCAGAGAGTTCATGCGCAGGTTACGAAAATCTCGATCGCCGAGCGGCGATTTGCGGCGGTTCTTCGCGTCAACAATAGTCTGCTGACTCTGATGGGCCGCTTGAATCGCGCCGCGGACGAGCGGAGTCCGGAGTATTTCGAAGCTCAAGCGCGAAAGCTGCTCCGGGATTTCCAGGACGATACGGCCCATGCAACCAGCACGCTGCGAGAAATTGAGCCGTCAACGGGCCGCGAAGAGCTGGTTTTGGATAGCCTCAGTGGGATGGCGGAAGGCTTACCGGAGCGGGTTTCCGTGCTGGTTGAACTCGCTCGCTCGGGCGATTGGATCGCGTTACAGGGGCGGCTGGCGAACCAGGTGGACCACACGGACGATGTGGCTGAGGCTCTGATGCGCGAGGCGGATGCGGAATTACTCGCAGCGCAGAACCGGCTATTCGAAGACATGGCGCGGGCCGAGCGCCAGGCCGTTCAGGTTCTGGTCATAACAGGCCTCCTGAGCCTGTTGACGGCCGGAATACTTGGGCTGGTGGTGACGCGCAGCATTACCGGGCCGCTGGCTACTCTTGACGGGGGCGCGCGGGCGCTTGCGCGCGGAGACTTCGAATCTCGAATTGCGGTGAAGGGCACGAATGAACTGGCCCAGCTTGCGGCCGCCTTCAACCGGGCTACCGGTGATTTGGCGGACCTGTACGGCCAATTGCGCCGCGACGTGTCTGAACGGAGGCAGGCGGAACGAGCGCTGGAAGAAGCGAATGGAGCTCTGCAGCGGGCCAATAACGATCTCAGCGTGTTTGCCTATTCCGCGAGTCATGATCTTCAGGAGCCTCTCAGAAACTTATCCCTGTATAGTCAAATGCTTCAGCGAAACTATCGGGGTCGGCTGGATGCCCAGGCCGATGAATTCATCGGGTACATCGTCGATGGCGCTGCCCGGATGTCGGATCTGGTAAAGGACCTGCTCGCATACCTGGACGTATCAGGCGCGCGGACCCAGGCGGTATCGCCGGCGCCGGTGGAAGGAGCGATCCGGATGGCTCTGTCCAATTTGCGCGCCGCCGTGCATTCGAACGATGCAAATGTTTCCTACGATGAACTGCCGGCGGTTGCGGTTGAACCAGTGCACCTGCAACAGCTGTTCCAGAACCTCATCAGCAACGCCATCAAATATCGCAGTGCGGAAGTACCGCAAATCCGAATTTCGGTCGAGAAAGCAAATGGATTTTGGTGCTTTTCGGTAAAGGACAACGGCATTGGAATCAGTCCGCAATACAGTAATTTTGTGTTCAGGCTTTTCAAGCGGCTGCATGGCCAGAGTGAATATCCCGGCACGGGAGTGGGACTGGCGATATGCCAGAAAATTGTAGAGCGGAATGGGGGACGGATCTGGGTGGAATCGGAGCCGGGCCGGGGCAGCGATTTCAGATTCACTCTTCCTCGATGCGACTAATTGCTTTGATAGCGCTTTCGAGAGGAGCCATAAATTTTTGACAATGCTTCTGGTGGAAGATAATCCAGCCGATGTCTTTTTCGTGCGGACCGCCCTTGAATACGGAGGGATCGAGACTGAGATCGTGGTTGCGCGGGACGGCGAGAAGGCCATTGAGCTTGTGGAAGCAGCCGATGCGAATCCGTCCGCTCCATGCCCGGAACTTGTACTTCTGGATTTGAATCTGCCTCGCGCGAGCGGAACAGAAGTGCTGCGCCGCCTCAGGAAAAGTATCCGCTGCGCGGATGTGCCGGTAATTATCGTGACATCTTCGGATGCTCCGAGCGACCGGGCCGAAACGGCGAGGCTGGGAGCGAATCGCTATTTTCTGAAGCCGCACAGCCTGGATGAGTACCTAAAGCTTGGCTTGCTGATTAAAGAGATTCTGTAGGCCAGAACCGGCTACGGGTGGCGGTGTAATACGTGCACTGCGATATCGGGCCAGAACTCGCGGAAGGTGTTGGTCAGTGCATCGCGCATAATCGAGTATCCCCACTTGGTGGCGACCTCACTGACGGTGCGATCCTGGCTGGGATAATACGTGGTAGAGATCGCCTGCGCAACGCCGCGCCCCAATAGTTCAGAAGCATTAAAGCTGTTGTGCCCGTGGTAATCGGGAGTGATCAGCACGCGGCTTGCCGAATAAAGAGCGCGCTTCCAGATGGGGCCTTTCCCCATTGCGTAATAGCGTTCGTCCTGATGAAAGATGGTCGGCATGGCGAAGATGACGAGATAATTGCCGTCTGTTTTGTCAACGAAACCGCGCCAGTAATAGCCCCAGAAACCGGACATGCCTTTGCCGAGTTGCGGGTGCGCGTTCTGCGCCTCGGCTATTCCCGAAGTGAAAGCAGTAAAGACGAAGGCCGAGTAATCGAAGCTGTTCTGGGTAGCAATTTTGAAGGCTTCCAGAGGAGTGGGCGGCGGGGGAATTGCGCCGGCGCTGACGGCACGGTAATTCGGCATGATACCCAGGATGCGCTTCGGCTGCTGCTGGGCGGGTGGAATCACTTCTCCATTGGGCTTAACCTGATTCGATGGCTTCGTGTCGGGGCTGTGGGCGGGGATTCCAGGCTGGGGAGGCTTCTGCTGATTTTCAGGTTGCTGCGCGAATGCGCAGGCAGCGCACAATGCAAGGAGCAAAGGCACGGAATGGTGTCTGTTCATCTGTTCTTAATTGTCGCCAACGGGCTTGGCATCCGACACTGGATTGGTGGGGAGAGCACTCGAAATTGGCATTGCTTCCGGCCGGGAAATTGCAACCGTTCAAGATCTGTGGGAAGAGTATTGGAATTCGGTGGGGCTGCCGCGCAACTTTCAGGATTTCGAAGAAGAGCAGAAAAGCCTGCCCGGCCGATATGCTCCACCGAAGGGACGGCTGTTGCTTGCGGTCAGTGGAGGGATGCCGCGGGGACGGCTGCATTCCGCCCGCTTACCGAATCTGCCTGCGAGGCCAAACGTTTATACGTTCGCCCGCGATATCGCGGGCAGAGCATCGGCAGGGCTCTTCTGGATCGACTGGTGACGGAAGCGCGAGCGGCGGGTTACCGGGAGATGTACGGCGACACATTGAAGAGCATGACAGCGGCGCTTCGAATGTATCGTCAGTTTGGTTTCACGGAAGTGATGCCATATTCCTCAAATCCAACTCCAGGCGCGATCTTTCTTAAGCTTTTGCTTTGAAATACCGGGCACCTATTCCGGCGGTCGAAAGTTTGCCACTTCCATAAGCTCTCGGATGTTCCGCTCTATCTCGGACGCGGGTAAACCGAACTGAGCGGCTATGCGCCCGACGTGATGCTGCATCTGTCCTGATAAGGGCTTTCCTTTTCGCGGAGAGGGCACACCCAGTAGCTTCATCAGCATGACTTCATCGATCTGGCGCTCCCGGCCCACTCTGCCGATTGCACCCTGGGTTCGAGATTTCTCGTAGCCTGCACCGTGTGACGTGTTGACATCTTGCGGAGCAAGAACCATGCGGATGTATGTCAACTGCATTGCGCGCGCTCGCTCTCGATTGAAAAGGTGATCGACATGCAAGTTCTCGGGGAGCTCGCTCCCGGAAACGTTGTGATGCTTTTGGGCAAACGTGAAATAGTCGTTACGATAATTATCGTTATCCACGTGGGCCCATAGAAATTTGTAGTTTAAGGTGGGACAGGTTTGCACAAAGGCGTAACCGCTGCGTTTCCCAGGAAGTTCATCTACTTGCACGGGATGGCGAGCCCGGAGGACAGAAGGTGTTCTGAGCAGGATGTCGAAACTGGGAACAGCGCTATATGGGGGTATCTGGGTTCGAAAAAGACTGTCTGTGAATGCGTATTCAGCCAGGATTGCTTCGCGCTCTGAATTCATTACGTCTGTAAAGGTCATGCCGTGCCCTTCCGAAAAGCATTGCAATTCAGCTTCCACTTCCCCGGGCTCGCATGGGGGTCAACCGGTGACAGGCAACGAATTTCCGGGGCCGGAGTCTTGTTTGTTTTGGGGCATCGCGGCCCGGAAATTCGACGCCAGTCCCCCGGTTACGCCAGGCGCGATCTTTCTTAAGCTTTCGCTTTGAAATACCGCAGGGCCCACTGCGCCGCCCAATAACCACACATGCCGTGCACGCCCCCGCCGGGTGGAGTGGATGATGAACAGAAATATACGCCTTTGAGCGGGGTGCCATAGCGACGCCAGGTGGGCCGAAGGGCAAACTGCTTGATGTTCGGGATGCCGCCGTTGATATCGCCGCCGATCAGGTTTGAATTCCAGCACTGCATGTCGCCGGGTCCGCGGACGGTTCGCGCCAGGACACATTCGCGAAAACCGGGAGCGAAGCGCTCGATCTGCGCTTCGATCTGTGAGAGCGCCGATCCGGTCCAGCCGTTGGGAACATGGCAGTAGGCCCAGGCTGTGTGCATTCCGGCGGGAGCGCGAGTGGGATCGAACAGCGTCGGCTGCGCGAGCAGCACAAAGGGATGTTCCGGATCACGCCCCTCATTCGCGGCACGCTCCGAGGCAGCGATTTCTTCCAGCGTCCCGCCGAGGTGTACGGTTGCAGACCGGGAGCACTCTTTGGCCCGCCACGGAATGGGTTCCCGCAAGGCCCAGTCCACTTTGCAAACTCCCGGGCCATACTTGTACTGCTCCAGCAATTGGCGAAACGGGCGGCGCAGTTCGCCCTCTGCAAGCAGCAGGAACTGGCGCGGCGTGACATCGCAGAGGGTCAGGTCGTAGCCGCGGATTTGGCGCAGAGCATGGACCGGAGCAGCGGTTACAACGCGGCTTCCGAGCGATTGGAGGAGTCCAATGAGTGCGTCGGATATGCGTTGCGCTCCGCCTTGCGGAATGGGCCAGCCAACCGCATGGCCGGCTGCGCCAAGAATCATGCCGAACGCGGCGCTTAACGGCGCTTCCAGCTTCAACGTTGAATGCGCGCAAATTCCTGCGAACAGAGCGCGGGCGCGTTCCGTCCGAAAGAGAGACTTCGCAACGACCGTACATGGCTGGACGGCCCGCAAGCCAAATTGGGCGAGCAGCAGCGGATGCTGGGGCAGGCTCAGAGGACGAAG
>DATIMA010000149.1:0-2890 GCA_035475915.1 Bryobacteraceae bacterium
GATTGCGTCAAATGCGGTAGCAGCAAATACCTGGAAGCGAACAATCCGCTCAAGCACGACACTGCCACAAAGGCCGATACCCAGCCCGAGAAATGCCAGTTTCGCAGCCATTCGAAGCACCATGCTCAGAACATCGCCGCGAGTCGCGCCAAGCGCCAGTCGTACACCGATTTCGTGCATTCTCTGCGCCACGTCATACGAGATAACGCTGTAAATCCCGATTGCGGCCAACGCCAGCCCCAGTACGGCAAAGCAGGTGAACAGGGCCATAGTGAAGCGTGGCTGCACCGTTTCAAAACCAAGCATTTCCTTGAGGGTGATGGCTCGCCCCAAGGGCAGGTCCTTATCCAAGCTTCGAATCTTCAGCCGCACAGCGTTCAATATCGCCGAGGGCTCACCGAACGTTCGCACCGCCAGCATGCGAGAGGGAGGCGCTATCAAAGTGTATGGAACGTAAACCGCCGGCAGCGTCGCATCTCGCAATCCGGCATTTTTTGTATCGGCCAGGATGCCCACAACGGTCACCTCAGGGCTGTTCTGGGAAGCCACAAGCGCGGCCGGGGATCCGGGATTCGCCAGCAGATCGATGCTGATATGCCTGCCGATGGGATCTTCACCGGAGCGCCACAGTTTCGCGGCAGTCTCATTGATCAGGCCCACGTGTTCGCTATTCGCGACTTCAGTGGCCGTCAACGCACGCCCTCGTTTCAGAGGGATTCCGAGCGTTCTCGGATAATCGCTGCTGATCAATCCGACCACGATCCGCCGGTCTTCCGTGCGAGATTGCCCTTCTACTGAGTAGGGAGAACGCGGGCCGCCGAAGGGCATGCCGCCGTTACCTATGGCGGCGGCCTCCACTCCAGGCAGATTTTTTACGCTGTCGAGCAGATTCCGATCGAATGTATTGCGTCGTTCAAGTGTCGCGTATCGCTTTGGCGGAAGCGGCACCTCCATCATCAAAGTCTTTTGTGGTTGGAATCCCGGATTGATGGTCAGCAGGTTGGCAAAACTCCGGATCGCGAGGCTGGCGCCTACCAATAACACGACCGATAGCGCTACTTCGGTTACAACCAGCCAGGTGCGCGTCTTTTGCCCGCGAACACTGCCGCCCGCGCCTCTTGCTCCGTCCTTTAGCGTATCGACCAGATTAGGCCGGGAGCACCGCAGCGCCGGCGTCAGGCCGAACAGAATACCTGTCAAGACCGATACAGCCAATGAAAATAAGAGCACGTGGCTATTGATCGTGATACGCGCCTCGTTTGGGACATAGTCAGCCGGTATCATTGCCGCAATGGCCTGCGTGGCTCCTATCGCGAACAGGACACCCAGCGCGCCGCCCAAAACCGATAGCAGAACGCTCTCGGTAAGCAACTGCCGCATCAGCCGGCGGCGGCCCGCGCCCAACGATAATCGCACCGCGATTTCCCGTGCTCTGGCAGTTGTCCGCGCAAGCTGCAGATTAGCCACGTTTACGCAGGCAATCAGTAAAAGAAACCCAACCGCTGCCAGCAATAAATGCAGGCTTGAACTCATCTCGCCGCTTGCCACGGTAATGTCCATGTAGTTCCGGAGCACGGTCCGGAAGCCGCCCTTAGGGAACTCTTGAGGCCTTTCGGCAGCCAGGTGTAAGTTCAAAATCTGCAACTGTTGTTCGGCCACTTGCTTGGTGATCCCGGGGCGTAGCCGCATGATGACGTTGAGAGGGCCTTCATCCCGCGGGTCCATCGGCATGGGCGCCCAGAACGATTCGTTTGTGTACCACCCGAACCGCGGTGGCATCACGCCAATAACCGTGTGCGGCACATCGTTCAATATCAGCTTCGAGCCAAGAGCGTTGGCATTGCCGTTGAATTCGCGCTGCCAAAACTGATACGTAAGTACCACGACCGGCTGGGGCGTGCCGTCGGGCCGGATATCGAAAGGCTGAATCGTCCGGCCGATAAGGGGCTTCACTCCCAGGAAGTTGAAGCCGCCACCTGTCAGCAGGACTTCGTAAAAGCTCTCGGGACTGCTTTCGCCAGTCAGCAACACCGGCTGATAGCTGGTAGCCATCACGTCCGCAAAAGCTGGCATCTTTTTAATTTCCAAAAGCTCTCGACGCGTGTAGCTGTGCCAGCCGCGCAAAGCATCCTTTGGGCCGAGCACGGCCGGCGCCCATATTTCATTCGCTTTCGCGTAAGGATACGGCGCGATGAGCACCCCGTATACTACGCTGAACAGCGCGGTGCTGGCTCCGATGCCCAGCATCAGCGAAAGCAGGGCGACTGCCGTGAAGCCCGGACTCTTTCCGAAGCCGCGCAGGGCATAGCGCAAGTCCTGCCAGAGCCGCTCCAGCCACAGCCATCCCCAAATTTCGCGGGACTCCTCTTTGGCCAAGGACATGTTCCCGAACTTCCTCAATGCCGCGTATCGCGCTTGGTCGGGCGGCATGCCGCGATCGATGTTTTCGCGCGTCTCAAACTCGACGTGCCTTTGCATCTCATCATCTAATTGATCGCTGCGGCGCTTCCACCAGGCCATGTCCGGAATTCCTTCCTAATTGACGTCGTCTGGAAGCGGGCTAAGAATGCGCCCAATCGCTTCTGAGAGCCGCTGCCACTTTGAAGTTTCGGTGAAGAGTTTCTTTCTGCCCTTCGCGGTGAGCCGGTAAAATCTTGCTCTGCGATTGTTCTCCGATTGCCCATCCTCTGCCAGAATTAGGCCCTGTTTTAACAGCCGCTGTATTGCTGGATACAGAGATCCGTGGCCAACCTGCAGCACCTCGTCCGATCTGCGTTCAATGGACTGCGCGATCGCGTGCCCGTGCGCGGGACCACGAGCAACGGTCTGCAGAATCAGCAAATCGAGCGTGCCTTGAAGAAGCTCCAGCCGGTCATCCATTCTCTAGTCG
>DATIMA010000150.1:0-2267 GCA_035475915.1 Bryobacteraceae bacterium
CATAGGCTGGGAAAATCAACAGACTTCTAACCAATAGACCCAGCGACTTCGTTCTCATTTCGTCCTGGCTGTTCCGCTGCTGCAGGCGCCTGACGGAATAATCAGGTGGAATATCCTGAAAGGCAAAACTTCTATGCGTGAACCTTTGAGAGTTGCCGTCGCCGGTCTTGGCAGAATGGGAGCCGTTCACGCGCTCCACCTGCATGAATTGGCCCGCGACACCCAAACCTGCCGGCTCGCAGCCTTAGCCGATATCGATCCCGACCGCATTCGCCGCTTCAATGCAGAGATCGGGCAGCAGATTCCCGGCTTTGCCTCTCTCGAAGATCTCGCGACAGCCGGTGCTTGCGATGCCATTGTTATCGTCACACCGACCGATAACCACCGCGAACATGCTGCGCGTATGATTGCCTCCGGACATCGCGTCTTTCTGGAGAAGCCGCTCACAGGAACCCTGGGAGGAGATGAAGCGTTCGCCGCGGAACTTGACCGCGACCATCCACAGGCGTTGATGCTTGCTTTTCAGCGCCGCTTCGATGGGCCTCTACGCTATGCCAAACAGCTCATGGAAGCCGGCGCGATCGGCCGCATTTTCAAAATCTACTCCGCGCTCGAGGACTCCAATCCCGCTCCGAATGGCTACAAAAGCGGCGGAATCCTGCCCGATATGTCGGTCCACAACGTGGATGAAATTCTATGGCTGACCGGGCGCACTCCATCGAAAGCGCTTACCATCGGCGCTCGCATTTACAGCCATGCGCTAACAACCTGTGCCGAGGACTTCGACGATGCGCTTTTGTATCTCTGGTTCGACACCGATCTGGTCGCACAGATTCAGGTCAGCCGCAATCACGTATCCGGATATCGAGTCGAGACTGTGATCTATGGCGAGGAAGGACAGATCCACGTCGGCCACTTCCAGCAGACGCCGTTTGAGGTTATCGTAGAAGCCTATGGCCGGCGTGGAACGAAAGCGCCGCTCGCGTATCGCAAGTTTTCGATGCGCGACTATGGCCGGCCGCTGCCCGAGTTCGTCGATCGTTTTGGCGCCGCTTACAAAGCCGAGCTGGCCGCTTTCATTGATTGCTGCAGAAGTGGCGCGCCTTTTCCTGTCACTCACCGCGACGGCGTTCGTGCGCAAGAAGTAATTGCAGCAGGAATGCGCGCCACAGTCGATGCTGGCGCGGCGACTGATGACCGGAGCGCCAGGACTCCTCCCGACGTGCCCTCTACGTAAACTTCGTCAGTCTCCATAACGCAACCCCAGCTGCCACCAGAACCACCAGCATCGCCGCGCTCAGCGCACTCAGCCAGCCCATTCCAATCTGCATGTGCGGCACCCGCGCCATCCAGCCCAGGACGACAAAGATCAGCGTCGCAATCGCCACCAAAAGCCAGTCGAACCACTTGCGGCCCGCACCGGTCGCGTCGAGATCGTGGCCTTCCATCCGTGCAGCCACGTATTCAGGATTGATCCCGTAGAGGTCCGTTTCCCGCTGGGCGGCTTCTTTCCAGCTCGTGTATTCACTTTCTGAGGTGGATGAGGACGCGATCGCAACCGCCCCCGCGGCCATCAACACCGACCCGCCGATTACCTCCGCATAAATGTGTCCACTCAAGCCGTGCAGCTCTTTGAAAACGAAGATGGCCCAGAGCAGGCCCCAAAGCTGGTTCGTATTCGAGAGCGGAATTCCGCGGCTGATGCCCACATACTTCGTCGCGTAGTTCTGAAACAGATCGCCCACAACCCACATGAACCCGCCCAGCAGGGGCCAGAATAAGATCGCGCGATCCGCCGAAAGCTCGTGCCAGAACGGCCCCACTCCGCCCAGGAACACAACCGCTAACACCGTGACTGTGGTTATCTCGCCGAACGTGAAGTAGGTGAGGAACGTCAGCGGATTCATGCCGGTGATGTAGGCCTTCCGGTAGGGAATGTACATCGATCCGAACATGAGCCCGGCGCCCAATGCCGCCGCTATCCCCCGCATCGCGTTTCCCTCGCCCGCCCCGGATGTCGAAGCCGTCGAAATGAGAATCGCGCCAACAAAAATCACCAGCCCGCCGCCCACTACCGCCACTTTCCGAAACCAGGCCGCCCGGTGCAGCTCTTTGAACAGCAGCGTGCCCCACAGAATACCGATCAGGCTGTTCGAATTCCACAATGGGAATGCCAGGCTCAAGCCGATATCTTTGACGGCAAAAATTGTGAGCGTGTTTCCAACTGCCCAAAGACACCCGGCCATCACTCCCCAGATCACCAGGTG
>DATIMA010000151.1:0-31300 GCA_035475915.1 Bryobacteraceae bacterium
TTCGGTACACTTCGTGGCAACGCACCCAAAGACGTTCCTTCCCGGCGGTAGCCGGGCCAGCGCGGACACTCGCTGGATCGGGCGCATTGCCGAAAGCCCGGCGATTTCTAATGCCCAACAATGGTTTGCTCAACAGCGGGCCTGGATAAACGAAAAGCATCTTGAGCTTTGCCGGATTGCAGCCGCTACATTCTTTGAGCGGCCGAGAGCGGAGTGGTTTCGCGACCAGCTCGCGCTGCTCGACTGGAACGCCAGTCTCGATCGCGCCGGAAATGTCGTCGCGCGGTTTGGATCAGAACAGCACGAACCGGCAGTCGTCGTCTCGGCGCACCTGGATACGGTTTTTGCGCCCAGCCGTCCGGAAGATGTCCAGCTTGTTCCCGACGGCCGCCTGATCGGCCCGGGTGTAGCGGACAACGGACCTGGCCTTTCCGCTCTGCTGGCGCTGGCGCGTCTGTTTTCGGAAACTGCCGCTCTGCACGACATGGCGGCTCACCTCCTGCTGCTGGCAAATGTCGGTGAAGAAGGTGAAGGCAATCTCAGCGGGATGCGCTATTTTTGCCGTCCGCCCTCGAACCAGCCCACCGCAAACGCCTTGGCGCCAGAGCTCGCGGGCATCAAAGCATTCCTGGTGCTGGATGGTCCATCTACCGATCACATCACTGCACAGGCGCTCGCCAGCAGACGCTTCGAAATTAATTTCGCCGGCCCAGGTGGGCACAGTTGGAACGATTACGGAACCCCGAATCCAGTCCACGCGCTGGCCCACGCCATTTCAGCGTTTGTTGAAGCGGCCGAAACCCACCTGGCAGCCAAGAGCCAAACCCGCAGCTCTTATAATTTCGGAATTATCGAGGGTGGCGCAAGCATCAACTCCATCCCTGCCAGCGCCAGAGCCAAACTCGACGTGCGGTCCGACGACCCGGCGGTCTTAGACGAACTGGCCGGCCTATTGACCGGCGCGGTAGAGCGCGGCCTGGAACGGGAGAATCGGGCTGCCCGTTCCGGGAAACTCTCGGCCAAGATCAAAGAACTCGGATCGCGGCCCGGAGGGGGCTTACCCGCCAACGCTTCCCTGCTTCGGATCATTCAAGCCGTGGATAGCCACTTGACTATACGTTCACGCCTAAACTGTGCATCCACCGATGCGAATGTGCCGCTTTCCATGGGGCTGCCGGCCATCTCCATCGGAGCGGGCGGTCAGGGTGGTGGAGCGCACACAGCCCACGAGTGGTATCGCCCCGAGCACCGCGAACTGGGTCTACGGCGCATTTTTTTGACCATTGCCGCGCTGCTCGACGATGAAGAGCACTCTCAACAACCCGGGACTTCCACGGGCGGATGATCGCCCGAAAAACGGCTCCCAGGCGCTGGCAGGCCGATCTGGCGCTCGCGGTCGCGGCGCTCATCTGGGGCACGACATTCGTTATCGTCAAGAGCGCGCTGGCAGATATCTCGGCGCTCTACTTTTTGGCGCTCCGCTTTGCATTGGCCAGCTTGTGCATGCTGCTGATGTTCCTGCCTGCTTTCAGGAGGGCCGCTCCGCGCGTCATCTGGCGGGGACTGCGCGGCGGAGCGATCGCCGGCATTTTCCTCTGGATGGGCTACGTATTCCAGACCCTGGGATTGAAGTACACCAGCGCCGGCAATTCCGGATTCCTGACCGGACTTTACATCGTCTTGGTTCCGCTGATCAGCGCCGCAGTCTATCGCAGATGGCCGCATGCGCGCGAGTTGATCGGAATTGCAGTTGCCGCTTCTGGTGTGGTCGTGCTCACTGTGCCTTCATTGGATCGCAATTTCCAGATCAACCGGGGCGATCTGCTGACCATTGCCTGCGCAGTGGCCTTCGCCTTTCACATTTTGGTGCTGGGCTATTATTCGCAGCGTGAACGGTTTGAAGCGGTCGCGCTGGGGCAAATCGCCTGTGCCGCCGCCTTGTCCAGCATCTCGCTCATAGTCGAATCGCCCAGAGCTACTTGGACCACCGGAGTGATTGTGGCAATCGTCGTGACAGCCGTATTTGCAACCGCGGTCGCGTTTGCGCTGCAAACCTGGGGGCAGCAGCACACAACGCCAACCAGAACAGCGCTCTTATTCGCGCTCGAGCCCGTTTTCGCTCTCGTGACGGCGGTTTTAGCTGGAGGTGAGGCGCTCACTGGCTCTGCAGTCTCGGGCGGCGCGCTGATTCTGGCGGGAATCTTAGCGGTTGAGTTGAAACCCGCCGCCAAGGCCCGGCATCAGCAGTAGCAAGTGAGGCTGAGAACTTTCCCGAGGCTGGAAAACCTTAGTTTCTCTATACTATAGTTACCGCCCCTTGTGGGCCGCCTCGCAATGCCGTTCGTCAATAAAATGAAACAGCCCAAGCTGTTGAGCTTCGTGCTGCTGCTCTTTACGCTCGTTGTCGGAATCATCATCGGAACCGTGGTGAACACCGGGGTCAAGGCGGACCGGCAGAATTCAACCATTGCCCCCGATGCGACTCCGCTCACCATTCCGCGTGCTGATCCGATTTCGAACGAATTTACCAAACTGACCAAAAAAGTGGAACCGTCCGTCGTCTACATCGAATCGGACTACCTGCCGAAACCGGAAAAACGTGGTATTCGGCCCAGAGACAATTCACAAGACGAAGACAATGGCGACAGCACGGAGCCAACCCAACCGAAGGACCCGTCGGACATGTTCAAGCGCTTTTTTGGCAGCCCCGATCAGCGCTCTTTCCGCACCGAGGGTTCCGGTACAGGTTTCATTGTCGACAAAAACGGCTACATCGTCACCAACCATCACGTTATTGAGAACGCCGATCGCATCAAAGTACGAATCCCGGGCGATGAGATGGACTATCGCGGCCGGGTGATCGGATTCGACAGAGAAACCGATGTCGCAGTGCTCAAAATTGACGCAAAACGGCCGCTCGCGGCGGTGCAGATCGGCAATTCCGATAGCGTACAAGTCGGCGATTGGGTGATTGCGATTGGTTCGCCGTTCGGATTGCAGGCTACCGTCACCGCGGGCATTGTGAGCGCGGAGCGCACCAGCCGCGATCTGCCCGGAGCTGGCTCGTTTCAAAATTTCCTGCAAACCGACGCAGCCATCAATCCCGGCAACAGCGGAGGCCCGCTGCTGAACATCCGAGGCGAAGTAATCGGCGTGAACACCATGATTGCGACGCGCAGCGGATCGTATGAGGGAATCGGCTTTGCGCTGCCATCGAATATGGCAGTAAAGGTTTACAACGATATTATCCGCGAGGGCCGGGTGGTGCGCGGGTCTATCGGGATCAAGTGGACGAAGAACGACCATCAGTTGGACACGCTTCAGGCGTTCGGATTAGATCACGGCGTGCTGGTCGATACCGTGCAGCCAAGCGGACCGGCGGGTAAAGCCGGGATTAAGGCAGACGACATTATTACCGCGATGAATAACCGGCCCGTGAAGGATGAAGAGGATCTGGTCACCCGGGTAGCCGATCTCCCCATCGGCTCAAACGCGCGGTTCACGGTGGACCGCAATGGCAAGCAACTGGATTTCTCGGTGCCAATTGAGGAACGTTCGGTCGTGTGGAAAGGCGAGGCGCAGGCAGACGACAACAAGCCCGAAACACCTCAGCAGGCCAAGGCGGCCAAACCCGGAGAATTTGGGATGACGATTATGCGCCTTACCGCGAAAGAGCGCGAAGATCTGGGAATCCAGGACAAAAGCGGAGTGAAAGTGGTGGCTGTCGATCCTGGTTCGTTTGCCGATGATATCGGATTGCAGCAAGGGGACGCGATTCTCTCCATCAACCGCCAGGAAGTGGCCTCTCCGGACGATGTGACCAAAGTCCAGTCGAACTTCAGGCCCGGGCAGGCCGTAGCCGTGCATGTTGTGCGCAGCGCCTCCATTGCGGGACGGCATAGCCCGCCGGAGCGTTCATATTTATCGGGACGTCTACCCGAATAGGCGCGGTCCAGGCGGCCGCATCAGACCGACTGTTGTGGCTTTTGGAAGCTCGAAATCTGACGGACCAGGCGGCGATAGTTCAAGTCCGTCAGGCGCTCGAACGGAAACCAATGGCCGTCGCGCCACGACGAATAGTACCAGCGGGAAAAGATACCCATTTCTTCCGCTCTTCGGCCGCGTGTCCGCGGGTTTGCCAGCGATTCGGCAAGCAATTCGCGGATTTGCCGGTCAAGTGATTTGGGCTGGCTTTCTTCGGTCGAGAAATCCAGGCATATGGGCTCCTGCCACAATCCGGCCAGCATGGGCCATAACCGGACCTGCAGAACGCCGGTCCCGCGGGTAAGCGCCACGCCGTTGAATTCCGTGGCATTCGCAATAACCGGATCCCGGAAAGCGCATGCTGAGCCCACCTTCTCGATACGTTTGTGGATCTGAGCTGCCTGCTCGAAATCCATTTCCGCGGATGCCCGTTCGCGCGCTACCGAAAGGCTTGCAAGTGCGGATCTGCCATTCGTCGCCAGAAATTCGGCCACCCGGGCGGATTCAGTTGCATATTCTTCCGCGCTTACAGCGCACTGGCATGGCCTCAGGCACTGGTTCATCTCCCCGTAAATGCAACCTGGATGGTCCGGATGAGGAGTAAGGATTTCCGCGCACCTTCGAATTTGAAACAGTTGCAGGACTTGCTGGGCGTAAGCATCCGCCGCGTCGCGGCTCAGAAATGGACCGAATGTGGAATCTCCCGCCGGAGATATGCGATTCAAGATTTCCAGACGGGGAAACGGGTCTCTCCTTCTTAGGCAGGCAAACCAGGGAGTTCGTAAACGCAGCCGCTTAAGATACTCGCCGGGAAAATATTGTCTGGCAAGCTGGTACATGAGCAAGGCCGTTTCCAGGCGCGAGCCGGTCGGCCAGCAGTCGACTGAAGCGACCTTCTCGCGGAGGGCGTCCAGAGAACCGCCCCGGGCACGGGACGGGGTCAGCAGGCGCGCCAGCCGGCGGCGCAGATTCGCCGACGAGGCAAGATGCGGGGCGTGGCCGGAAGCCGCCAGAGCGTAAATTCCCGAGGAAGCCGGCAGCCCCGCAATGATTTCCTGGAGATCCGGCGCAGCCGGATCAAGAGTGATGGAAGCGGGGATTTTCACTCGAAGAACGGAATCCATTTGAATTGTACCGATGCTGTAAAACATCCAGGTTTGGCAGGACATTCTGGGCGGGTCACTTGACAGCCGGGCGGCTCAGTCTAGAATAGGTGTTATTTCGCTATGCAGGGTTGTCAGCACGAGCGAACCGAGTTCCTATACCGCCGGGACGGCGTTGATTATCTGCGCTGCCTCGATTGCGGTCAGGTCTTTGAAGCAGAAGATCTGGAATCGGTTCCGGTTTACGACGAGGAAGAAGAGAAACCGAAGAAGCGCCGCTCTTGAATGACTCGCCCGGCATGGCTACTTTAACGCGCATCTCATCACTTCAACGAAGTGCGCTGAAAGCCCCGTTGCGGATTGTTTCAATCGGTGGCGGGACCGGTCTGTCCACGCTTTTATCGGGCCTGAAGAAGCACACCCCGGGCGCCCAGGAGAGCCCGCAGGATGGTAGCCCGACCGTAGAAATTACAGCCGTGGTCACCGTTAGCGACGACGGCGGCAGTTCGGGCCGGCTGCGCCGCGATTTCGATATTCTTCCGCCCGGAGATATCCGGAATTGCATGACCGCGCTCTCTGAGGATGAAGCGCTTCTGTCACAGCTCTTTCAATACAGATTTGATGGCGGACGCGGATTGAAGGGTCACAGCTTCGGGAACCTCTTCCTGACCGCGATGCACAAGATCACCGGCGACTTCGCTCATGCCGTGAAGCTGTCTTCGGAGATTCTGGCCATCCGCGGGCGCATCTTTCCGGCAACCTCCGCAAACGTAACCCTGGAAGCCGTCTTAACCGACGGATCCGTAGTGCGCGGCGAAACAAAAATCAGCAGGAGCAAAATCCCGATTGAACTTGTGCGGCTGCGCCCGGAACGTTGTGAACCGCTGCCGGAGGCGCTCGAAGCCATTCAGAAGGCGGACTTGATCACACTGGGCCCCGGATCGCTCTACACCAGCGTGATTCCGAACCTGCTGGTAAACGGGATCGCGAAGGCCATTGAGCGTTCGCCCGCAATGAAGGTTTATTTCGTAAACCTGATGTGGCAGCCTGGCGAGACGATCAACTTCAGCGCATCGCGGCACATTGAGGCCATTCACGCGCATTCTCGGCCCGGCCTGATCGATTGCATCGTAGTGAACGTCGCGCCTATACGCCCCGAATTGAGAAGAAAATATGCACGAGCGCACGTGAGACCTGTAGAGAACGATTTCGACAATCTGAAGCGGCTGGGCGTCAAGGTAGTAACCGCGGAATTATTTCGCGATACCGGAGTGGCGCAGAAGAAGATTCGCCACGATCCCGGCGTTCTGGCCAAGGTCGTGATTGACCTCGCCAGCCGTTCCAGGGCTTATCAAGTGCGTAGAAACGTTCTCTCCGCGCAAACCAGACGATTTAGATGAACCAAAACATTACCGTCGTTATTCTGGCCGCCGGGCTGGGAACACGTATGAAATCGAACCAGGCCAAAGTATTGCACCAGGCCGGCGGCGACACTCTTCTAAACCATATTCTTCAGGCCGCGACACAGGTAGCCGCACCCGAAAATATCGTCGTCGTGGTGGGCTACCAGGCGGAGCAAGTGCGCGGCAGCGTGAAGATTCCCGGCGTTCGCTTCGCAACGCAAGCCGAACAACTGGGCACGGGACATGCCCTGCTTTGCGCGCGCGAGTGCATCGCTTCACGAAAAGGGGAACTGCTGATTCTGAACGGCGATGGCCCGCTGCTGAAAACCGGAACGCTGACCGCGCTGATCGACCGGCAAAAACGGGGCGGAACCGGCGCGACCATCGTTACTACCGAAGTAGAAGATCCCACCGGATACGGCCGAATCGTACAGGACGGTCACGGGTTCATTGCCGCGATTGTCGAGCAGAAAGCCGCCACGCCCGATCAACTCCAGATTCGCGAGATCAATCCGGGCCTGTATTGCTTTGATGCGGGTTTGTTTTGGCAGCACATCGGCGATATCACCGCAAACAATGCGGCGAAGGAATATTACTTGACCGATATGGTCGAAATCCTGCGCCGGAATGGACATCGGGTCGCTCCATTGCTGGTTGCCGACCATACCGAACTGCTGGGCATTAACACACGCGTCGAACTCGCAACGGCCGACAAGATTCTGCGCGCGCGGAAGGCGCAAGAGTTGATGCTGGCGGGAGTGACCATCGAGAATCCCGAATCCGTGGCCATTGATGCGGGCGTGGCAATTGGGCCGGATACCATAATCGAAGCGAATGTTCAACTCCGCGGACTCACGCGCATCGGCTCAAACTGCCGCATCGGGACCGGCTCCGTCCTGCGCGATTGCGAACTGGCGGATTCGGTGACGATTCTGCCTTATGTAGTCGCGGAAGCCTCTTCGGTGGGAAAGGAGTCGTTCGTCGGCCCCTTCGCCCGCCTAAGGCTAAACGCAGAAATGGCAGAGGCTTCGCACATCGGAAACTTTGTCGAACTGAAAAAGACTCGCCTCGGAAAGGGCTCGAAGGCGAGCCATCTCGCCTACCTGGGCGATGCGAGCATCGGCGCGGGCGTAAACGTTGGCGCCGGGACAATCACTTGCAATTACGATGGTGTCAAGAAGCACCCGACGGTTATCGGAGAAAATGTCTTTGTCGGCAGCAATGCGACCTTGGTCGCGCCGCTGAATATCGAACCGGGCGCTTATATTGCCGCAGGCTCCGTAATAACGAAGCGAGTAGAGGCTGATTCGCTGGCCGTTGGCCGCGCATACCAGGTGGATAAACCAGGCTGGGCAAAAAGACGTCGCGAGATGGTGAAGAAGGGCAGCTAAAATTCGGTCCGCTGGTGGGGCAACTGCAAAGCTGCGGCGGCCGCACAGGCCGCCTTCCCAAAGTGATTGTTGCATCGCGCTCATACCGTCACGATTGTCCGAAAAATTTCTTCCTGCGCGGATTCAGAACCTTAGGTCTGAAATCTTCGCGGATCGTAAGCCCCAGCTTGTATCCTCTGGGCAGAACTTATGTCAACTCAAGCCCAGATCGCGGCGAATCAAAAGAATTCTCAAAAATCCACCGGCCCTAAATCCGAAACGGGTAAAGCCGCTTCTTCCCAGAACAATTTCCGCCACGGTTTCACTGGTGGGTTCAGAGTTCTGGGTTGGGAGAACGCAGCCGAATTCAATCAACTCCTTCAGCAGCTAACGGATGAGCACCAGCCCTCCACCCCGACCGAAACTCTGCTTGTCACGCAAATCGCGCAGTCCTGGTGGCTCCGTACCCGCGCCCTCTCACTCCAAAACGAGTGCTTCTCAGGTGATTCTGTCGATCAGAAACAGCTCGCGCTCTACCTGCGCTACCAGACCACCCACGAGCGGTCCTTCCATAAAGCCCTCAGCGAGCTTCTAAAGCTCAGAGCCGAAAAGAGAAGATCCGAAATTGGCTTCGAATCGCAAGAAGCGAAACAGAACCGCGCGCGTCAGCAAGCGGAGGCGCATGCCCGCCGCCAGGAACTGCACAAATGGCACGTTCTGCTCGCTCAGGCCAAAGTCGATAACCAGGAATTGCAGAACATGAAGCTGGAAACGCCGGAACACCACATCGAAGACCGAGTCCAGCGCATCATCGCCGCCGAAAAAGCCGCCTAGATGCCGACTCGTGTAACTGCCTGAACTGAGCCGCGTACGTAGTAAGTGGTGGTTGAATTTTGGGCGCGCTCACAACGGGCGCGGGGGCCGCATAGACGGACGAAGCTGAATTTCAAGCGCTACATCGCCGTCTGGCATATGGCGATAGCGCACGGTCACTCGCGATTTCACCTTTACCGCGGACCGGTTCATCCGCGTGCTGACTGTAATCTGAAACGTGCGGCTTTCCGGCGGGTGTCCGACAAGTTTTCGCGATACCGTGATATGCTGCGGATCCATTTCCGTCACGGTGCCCGCGAAAAACTGTGGTTTTGGCAGCGGCGGAGAAGGCGGGGAATCGTTTGATTGCGCCAGCATCGCCACCATTCCGGAGAGCAGCACCGCAAGAACGAAGGGCAAAAACCGGTTTAACATACGCCACGATTATTGTGGCGGAATTCGTTCATAAAACGGTACTTGGGTGGTAAAAATTAGGCATTTTTAACTCACCGATGGCGATCAGGTCGCCCGACTGCGAGAGTGCGCGCACTCGGGGAGCGCCAGGCGGGATGGTGAACGGCGAGGTTCGAAAATCGCGCCCCTGGCGGATCTGGGCTTCGGCGGAAGAATCGACATACTCTGCCGGGATCTGTTCCAGCAGCTGTCCCGCCGGTATAACCGCCTCCGCCAAGCGCCCCTCCGCGGAGAGCAGGCCCAGATGATCGAGCGTGTGCGCCTGGTCCACGCTGAACTCGCCCGCGCGGATGCGCCGCAGGCTGCTGAGAATGGCGCCGCAGCCGACCCGCTGGCCCAGGTCGTGCGCAATGCCGCGAATATACGTTCCTGCTGAGCAGGTCACGAGAATTTCAACTGAGGTCGTCGAAACGCTTCTGATTTCGAGACGGTTCACTTCCACCTCGACGGGCGCAAGTTCTACCGGGATGCGCTTGCGGGCGAGTTTGTAAGCTGGCACGCCGGCGATCTTCTTGGCCGATACCGGCGGCGGCGTTTGCAGGAAGCGGCCGCGGAACGTATCCAGAGCGGCGGCTATCAGCGCAGGATCAGCCGGGGGCGGAATCCCCGTATCGACAACTGCGCCTTCGGCGTCGTAGGAATCGGACGTGAGCCCTAGCGTGATGCCCGCCAGGTACGTCTTTTCGTTATTGCTAAAGAATTTCGCGAGCCTCGTGGCGGACCCGGTCAGGAGCGCGAGTAAACCGGTTGCCATGGGATCGAGCGTGCCGAGATGGCCGGTCCGCCGCGTATTCGCTAGTCTGCGCCAGCGGTTCACCACGTCGTGACTGGTGCAACCGCCCGGTTTGTCGATGAGAATAAGGCCTGTCATGCGGAACCTGTATAACGATCCGAGCCTGCGATGAGGCTAGGTTAGTCTGATTGTTGGAGCCTATTCGCGCTCCCGTCGCACACGGAACAGTGCCGCACCCGAACGGCAAACAAACGAGGAACCAAATACTTGGAAGAAGAAGTACTCGGAAAAGCGTACGATTCGCGACTCATGCGGCGGCTATTGCGATACATGAAGCCGTACCGGATGATTGTCTTTACTTCGCTGGCGCTTCTTCTGATCGATTCTCTTCTTCAGATTACCGGACCGCTGCTGACAAAGCTAGCAGTCGACCGGTATCTGGTCCCGGTCAAGCACCACCAGATGTTTCCGTTCCTGGATAAGTGGCTGTCGACGGATGCGTGGACGGGCATCACCCAAATCACGCTGGTCTACCTCGGCGTGGTGATCTTCGGTTTCCTGTTCGACTTCGGCCAAACGTACCTGATGCAATTAACCGGACAGAAGGCGATGTTCGATCTGCGAAAGCAGCTAATGGCGCATCTGCAGTCGCTCGATATCGCATATTACGACAAAAATCCGGTTGGACGCCTGGTTACGCGAGTAACGACTGACGTTGACGTATTAAATGATCTTTTCGCTTCGGGCCTGGTCACCATAGTCGGTGATCTCCTCATGCTGTCGTTCGTTGCCATTGCCATGTTCCGGCTGAGCCCCGGAATGACCGGCCTGATGTTTGCCGTGATGCCTGTAGTCGTATTGGTCACAATTCAGTTCAGGCGAACCGCGTCGCAAAGCTACCGGCGCATTCGCGTAGCGATTGCCAGGATCAACGCCTATCTGCAGGAACACGTCGCCGGTATAGCGGTGCTTCAGCTTTTTAATCGAGAAGAGCGCAGCCGGAGCGAATTCGAAAAGATCAATCGCGATCACATGGTCGCGTTTAAGGATTCCATCACCGCATACGGCTGGTTTTATCCAGTTGTGGAATTTCTCGGGATGCTTTCGCTGGCATCACTGCTTGCATACGGAGGATTCCGGATCCGCCAGGGCGCTTTGACGCTCGGCGTGTTAGTAGCCTTCTTTCAATATGGGCTGCGATTCTTCCGGCCCATTCAGGACCTCAGCGAAAAATACAATATCCTGCAAAGCGCGATGGCCGCCTCCGAACGCATATTCAAGCTGTTGGACACTCGGCCCGGAATCGTTTCCCCAGCTCCAACCGTTCCCTTCCCCGCCGGCCCGGTGGACATTGAGTTCGATCACGTGTGGTTTGCCTATAATGGCGAGGATTGGGTGCTCCGCGATGTCAGCTTTCGCATTGAAGCGCGTGAGACCGTCGCCGTGGTCGGGCATACGGGCGCCGGAAAGACGACCCTAACGAACCTCCTGCTGCGGTTCTACGATGTCCAGCGCGGCGTCATCCGCATTGGCGGCATCGACGTGCGATCCTTCGATCTAATCGACCTGAGGGAAAATTTCGGAGTCGTGCTGCAAGACCCATATCTTTTCACCGGCACCGTTCAGACCAACATCCGGCTGGGTACGGAATCGATTAGTGCCCTGGCTGTGCAGCATGCGGCGGAGCAGGTGAACCTGCTCGATTTTATCGAGGAACTGCCGGAGCGTTTCGATACCGCTGTCCGCGAACGAGGCAATGGTTTTTCGACAGGCCAGAAGCAGCTCATCAGTTTTGCGCGCGCGCTGGCCCACAATCCGCGCATCCTGATACTCGATGAAGCGACTTCAAGCGTCGATACAGAAACCGAACTGCGCGTCCGGGATGCCTTGACCCGCCTGGTTTCAAATCGTACTTCCCTGGTAATCGCGCACAGGCTCTCTACTATCCAACGCGCCGATCGCATCATCGTAATGCACAAGGCACAACTGCGTGAGATGGGCACGCACCAGGAATTGCTGGCGCGGCGGGGTATTTACTGGAAGCTGTACCAGCTGCAATATAAGGAGCAGGAGATTGAGCGCAGAGAAGAGCTCGCGCCTCAGCAATTTTAAGCCAAGTAAGCCGCCGAATGTCTTCGTGCGGATCTTCGGCAGCCTCAAGGTCCGGCAGAAGCTTGCGATTCTGCACAATATCTTTTTCTTCGTGCTGGCGGTATCGGTCTATCTGTCGGTTATTCCCCTTTTCTCAGAGCATATTGAGGCTGCGCGCGAACGCGAGCTTCAGATGGTCTCCCAGATCTTCGCGGCGGAACTTCCGATGCACGTGGCGCAGGAATCGCGAGAGCTGCAAATCTACGATTTCCAGCAGGGTTCGGCGGAGCAGTTGGATCTGTCCCCTGAGGGGCTGGCATTTCTGAAAGAGCACCCGGCCGAGACCTGGCAGCAAGGCCCGAACGTGTTGTTTCGGTCGGCGAAAATACCTGGACAGTATCGAAGGGTCAGCTTATCTCCCGCCTTCTACGAGGCGGCCCTGCGCCAGGCGCGCATCAGCCTGTTCGTGGTGCTCGGTACCATCTATCTTCTTTCCATCGTGATTCTGGAATTCATGATCATGCCGCAATACGTGTACCAGCCGCTAAGTCTGATGTTGAAGGCTGATGAAGCCACCCAGCGGGATGACCGGGAGAACGAACTCATCGACCGGCGGTTCATCCTGAATGACGAGATCGGCCAGATCATGACCTCGCGTAACGAGACGGTCGCCCAACTCCGGCACCAGGAGGACAATCTCGCCAGCGCTCTGCAGCGTCTGGACGAGCAGGACCGGCTGGTGAGCCTGGGCCTGCTGAGCACCAGCGTGGCTCACGAGTTGAACACGCCGCTGGCGGTCTTGCAGGGATCGATCGAGAAGTTGCTTGAGAGCGTCCGGGAGGCTCCCACGCTTGAGCGCCTGAACCGGATGCTGCGGGTTACCCAGCGTTTACGGAAGATCAGCGAAGGCCTGGTGGATTTTGCGCGCGTGCGCAAAGAGGAAACGGAGGCCATTCACTTGCGAGGGCTTATCGAAGAAAGCTGGAATCTGGTGGCTATTGACGAGAAAGCATCGGCAGTCACATTTCAGAACAATGTCCGGTCGAAAGATACCGTGAATGGAAACGCGGACCGGCTGGTGCAAGTGTTCGTCAATCTGCTGCGCAATGCCCTGATGGCGGTATCCACGGGAGGGCTGATTCGCGTAGAATCCAGATGTCTGCAGCGAGGGGGACAGAATTGGATCTGCTGCACCGTGCTGGATAATGGGCCCGGAATACCGGCTCACGTCTTACCGAATCTTTTCGAGGCGTTCGTGACAACTCGCCTGGATGCGCGCGGCACAGGTTTGGGACTGACGGTCGCCGAAGGGATCGTGACGCAGCACGGGGGGACAATCACCGCTTCGAACCGCACCGAAGGAGGAGCCTCATTGGAAGTTATGCTACCGGCTGCGTGATGCGGAAGCGGAATTTCCCAAAGGACACAAGATGAGCGACACCGGCGCGGCCGAGGGACTCGTAGATATTGCTGTTTTAGACGATGACGTCGATTTTCGCAACTATATAGAAGACCTGCTGCGCGATGAAGGGAGATACACGGTCAGAACGTTTGCGGGGCCGGAGGACCTGTTCACTTCGGCTGAGACCAGGGTTCCCGATATTGTGCTGCTCGACATGAAAATGGGCGCGGCAAGCGGAGAAGAAGTGCTGGAACAGCTCCTCGCGCGCTGGCCGGATCTTTGCATCATCGTAGTCACAGGCTACCCTTCTTTGGAGAGCATGCGCGCGACTTTCAAGCTGCGTGTTTTCGATTATCTGGCTAAGCCGTTCTCGCTGTCGCAGCTCCGGCAAACGCTACAAAATGCCATTGAGCAATTCAGCCTCGGACGCACGCCTCAGGACCGGCTGCGAGAGCGGCTCGGGCACAGAATCAAATTGCTCCGGGTGGAGCGCGATTGGTCGCTAAAAGACCTCGCGGCGACAACCAAGCTCAGCGTTTCTCAGATCAGCTCGATTGAGCGCGGTGCAAATTTACCCAGCATCGAAAGCCTGCTCGCTATCTGCTACGCCTTCGGACGGAAGCCTTCCGAGATATTAGCTTTGATTGGGTTCTGACTGAACGTCCGGCTGGCCGTAGTAAGCGCCGGGTCCGTGCTTTCTGAGGAAATGTTTGTCGCGAAGAGCTTCGGAAATGGCTTCGGCATCGGCGCGAATAGTGATCGTGAGGTAGGCCATGTGCGCAAGCTCTTCCAGAATGGCGGCATTGTGCGCAGCCGCCGTAACCGATGCGCCCCAACAGAAGGGCGCGTGCCCAGAAACTAAAACGGCAGGTGTGGCAAGCGGGTCGAGGTTCGCAAATCGCTCCGCGATGACGCTTCCGGTGTTCCATTCGTATTCGGACTCGATCTCCTGGGGCTTCATGACGCGAGTTAAAGGAATGGAGTTGCGAAAGTAATCGGCATGCGTGGTTCCGAAACAGGGAATCTCCACCCCCGATTGCGCCCAGGCGGTTGCGTATCGAGAATGCGTGTGGACCACCCCGCCGATGCCGCCAAAGGCGCGATAAAGGGCGACATGCGTGGGAAGGTCAGAGGAAGGACGAAGATTCCCTTCAACGACCTTGCCGCCCAGGTCGGTGACAACCAGGTCAGCCGGGGTCAGCCGATCGTAGGGCACGCCGCTCGGCTTGATGACAACACGCTGGCTGGCGCGATCGCAGCCGCTGGCATTTCCGAAGGTGAAGACCACCAGCCCGCGCCGGACCAGTTCCAGATTGGCTTCGAGCACCTCCTCCCGTAACGCTCTCAAGGTCATTGCAGCACCTCACTGCCTTGCCGGACGCGAGCCGCGATTTTTCGGAGTTCGGGAAGAACATCGCCCACGGCGGCTGGCCCCGACTTCCTGCTGCCCAACGCAAAATAAAGCCGCTTATACAGGCTGTAGAGTTCGTTGTACACGGTAGCGCTTTCAGGATGGGGATTGAAGACGCGGTGCGACGGGCAGAGCGCGTTCTGCGCTTCCTCAATGGACGGGAACGCACCGGCAGCGAGGAACGCAAAAATGGCGGAACCGAGACTGGTCACATCACCTTGCGGAACCAGAATGGGTTTGTCCAGAACATTGGCATACACCTGATTGAGAACATCGTTGCGCTGCGGGATGCCTCCGCCGTTAATGATGCGCCGGACCGCGACACCGTGCTCTTCCATACGCTCCAGAATGACGCGTGTGTGGAAGGCGGTGCCTTCGATGGCTGCAAACAGCTCGTCCGCGGCCGTACTCGTCAGGTGCCATCCGAAGGTGATGCCGCCCAACTCGGGATTCACCAAAACGGTGCGATCGCCATTGTCCCAAGTCATCCGCAGCAGGCCGGTCTGACCAGCGCGATAGCCGGTTATTTCGCTCGATAGAGCGGCGGCTGACGAACCCGCGCGGCGGGCAATTGCTTCGAAGATGTCGCCTACGGCGCTCAGGCCCGCCTCTATACCGGTACGTTTCGGATCGACAGAGCCGGGCACCACGCCGCACACGCCGGGGACAAGCGTCATGCGATCGCTGAGGCCGATGATGCAGGTGGAAGTTCCAATCACGTTCACGACATCGCCGAGCCGGACCCCCGCGCCGATGGCGTCCCAATGCGCATCGAATGCGCCGATCGGAATCGGGATGCCGGGCCTAAGCCCGAGCTTTTCGGCCCATTCGGCGCAGAGCGTTCCCGCGAGCGAATCGGAGGTCAGATAGCGGCCTCCGAGCTTCGCGCGAACGCCTTTCAGCAGCGGATCGACAGAGACGAGAAAGTCTTCAGAGGGCAGGCCGCCGAGCGACTGGTTGTACATCCACTTATGGCCCATCGCGCAGATGCTGCGCGGCGCATGGGCGACGTCATGAATCCCGCACAGCACCGTGGCAACGTAATCGCAATGCTCAAAGGCGGACACCAGGCGATCACGTTTCGCGGGATTATTGCGCAGCCAGTGGAGCAGCTTTGAGAAGCCCCATTCGGAGGAATAGACGCCGCCACACCAATCGATGGCTTGCAATCCGGTCTCGTGCGCTTTGGAGGTAATCTCGGCGGCTTCGCGCCACCCGCGGTGGTCGGCCCAGAGATAATATTCATCCAGCGGCTCCAGATTTTCGCCTACCGGGATGACGCTGGAACCTGTCGTATCGAGCGCCATGGCGGCAATCGAGGAACCGTCGACCTGTGCCCGGCCGAGCGCTGCGCACATCGCCGAGACCAGCGCGTTCATGTGATCGGCATGGCTTTGGGTCGCGTGATCGGGATCGCTGCGCTTCCGGTGCACCGGATATGGGGCGATGCCCTCGCCGAGTCTTCCCTTCTCCTTATCGAAGATGGAGACGCGGACGCTCAGCGTTCCGAAATCTACTCCCGCGACGGCGGTGCTCATGCTTTGTGCCAGTACACCTCCCATCCCATGTATTTCGTAGCGGCTTCATAAACGACCGCCGAGGTGTGGGCAAGGTTTGCCGCGGTGTGATGTTCAAAACCTTGTTCGCAGATGTAGCGGAGCAGGTCCTGCATGCGCGGGATCTCGACGACGCCGGCGCCGCCGAAGGTCATCAATGGATCATCGGTGAAATGCGCGTCGCCCAGATATCCGCGGATCTTCCCTTCCCGATCGCGCGTCGAGAAGCGCGCGTAGCTCATGGGGGAGGCCTTCACTTTGCCCACAACGGTCCCGAAGGTGTTCAGCTTTCCGACCGTACCCGCGATGATGGCCTGATAATCCATCTTCATGTCTTGAAAAAAGTGCTTCGGGAGGTTGGCGCAATGGAAGCAAACCGCTTTGTTCGGGTCCTCGCCGTAGTTGTTGTTCCAATCGAGCAAAGCGCTGGGCGTTCCGGAAGCAAGGCGAAGAGCATGCATGCTGACGACGCCGACGATATCGACCTCACAGGCGCTCGACATCAGGTTGTTGCTCATCATGCTCATGACGGTGCAAGGGACGACGCCGAAGTACTCTTCCATGGCGGTCCAGCACTGGACGGCGCTGATATCCAATTCGTTGTCATGCATCCAGCCATCGATTACGGCTCCGAGCTTGGCCATCTTCAACAGGGATGATTCGGGAACATTGGTTGTGGAGACGTAACCTTTAATGTCCGCGAGCTTCTTCTGGGCGGCTGGATCGTCGGCGTTCATGCGCTGGATTCGGCCGAGAATCTCGGAGAGATCGACCGTGATGACGGAAATACCGTTTGCTTCGAGGAGTTTTTCGCTGTAACGTACGGTGTTGAAGGCCGCCGGACGCGCGCCAATGGAACCGACTCGCAGGCCGCGCATGCCGCGCACGACGCGGCAGACGGCGAGAAACCAATCGAGATCTTTTTTGAACTGGTCGGAATCCGGCGTTTCGGTATGCAGCGAGGTAAGGGAATACGGGATGCCGTACTGCATCAAGTTATTGCAGGCGGACATTTTGCCGCAGAAGCTGTCACGCCGGTCGCTGATGGTCATCTTGCCGGGGGTATCGGGCGTTGCCTGGATCAGCACGGGCACTCGCAGGCCGGATAAACGCAGCGTGTCCGCGATGGCGCGCTCATCACCGAAGTTCGGCAGCGACACGATAACGCCGTCGATGCTTTCGCCATGCTTCTTAAAGAGGTCCGCGCAGCGCCTTGCTTCCTGAAAAGTTTCGACCGCTCCGGCCTGCGATTCCTGAGGGGTCAAGGCGACCACTTCGACGCCGGCGTGCTGCAAAACGCGAATCATGTCTTCGCGGCCGGTGGCGGCCAGGTGAGCGGGAAAGAATCCGCGATTTCCGATGATGAGCCCGAGTTTGGCGGGCTTAGGTGAATCTGCCATTACTTTTTCCTTGGGAAGAATCGAATGAAATAGACCAGACCGATGAAGAGCAGAAGCGCTCCCCACCAGATGCTGGCGTGCATGCTCGCGAGCACAGGCGGATGTCCCGGGGGCGAGGATAATTCGTAGATGCCCGTGGCCGTGATGATCACGCCGTACGCGGTGAGTAACACCCCGATGAAAAACCAGATGGAAAGAGAACCGTGTCCGCCGCTCATGTGCCTACCAGAAAATGACGTTCAGGATGATGAAGATCACCAACACAACGCCCGCCCAAAAGATGGGACGTTGATACAAGGGCAGATGACCTTCCGATGGAATTTCCGTTGCTCCGTAGACGAGGCCGGTAAGCTCCGCTTCAGGTTTCGGCCTGGTCATGGCGCTCACCACGACAGTAACAACGACGCAAATGATCCATGACCACAGCGCGCGGTACATGTTTTCGGCCATGTCCTTGGCGTCGGGCGAGAGCGCGATGTAGCGGATAGCAGAGTGATCGACCTCGACCCAGACGAACATGCCGATGGAGGAAAGTGTGCCTGCCAGCAATCCCCAAAAACCTGCAGCGGGAGTGGCCCGCTTCCATAACATTCCGAGGATGACGGTTCCAAACAGCGGAGCGATAAAGAAACTGAATAGCGCCTGCACGTAATCCATGATGCTGAGGAATTGCATCACCAGGTACGCTGTGCCGATGCTGATCAGAACACCCAGAATGGTGCACCAGCGGCCCATATCGACGTAATGCTTGTCGCTGGCATCTTTCCGGATGAAGGCGCGATAAAGGTCATAGGTCCAGACGGTAGCGAACGCGCTGACATTGCCCGCCATGCCGGACATAAATCCGGCGATCAACGCGGTGATGCCCAGCCCGAGTAAGCCGGGGCCGCAATAGCGCGCCAGCATCAGCGGAAGCACCTCGTTGTAGGTGTGGACTCCAGGGCCGGCCTGCGATTCCCCGACTAAGTGTTCCGGCAGCACGGCCAGCCCCAGCAGGCCAGGAAGAATGACGATAAACGGCAGAGCCATCTTGAAAAACGAGCCGATGATGGGCGCCATCTTGGCGCTACGAAGATCCTTCGCGGCAAGGACGCGCTGCACCACCAAAAAGTCAGTTGTCCAGTATCCGAACGAGATAACGAAACCCAGGCCGAACACGATTCCCGTCCATTGAATGCCCATTGGGTTGCTGGTGAACGAGCCCAGGCCTGCCCACAGGTGCGTGAAGTCCTGAGCCGGGAAGCGATGGGCAATCCGATGCACCATGCCGTCCCAGCCGCCCGTCTCGACCAATCCAATGATGGGAATGAGAAGAGCGCCTAGCCAGATTAGAAAGAACTGCAGAACTTCGTTGAATATGGCCGAAAGCAAACCGCCGAGCACAACATACACAGCGACAGTGAGGGAAGAGATCCAGATACTGAAGTGGATATCCCAGCCGAGAATGATCTTCATCACCAGCGCCATGGAGTACATGTTGATGCCGCTCATGAGGATCGTCATTATGGCGAAACTGATGGCCGAAAGCGCGCGCGCGGGTTCGCCGAAACGAAGCTGCAGATAGCCCGGGACCGAGTGCGTTTTGGATATGTAGTAAAAGGGCATCATCACGATGCCTAGAAACAGCATGGCCGGAATTGCGCCGATCCAATACCAGTGCGTGGCGAGAATGCCGTATTGATAGGCGGAAGCGGCCCAACCCATCAATTCGAGCGAGCCCAAATTTGCGGCGACGAAGCTGAGGCCGGCGATCCAGGCGCTCATGTCTCTTCCGGCGAGGAAAAAATCTTCTCCGGTTTTCGTGAAGCGTTTCAGATACAGGCCGATTCCCAACACCATCGCGAAATACAGAGCGATGATGAGGAGATCGACCGGGGTTAAGGACAGAAGCTTTCCCGGTGTGGTCACGGCAGCAAAAAGGGCCGGCAGCTTAGCGATTCCGTTTAGAGGCATGCGTAGGGGTCTGCGTCGTGCATGGAGTCAGGAGCAATCGTATCAGGACGGGCAATAGCCTTTTCCGGGTTAGAATGCAAGCGATTACAGGGACAAGTTGCAGTATAGCGATTGTGGGCTGATGGTGAGCTTTAGTTTTCCCGACTTCCGGTGCCTACATACGATCAGCGGGCCGAAGGTCCGCTCCACAATCTACGCCAGCATTAAATCCAAACGGGTCACGGAAGCCGGTGCGAAACTGTAGTTTAATGGCGAACCGGCTTTGATGCTGTTGTCCTCTTTGGGCTCTAGCGCGTTCGGGCTGTCCAGCGTGTTGTGCGCGTGTATGTCGCTCGACGTAAGAACTGTGGCGCGCGCGCTTGTAATGCGCCGGTTTCGAACATTGATCTCCGTCTCCTGCGCGTTCTGAATATCGGGATTCACGATGGTCAGAACGACGCGGCTGCCTTGCACCGAACAGGAGCCGGAGAGCGCAGGCAACCCGTGCGCGGCTGCTTGAGTTAACGCCGGCGCGGATATGACAGTTCGTACCGACGTGCCGCCCTGATGCGGAGCGTACATATCGAAGACATGAAAAATTGGCGTCACCGTGAAGCGATCCTCTACTGCCACGAACAACGCGTTGATGTTGTTAATGAGCTGGGCATCGTTTGCCATCGCTACTTTGTCGGCGTGCCGATTGAATATGTCGAGCGTGATACCGGAGACAAGCGCATCGCGAAGCCCCGGGTAGTACCCAAACAAGTAACTGGGAGCGATGCTCGGGTCGGTGTCGTGCCATGCGCCCCACTCATCGACAACCAGTTTGACGTGGTGCTGGGTGTCAATCTCGCCCATAATCTGCCAATGATTGTTAACGAGTTCCTCCATACGCGCGGCATCGTGGAGCAACCGATACCAGGCATCCGGCGCAAACTGAGTTGAACTACCGGACGCAGGACCTCCGCAATAGTAGTGGAGCGCGGTTCCAAACACGTGGCGAAGGGCGCCTTTCCCCTTCTCGATTAACTTCTCGAAGAAGCTGCGCGTCCAAGCGTAGTCCGCGACGTTGGGGCCTGAGGCGATAAAATTCAAATTGAGACCATAGCGCGGCACCCATTCGGTATAGCGGCGAAATTCGACGGCGTATTCGTCACCGGTAAAATTGCCGCCGCAGCCCCAGCTTTCGTTGCCGACGCCCCAGAAACGAACAGGAAACGGATCGGGACTACCGCCCTGAGCGCGCAAACCGGCCATTGAGGTGGTACCGGCGGGCGAATTGCAATACTCCACCCATTCGGAAAAGTCAAATGCTTCGAGACTGCGCAGGTTGGCGGCGAAATACGGCTCCGCGCCCGCGAGCTTACAGAACCGGGCAAACTCATTTGTTCCGAACTCATTCGGCTCGTATTTCTGAGGCCCATCGGGAGCCTTCCAGAGGTACGGATCGTTCGCCCAAAAATTCGTGCGCCTGGGACGCTGGCTGCGCGGGCCAACGCCATCGCGCCAGTTGTAGCTGTCGGCAAAGCAGCCGCCGGGCCAGCGGATGACCGGGGCTTTAATCTGCTTCAAATGATCGATAAGCGCCTTACGGATGCCGCCGACGTTTGGAATTCTCGAGCTCTCGCCTACCCAGACGCCATCGTAAATAACGCCGCCGATGTGCTCAGTAAAATGCCCGTAGATGTGCGGCGAGATGACGCCTATTGGTTCATCGGGAAGAATATCAATTCTGGCGTTGGCCGAAAACGAGGTTCGCGGCGCAACAAGAGCGAGTCCGGAGAGGAGAAAATGTCGTCGAAGCACGGCAGATATGGTATCGCTTTCGTTCTATTTCCGGCCACCGTACGTTTGCTCAATCGTTTGCTGGGTCCGCGTCCTTTGCCGCAGAAGCGCCAGTCTCTTCATAAGCGCGGGAATTTCGCTCGCCTGATTGCCTCTCCGCAGCGCCAGAATCAAATGATAAAGCGCAGCCTCATCGTTCGGATTGGCGCGGAAAGCGAGCCGGCTTTGCTCAATCGCCTGCACAGTTTTACCTTCTTGCAGATAAAGGCGGCCCAGCAAATCTCTCGCAAGCGTGAAATCGGGTTTCAGATCGACCGCTGCTGATGCCGCCTTGATTGCCTGATCAAATCCCACGCTGCCGGGGGCAGCCCCTTCGCGAGATAGTACCTCGGCGAGAAGATAATGGGCAAACGCGTCATCCGGCTGTTTCTGAAGCCGCTCGCGCGCTGTTTTCTCGGCGTCCGGGAGATCGCTTCTTTGCAATTCGGCCAATCCCTTGGCGGCTGCTCCAAGCTCGACATTCGGATCCAGCCGCTGCGCGGTATTGAAATCTCTCGCCGCCTTATCGTATTGGGCGAGTTCGCTGTATAGCATGCCTTGCGCAACGTAAAGAGGCGCGGCATCCGGCATCCTTTGCAACCCTGCGTTCACAACCTCCATACCTGTTTGAAACTGCCCATGCGCCAGGCAAACATACGCGAAGTCGGCGTAGTATTGCGCGACGCCTGGCTGCAAGGCGATCGCCTTGCGCAATGCCGCCTGAGCCTTTTCGCCCTCCGACATTGCTTCATAAGCCTCCCCAAGCAAATCGAGAGCCTCGGCATTGTTTGCTGGCTGGGCGGTTAGCGTGAGAACGGCATCGTTGAAACTTCCGGCAAGAAACTGAACAGCGGCCAAGTCGTACGCGGCCGCCGGATCGTGCGGCTTCAACTGGCAGACGCGGTGAAATATGGCGATTGCGTTCTGTGCGCGATTCTGCTTTACCAGGCAGGAGCCGTACTCCCGCAACCCACCAGTATCCGATGCGGAGCCCGGGTGACCCTTTGCAAATTCAATGCGGGCAGTTTCGCAATCTCCCCGCTTGAACGCGATAGCAGCCAAAAGAGAATGGCTGGTCTCATCGCCTGGCCGGATCTTCAGGATACGCTTCAAAAGCACCGCTGCGCGTGGGCTGCCCGCTTGGTACTCAATCTGTGCCGCACCTTCCAGCGCTGGCAGATAATCCGGCGAAATCTGCAGCGCACGATTGAACGACGCGAGCGCCTGAGAGGCTTCACCCGAATGCTCCAGAGCCAGCCCGTTCAGGGTCAACAGCCGGGCGTCGCGCGGAGATTGTTCTAACACGCGATCGAGCAGTGCTCTCGCTTCGGCGTATTTCCCAGTCTGCAGGTCCGAAACGATTTCGTGCCCGACATCCGGATGGCTCTGCCCGAAGACCAGTGCCGCGCCTGCAAACCAAACTGCCATCTTCGCCCAGCGCATTGCGTCTTCCATGATTCTACGGGTCTGCAAAGATGTTGTTAGCATCTGCATGGCAGCTCGCAGTCTCTTCCCTTTCGTGCTTGCCGGTATCGGTATTGCTTCTTTCTGCCTGGCAGGAGGGCATGGTTCCGGACCGGTCACGTTTGCCGATGTCACCGGTGCGAGCGGCATTCATTTCCAGAATCACAATTCAGCAACCCGGGAAAAGTACCTGATCGAGACCATGACCGGCGGAGTCGCCATCTTCGATTACGATAACGACGGCTGGCCAGATGTTTTTCTCGTAAACGGCGCCCGAATTCACAGCGGCCAGCGTGATTCGGAACCGCCCGACAAGACCGATCCCCAGTTTTGGAACAGGCTTTACCGCAACAATCATGATGGAACGTTCACGGATGTAACGGAGAGGGCTGGCGTGCGCGGAACCGGCTATGGCATGGGCGCGGCAGTGGGCGATTTCGATAACGACGGTTACGAGGATCTACTCGTCACAAACTTTGGAAGCGTGATCCTTTATCACAACAATGGTAACGGCACGTTTACGGATGTGACGGAAAGGGCCGGGTTGCACACGCAGGGTTGGATGTCGAGCGCAGGCTTCTTCGATTACGATAACGATGGCAAGCTCGACCTGTTTATCTGCCGGTATCTCGATTGGAATTTTTCAAAAAATAAGTTCTGCGGGTCGCGCGCGGCAGGCGGGCGTTCCTACTGCCATCCCGATAACTTCAAGCCCATTTCGGACTACCTATTCCACAACAATGGCGATGGGACGTTTACCGATGTCAGCGCGCGCAGCCACATAGCAGCATCGCCGGGGAAGGGGCTGGGTGTTGCATTTGCGGATTTCAACAACGATGGGCGAATGGATATCACTGTCGCGAACGATTCGTTCCAGCAGTTCCTGTTCATGAACAATGGCGACGGCACCTTTACCGAGAATGGCTTGGCGGCCGGAGCCGGCTACACAGACGAGGGCAAGGTATTCGCGGGCATGGGGACCGACGCCGCGGATGTAGATGACGACGGCTGGCCTGACATTGTGACGACCGCGCTCTCAAACGAGACCTACGCGTATTTCCACAACAACGGCAACGGCACGTTCAATTACGATACGAATGTCTCCCGCTTGGGTGAAATTACACGCCTATACGGCGGCTGGGGCATGCGAATTTTCGATTACGACAACGCCGGTGTAAAGGACCTGTTTTTCGCCGACAGCCACGTAATGGATAACGTGCAGAAGATGCAGCCGCATCTCGAATACCTTCAACCGTTGCTTTTGCTGAAACAGGTAAACGGCAAGTTCGTCGATGTATCCGGCGAGTCAGGCGCCATCTTTGGTCAGAAATGGGCCAGCCGAGGCGCGGCCTTTGGAGATCTCGACAACGATGGCGACATCGATATTGTTGTCGTCACCTGCGGCGGCCCTGCCTACGTGCTTCGGAATGAGGGCGGGAACCGAAACACCTGGATTGGCTTGGATTTGCACGGGACGCGAAGCAATCGCGATGGCATCGGCGCGAAGGTCAAGCTGACATCGGAATCGGGCAAGGTGCAATATGGCATGGTGAGCACGACGGCCAGCTATCAATCGGCTCAGGACAGGCGGCTGTTCTTTGGGATCGGACAGGAAGCGGCAATACGGAAGGTCGAGATTTCGTGGCCAAGCGGCGGGAAGCAGGTCATTGAGAATCCGCCAGTGCGGAAGATCCTACAGGTGACGGAAAAATGAGCGCTATTTTCGGAGCGCAGTAATTTTAGGAGCTTGATCCTCTTCGCTCTTCGTCTTCTGAAAGGTAAGCATTTCGGCGCGAGCCTCGGCGGCGCGTCCCATCGATTGTAATAGCAGCGCCAACCGGTAATGCGCATGAGACAGCGCGGGATCAAGCACAATGGCTTTGCGGAGAAGTTCTTCCGCTTGCTGCGGCTGCTTCGGGGCGAGCATTTCTCCCAGCGCAGTGAGTTCGTGAGCTTCGGGGCACTTCTGTACACCCTGCTGGAGGACCGCGACGGCGTGCTTGCCATCGCCGTGCTTTTTGAAATAGTTTCCCAAGCTAAGGAAGGCCCAGGAATATGGTTTGGCTTGCGCTTCGCTGTCCGCAATCGCCCCACGATAAAGCTGAAGGGCGGTACTGTCCAGGCCAAGCGCCTCCGCGCACAAACCCAGATAGGTGGCGGCTTTGTAATCGCTGGGATTGAGCAGGAGTGCTTGCCGCAGCCATACGGCCGCCTGATCCGGCAGGTCCGCATCGTAAAAGAGCCGCCCTAAGCAATAGCGGGCCTGTTCATCTTTCGGATTCAGTTCGGCAGCTTTCAGCCAAGCGCGATAGGCGCCTTGGTAATCCTTGAGTTCCAGGTCGGCGAGTCCGAGGCCACGGTAGGCATCTCCGTACAAATGATTCAGTTCGATCGCACGGCTAAAGGACTGCTTGGCCTCGGTAAACTGGCGGTTCGCGAACTGTTTCGACCCGAGATCATAGAATTGCGCCGGCGAATTGACCGACAGCCAAAGCAGAAAGAGTGTAAACAAGTCAGAAATTCAGCCGAAGCGTGAACTGCACAATGCGCTGCTGATCGATCGTACCGTTCACCTGACCGAAATTGGAATCGTATGGAGCCGTATCAGGCACGCTGAAGATATGGCGATTCGGCGCGTTCAGCAATTCTCCCTTTGCCTGCAGACTGAGCCGTTCGAAGATGTGAAAGTTTCTAATTATGCTGATGTCCTCGTTATAGTAGTTTGGCGCGCGCGCATCGGGGTTGTTCCTTGGATAATCGCCAAGATAGTAAGCTCCGCCTCTGGCATCTTGAACGGTTGTCGAACTCCCGGAACTGACTAGCTCCGTGTTCGGATCGGCGAAACCGCAGCCGGCCTGCCCCGCATACGTACAAGGTCCGTTGAAATAGCGGTTCGCAAAGGGGTCGAATGTGCCATTCAGCACTTGAGGGCTGAGCGGCGATACCCCTTGCACGCGGTTGAACCGGATGCAGTTCTGCCACCCGGGGATACTGTTCGAACAGCCGAATGAGATGGGCACGCCGGTCTGATAGCGCAGTACCGCGCCGACTTGCCAGCCTCCTAAAACGGCCGCTCCGATTCCGTGATTCAACAGAGCTTTGCCTCTGCCGAACGGAAGCTCATAGAGGAATGACAACGTGAACATGTACGGGATGTCCTGACTGCTGAGCGCTTTCTCGCTATTGAGATCGGCCGGATTCTGGATCTGCGAAATTCCACCATTGATGCCGGGCAGGATGCTATCCGCATCGGTGAGCGTTTTTGACCAGGTGAAGGATCCTTGCAGGCTTAACCCGGCGCTAAAACGCCGCTGTAAAGTGGCTTGCAACGACTGAAAAGTCGATTGCCCAATGTTCTGCAGCACATCCATGTATATGTAGTCGTACTGAGGGAATGGCCGGATCGCCTGGAAGACGGGTGCCCTGGAGCCCCAGTCGGCAAAAAAGTTCGGGTACGGCGCGGTTACTCCCACCGTGTTTTTCGTCACGGGCTGATTGAGCGCCGGTCCCAGATTCAAATCCTGAATCGGAATATTGTTCCAGTTCATAATGGCCGACCGCAAATTCTGCGCTCGCGAGCCAACGTATCCAAGAGTGGCGATCATGTCTTTCGACACCTGGCCCTGCACCTGGAAGCTCCAGCTTTGAATGATCGCGGGTTGGCCGAAGCGGGGCTGGATCCAGTTTGGATTACCTTTGTTCACCACGGAGGGGTTCAATGTGGGTGGCGGCGGAAAAGCCGGAAAGCCGTTGTCCCAGTTGAAAGCGGGATCGAATCCGTTCGGGCTGCTGAAAGTAGGTGTCGCCGAATAGCCCTGCACCTGATCGCCGCCGAAATCGGTATATTGCAGCGGTCCATACAGGATGCCGTATCCTCCGCGAATCACGAATCTTCCGCCGCCCGGATTGTAGGCAAAGCCAAAGCGGGGCGCAACGTCGTGAAACTTCGTATCCGCCCACTTGGGGTTACAGCCGCTGCAGGTATTACCAAAAACCAGCCCGCCGGGAAGGTTGCCGGCTGCTGGATTCGGGGTGTTGGGATCGAAATTGGAGGTGTCGTTGTGGGACTCGCTTCGCGGTACGTCAACGCTATAGCGCAACCCGAGATTCAGAGTCAAGTGAGGAGTTACTTTCCAGTCATCTTGAGCGAATCCCGCGTAGTATTGGAATGTCCAGCGAGGCACGTGCCCTTGCAGGAACGCATTGGCGTTGTTGAGATCGCCGAGCAGAAAACTTGCAATCCCGTTTCCGCTGGATCCGGATACCGACTGATCCGCAGCAGTCTGAGCGCGGGAGAAGTTGTAAACGCCCGTGTCGGTATCAAACGCGTACGTTGCGTACAACTGGTTGCGGAAATCGAAACCGAAACTGAAGCTATGTTTGCCTTTGATCCAGGTGAGAATGTCATTGAACCGCTCGCCGTTGTCCACGTTGTCATCGGCGTTGGCCCTGCCTATGGCCGGGACACCCTCACCCATGTTCACGATAGGAAACTCGATTCCGCTAAGGCCAGAAATGCCCAACTTCGCTGCCCAGTTAAACTTCCCCGAGATGGCCTGCTGAGCGCCTGGTGTGTAGTTCTGGCTGTTCGTGCGGTTGTATCCGAGCGCAAGATGATTCAACAGCGTTGGAGAGATGATGTAATCCCAGCCTGCACGACCGTAGTGGGTGACGAAGTTCTGGTTCCAGCCGTTGGAATCCGCGGGAGGCGGGAACGTGTAGAAGCCAGCTCCCGCATAGCGCGCATTATCACGCGTATCGTACATACCGAAGATCTTGCTCTTATCTGAAATGGATTGATCAATCCGAAGCGTGTAGGTTGTATTCTGCAGCGGCGTCGAGCTGGAAAGAGCGTAATTTACGCCATTCGGTTGAGTGGCGATATTCGGAGAAGGCAAATAACCCAGAAAGTTTCCGGCGACCGCTGAGATACGGGAAGTAGGAATTTTGTTTCCGGCGAACGGTAGACGGCAGGGAACCCCCGTCGGGCCTACCGCAGTCGTATTCGGATCGAAAATTTCGCCCTCATAAATCGGTGCGCCAGTGCAGGGATTCGTACCGAGCACGTTCCCGGTGTTCAGCGACCCCGAGAAATCGCCGGTGCGCTCGGCGGCGGTGGGCACAATACTGGTATTCGTTCCACCGATGTGCTGGTTATATTGTTCCCAGTTGAAGAAAAAGAACGTGCGGTTCTTGCCGTTATAGATTTTCGGAATCCATACCGGGCCGCCCAGGTTACCGCCGTAATCGTTCTTCTTGTCGACGGGACGAACATATTTGGCCCGGCAGGTGGAGTCGCCCGGAGCACACTGGGCAGCATCAGCATTATTGAACCAGGAATTCGCATTCAGATCCTCGTTTTGCAGAATGTCGTAGGCGGTGCCGTGAAACTGGTTCGTGCCGGATTTTGTTGTGAACGTTTCGATTGCGCCCGTCGTTCGGCCGTATGTCGCGGGAATAGTGGAAGTAAGAATCTTAAATTCGGATATCGCTTCTACGGAGGGCGCGGCTTCGTCGAAAGAGGAGCCATTTTCCGTTCGCAGAATACTTGTCCCGTCCAGCAGAACGTCCGCTCCGAAATTCTGACCGCCGCCGAGTTTGGAAATGAAAATCCCGTTATTACTGTTCGCCGTGCCAGGGCCCGCCGTGCCTGGCGCCAGGAATATGAAAGCTTCCGGAGAGCGAAGAGCGCCGACGCCGCCGAGCGCCAGCGGCAGTTCAATCACTTGTTTGGAGCTGATGACTGTCCCAATATCGGAGCTCTCGGTTTCAATCCGGGTTGTGTCGCCCACCACAGTTACGGTTTGCTCGGCTTTCCCGACATTCAAGGAAATATTGACTGCCGTGGTGGTACTGATCTGAACGCTTACTCCGGTTTGCGTTTGGGACGTAAAACCCGGGTGCGACACTTTGAGGTCGTACAATCCGATTGGCACATTCGGAAAACGGAACGTGCCGCCCGCGCCGGTGATGGACGCCTGGGTAAAGCCGGTAGCTTCGTTCTTGGCCGTGACACTGGCGCCTTCAATAGCGGCTCCAGTCTGGTCGACCACTGTACCGGCGAGAATCCCTTCATTCGTTTGCGCGTTCACTCTCCCGGATAGGAACACAAACGCAGAGGTAAACAGGAGGAGACCGAGAAGCCTCCGATTCAGCAGAGACATTGATAACCCCAAGGCCGAAATTGACGCTGAAACCGCGCCTTCACAGCTTAAAGCCTGTGGTGGCATTATAATTTAACTGCAAACGCTAACATAATCGGCAATAATACGGAATTGTTTGTTAGTTACCTATTTAGATTCGCTAGCGTCTATACGGAAATTTTTGGGGGCGGTCCCCTACGTGCTGTGTGTGTTCGCTCTTGGGGCGCTTGGACAATCAAGCATTATCGAGAACGCAACCACACAAATCCAACGCGGCAATTTCCAGGAGGCAAAAGTTCTGCTTGAGGACGGCCTGAAAGATCACCCGTCCCAACCCGATCTCTGGAATCTGCTGGGCATTGCCGAGACCGAGTTGCACGATATCAGTTCCGCGAAGAGCGCATTTAGCCGCGGGCTCGAACTTGCTCCGGATTCGATTTCTCTTCGCGAAAATGCCGGCCTGCTTTTCTACCGGCAAGCCGATTATGCGAATGCAAAAGAACAACTGGCACGCGCCGTAGCACTCGGCAGCCAAAAGCCAGGAGTGCTCTTTAGCCTTGCGGCATCGAGGCTTCGCACAGGCGAACCGAAGCAAGCACTGGCGGAATTGAAATCCCTGGAAGCGCCGCTCGGCAATGTTAGCGCCTATTGGGACGAACGCGGAAGAGCGGAATCGTTAGGCGACCCGGCCGCCGCGGAGAGAAGCTTCGATCGCGCGCTGGAATTGCAGCCGGGCGATTTGACTGCGCTGAACGGGGCCGCTTCCGCCGCGGAAAAACAGGGCCTCGATGAAAAGGCGCTGGCGTATCTCATTAAGGCTCGTCGTGCGAGTCCTGACGATGTAACTACGCTGGCGCATTTCGGATCGGTTTGCATACGCCGCGATCTGGGTCTGGATGCGTTGGATGCGTTGAACAAGGCGCACACTCTGGATCCTTCCAATAACTCCGCGTTGTATTTACTGGCCCGTGCAAATGTTTCTCTTCAGAACTGGCAACGAGCCTATGACCTGTTCGACAGCTTTTCAAAGCGCGAGCCGAATTTTGCGCCCGCCTATTATGCGATGGGCTGGATCGACCGCAAACTGAGCCGCACTGAGGACGCCCGCAAGAATTTGGAACATTGTCTGAGGCTGGCTCCGGGGATGACCGGGGCGCGATACGCTCTGGCGGAACTCGAACTGGACGACGGGCATGTGGACGCGGCAGAGAAACTGTTGCAGATCATTCTGCACGAGAATCCAAAGCATGCCGAGGCCAACCTTGCCATGGGAGGAATTGCAATGCGGCGCGGAAATCTGCAGCAAGCTCAGGCTTTGCTCGAAACCGCGGTTCGCTCCGACCCGAAACTAGCCGCGGCACATTACCAACTCTCGATCCTGTTCTTTCGCGAGCACAATTCGAAGCGAGCGGAAGCGGAGAGATCGCTGGCGGCAAGCTTGAACGCAGAAGCGAATCGAGCCGGCAAAACGCAGCTAAAGCTGATCTTGCCGGAAACGGAAAGCATGCAATAGCAGGCTTCACTGCCAATCAGACCGCCGCTTTGTCCTCTGAAGCGGCACACGTGAGCACCGTGCCCGAGCCGAGTAGCTTAATTCGTTCAAATGTGGGAGCGACGCCTCCGGACAAACCAGCCAAGTGCTGCAAGTCCAGTCAATAGCATCGCGTAAGATTGTGGCTCAGGTGTCGCGGACGGCGGCGTGACTGGACTGACCACGGCGCTCAAATCAACCAGTGCATGCGACCCAGCCGTAAAGAACACCCCCTCAGCGTTCACGTCCACCTCATGCGGTCCGAACCCGACACGGATCTGTTGCGGAGTGTAATCGCTTGAAGAGTCGAGCGATGCGCCAGTGATTGTAGCGCCGGCGAAATCGAAAACGTAACCGTTAAACGTTGCGCTCAGCGCCTGAGCATTTTGGGTATAGCTAAAATCAATGCTCGAAGCCCCGACGTCTATGTTTACACCAATGACGGCGATGCCGCTGGCGGTGCTGACAAGTGTACCGCTCGGAAATTCCACACCAGTACCAATTGTCTTTGTGACAGAGTTAGTGAAAGCGGTCCCCAACGTCGGAAGATCCCCGGTCAGCGTGACTTGTGTTCCATTCAGGTTATCCGCCGAGGCGAGCGAACCCGTGAGCATATAGCCGAAGACTGCGAGTGATGCAAACAGCAGTTTCATAAAAGGTCTCCTT
>DATIMA010000152.1:0-14211 GCA_035475915.1 Bryobacteraceae bacterium
ATGTGAAACGGCATTTTAGGATCTTTGGTGGGTGTGGGTGTGATGGTCAAGCTCTCCACATGTCCATTCCGCATCACCTGGAAATCCACCGGCTGGCCCTTCGAGTGAAACACCGCCTGCTGCACGGTAACAGGCGACGCCACCTGTTGCCCGTTCACCGTCATGAATAGATCGCCCGGCTGCAACCCGGCCTGAGCCGCCGGAGAACCTTGCATCACCTCGCCGACTTCAATATTTTGTTCTCCACCCCATCCCGCGACGCCAACACCCTGTTTCGGGTCCATGCGGGGTGTCACCGTAAATGGCAGGCGCTGACCGCGGCGCTCGACCGTACCCTCAATCGGATGATTCGCGTTCAACGTTTCCTGCATCAACACGAAGTCCCAGTTCGGGTCCTTCCGGCCATCCAACTGCACAATCCGATCGCCGGGCCTAAGTCCAGCTTCCGCCGCCGGCGAACCCGCCTTAATGGTGGTGATCATCGGATCGGTGGTGTCCACTTCCTTCGGGAACGCGTACATGTACAGTCCGGCGACAATCGCGACTGCCAGCACGATGTTCATCAGCGGACCGGCGATAATCACAATGGCTCGCTGCCACCTCGGCTTCGCCTGGAACGATCGCGGATCGGTCGCCTTCTCGTCTCCGGCCTGGTCGCCGAGCATACGCACGTATCCGCCAAACGGAACAGCGGAAATGCGGAAATCAGTGTCGCCCCTGCGGACGCCAAACAGCCGGGGCCCGAAACCGATGCTAAATGTCTCTACTTTGATGCCAACCGCCAAGGCCGCCCAAAAGTGCCCCAGCTCGTGAACCAGGATCATGACTCCGAGCAGAATCACGACCCAAAAAACAGGCTGCAAAAACCCCACGCTCTAATTACCTTCCTGGTGTCCCCGAATCATGGGGTTGTCCTCTACTATATTCGACGCTCACAGCTCTCATACGCTTCAATTACCTGCCGGGCCATCTTTCGCGACTCCGAATCGATGGAGAGAACTTCCTCTATTGTCCTCGTAGTGCCGCCTGGCTGCCTTTCCAGAGTTTCCTCAACAACCTGGGCAATTGCCGGGAACGGAATGCGCCCGTCAAGAAACGCCTCAACTGCAATTTCGTCGGCTGCGTTCAGCGTGCAGGTTGCCGATCCGCCCTGCTCCTGTGCCTCATAGGCCAGCTTCAGTAATTTGAACTTCTCGAAATCGGGAGGAAAGAATTCCCATTGCCGGGGCTGCGCCCAATCCAACCGCGGTACCGGTGCGCGGCATCGCTCCGGATACGTCATTGCGTATTGAATCGGCATCCGCATGTCTGTTGCGGATATCTGCGCGATCACGCTCCCGTCATTGTATTCCACCATGGCGTGAATCGAGGATTGCGGATGGACCACTACTTCCACCTTTGAGACCGGCAAATCGAACAGCCAGCAAGCCTCTATTACTTCGAATCCTTTGTTCATCAGCGTGGCTGAATCAATCGTGATTCTCCGCCCCATTTTCCAGGTCGGATGGTTCAAGGCTTGCTCCGGCGTAACCGCCCATAGATCCTCCCGCGCGGTATTCCGGAACGGTCCGCCTGAAGCAGTTAACAGGAGACGCGTTACTTCGGCTCGGGTTCCCGCGCGGAAGCACTGGTGCGCACCGTTGTGTTCGCTATCTACAGGAATTAGCTCCGCCCCGCTCTCCCGAACCGCCTCCATCACCAGCCTGCCGCTCGCTACCAGAACCTCTTTGTTTGCTAGCCCAACCCGCTTTTTCGCCCGGATCGCCGCATAGGTGGCCTGGAGTCCGGCCACTCCGACAATCGCGGACATGACAAAGCTCGCTTCCGAAGCGGTCGCGACCGCTACCCGCGCAGCTGGGCCTTCCGCCAGTTCGGGCCAGTTATTTCTGGCCAAACCTGTATCCAAGAGCGCCTTCCGCAGGGCTTCCAGAGCCACTGGATCCGCTACAACCACCTCCGCTGGATGGAATTCCAGAATTTGGGAGGCCAGGATTCTGGTATTTCTACCCGCAACCAGAGCGTAAACTCCGAAGCGTTCCGGATTCTGCCGAACCACATCCAGCGTGTTAATCCCGATGGAACCTGTTGACCCTAAAACTGTTATGTTCATTTTCAATGACGAGATCCTAGGACGCTCGTACTAACCCCTGACGGACTACAGAAAAAAATTTGGAATTTCGTATAGAAAAGGCTTGCGTTCCACAAAATCATATTCTAGTATTGGAAGTAAGCCAGGGAGGCAACTCCCACCAAAGCGAGACTAACCTCATAGAAAGACCCCTGAAGCAACACCTCCCTGGCGCCCGAAAGGGCTCAGTCTCGCAGCTTCAGAAAACAGACCAACCTATAAAATAGCTGAATTCGAAGTTCCGCGAGTTCGTTTGGCAATTCTGCGCTGTCCCGCTCAACGGCGGTAAACTCGAACCGGAGCTTTCTCCGTGGCAGAAATCAAGTCAACCCAACTCCGCCCTGAGACTGACGTTCTCACGCGCGGCTTCGATCCCAGTCTTTCCGTCGGTTCCGCGCGTCCCGCCGTATTTCGTAGTTCTACCTACGTGTTTTCGAGCCCGGAGGCCGCCGAGCGCGCCTTCGACATCATGGGCGGCCGTGCCCAGCGAACCGCGGAAGAAAGCGTGGATCTCGTTTACTCCCGCTTCAATCACCCCAACGCCCAGATTCTGGAAGATCAAATCCTTCCGCTTGAGCCGGGCGCTTCCGCCGCTGCGGTCTTTAATTCCGGCATGGCGGCCATTATGACGGCGCTGCTGGCTGTGCTGAAGCCGGGCGATGCCATCCTGTACACAGTTCCCATCTATGGCGGAACCCAGACGTTTATCCAGGGATTCCTGCAGCCGTTTGGGATTCGCGGAATCCCGGTTCGCGCAGGCGATAGCGATGCCATCGACCGGGCAATTGGCGCGATACCGAACCTGCGGGTTGTGCTGATCGAAACACCCGCAAACCCGACCATCGTGATGACCGGCATCCGGCGCGCCTGCGAAACGGTCGCGCGAATCCACGGTTCCGGCAATGGCAGCGCTTCCCCGGACCGCCCCGTTGTGATGATCGATAACACCTTCCTCGGGCCCGCCTTCCAACACCCGCTTGCCCTTGGCGCAGACGTGTCGCTTTATTCCGCGACCAAATATCTGGGCGGCTACAGCGACATCATCGGCGGCGTGGCCTTGACCCGCGACCCTGGCCTGATCGGCAAGATCCGCAGCAAGCGCAGCCTGTTCGGCAACATTCTTCAGCCCGACGAATGCTGGATTCTGAATACCCGGCTGCCGGCTGTCACGCTCCGCATGAATCGCCAGAGCAAAAATGCGCAGCGGATCGCTGAAAAACTCGCCGCTCACCCCAAAATTCAAAAGATCTACTACCCCACCCTGTTCGACGATCCGAACCAGACTCGCATCTTTCACGAGCAGTGCGATTATCCCGGCGGCCTGGTCTCGATCGATCTGAAAGGCGGCAAACAGGCCGCATTCGATTTCCTCCGAAGCGTCCGCCTCGCGCGCAACGCCGTTTCGCTCGGCGGCGTGGAAACACTCGCGTGCCATCCGCGAAGCACCACGCATTCCGCCTGGACCGCGCAAGACCTGGACGAAGCCGGTATCACCGAAGGCCTGGTTCGCGTATCCTGCGGCATCGAGAACTGGAGAGATTTACTGGCCGATTTTGAGCAGGCTCTCGATTCCGTTACTGTTCCTGCAAACACTCCAGTCTGACATTGTGCTGGCGGTTGACCAGATCCCACCGGCGCGCAGGGTCAATCGCCAGCCGTAAACCAAACCCTCTCTCAGCCTGATCGAGCGCCGTTGTCTCCAGGCAAACCGGCGATTCACTCGTTCCCGTCAACCCTGAGACTGCACGCGGATTACTCGGCAGTTTCACCCATCTGCGGTCAGGCGCAAAATATTCCAGATACCAATCGTCGGGATCAAGCACCTGGTAATACACCGTTGCGTTCTTCGGCAGGCCGCGATCAATCTGTTGGGCCAAAGCCAGCACCGGATCGGCGCTGGCGTGCGAATGCGGAAAGATGAACGCTCCAAAATTCCATGCGGCGATTCCCACCGCTAAGGTCAACATTGCTCTCGCGTGCCGCCTCGTATAGATGCCTATCGACAGGACAATGGGCGGCCAGACGAATAGCTTGTAAAATGCGCTGGCCGGCTCCCACCAGGCAAAGAAGAGCGCGTAGGAAACCAACCACGCCCAAAGCACGCGCACGGCCTTAACGTCCACGACAGTTGCGTTCTCAGCCGCTGGTTTGCGAAAGAAATAGATCGCGAAACCAATGCAGGCCGCGCAGATCGCAAACGCAAGGACCTCGGCAGCGGAAAAGAAATCTCGAATCAGACTCAGTTTGCCGCCGGCAAAAAGCTTTACATAGCTCAGCAGGTAAGCGCCGGGAAACTGCTTCAGAGCATGCGTGGTCTGCGATGCAGCCGAACGGCTTACCACCCAGGAGAACAAACTCGGATAGGCAGCGTGGTCGCTGTATTGGTAAGCCACCAAATAGATCGCAGCAGTGCAAGCCGCAGTCGAGAAAACGTAGATGCAACCAAGCCAAAAGCGCTTTGCCGCCGTTCGCCGTGTGTCGAGTGCAATGGCCACAATAACCGGAAGATAGGCAAACACAGCCAGTTCATGAAACAGCATCGCGGCGATTTGACATAGCGCCGCGGGAAACAGCTGAGGATTCTTTCCCGCAACCGACCGAACCGTGAGCAGCAGGAACAGTAGAGCGATGACATAACTATCCGCGTCGGTCGAGAATCTCCACCAGGTCGCGCCGAACGCGAACAGAATCGCGCAGAATGCCGCTGCCGGCATCGATCGTGTCAGCCGCTTCGCGAACCCAAACAATATCCACGCGCTCAGAGCGCTTAGCACAACATTCAAAATCTGAAGCGCGGTAATTGCTCGTAAAGAGAACCCGCACGCTAGCAACGCTTCGTAGACTATGTAGCCCAGCGCCGAGTACAGCAGGTGATTCGGATGGAATAGTATGCCGACCGGCAACAGCCCTTTATGGACGCCTTCGATATAGAGCGAGAACAGAACGCCGTCCCAGTAATGGGTGCGCGTCGGAAATAGCAAATACAGCAGCAGAATCGCCGCCACCAAAAGAATGAAGGGCACGCGCTTCACGTTTGAGTGCTCTCTGGTCACGCCGATGTAAGAGCTTAACAGGTGATGTCTGCTTAAATTGAGGCGATGGTGTCAATACCTGCGGTACGCGTGAACCGGAAAGCGGCCGATCGCGTACGCTCCGGGCACCCATGGATTTTTTCGAGCGATGTGATCGACCGCGGGTCATCACAGGCCGGCGATGTCGTGCGCGTGGTTGATTCCGCAGGTAAGAATCTCGGTGTCGGACATTACAGCTCGACCTCACAGATCACCGTCCGGCTCTTGAGTTCGCGCATCGAAGACATCAATGAGCAGTTCTTAGCGAAACGAATCGCCGCCGCCCTCGCATACCGCCAGCGTGTCGTCACTGACTCCGATGCCTACCGGCTGGTCCACGCGGAGGGCGACCTGCTCCCCGGCCTGATTGTGGACCGGTATGCCGGATGGCTGGTCGTCCAATTACTGGATCAGGGAATGGACCGCATGAGCGCTGCCGTGGCTACCGCGCTGAGCACAGTGATCGATGTTCATGGGATTGTTGCGCGCAATGACCTTGCCATCCGAGCCAAGGAGGATTTGCCGCAGGAAACAACAATTCTGTCCGGCTCAATCCCTGACCGCGTATCCATCCGGATGAATGGAATCACGATGCAGGCCAATCTGCTGACCGGACAGAAGACGGGCGTCTTCTTGGACCAGCGTGAGAACTACCTGGTCGCCCGCCGTTACGCCCGCGGCCGAGCCCTCGATTGCTTCACCGCTACAGGTGGCTTCGCGCTTCACATGGCGTCGGCCTGCGAGTCGGTTGAAGCGGTGGACAGCTCCGCCGCGGCGCTGGCTGAAGCGGAAACTAACATAGCAGCGAACAATCTTACAAACATCGCGCTGCAGAAGGCGGATGTCCTCCACTATCTTCCAGGTCTGATTGCGGCGCACCGCGCATTTGATATTGTCGTGATCGATCCGCCGGCTTTCACGAAATCGCGTTCCGCGTTGGAAGGCGCCGCCCGCGGTTACAAAGAGATCAATCTGCGAGCACTCAAACTGCTGCGCTCCGGCGGCATCCTTGTAAGCTGCTCCTGCTCTCACCACATGACCGAGGCACATTTGCTGGAGATCGTCGCGTCGGCAGCTCTCGATTGCGGAAAACAACTTCGCGTTCTCGATCGCCGCACCCAATCGCAGGATCATCCCATTCTATTGACGGTTCCCGAGACCCACTATCTGAAATGCCTGATCTTCGAAGTAATCTAACGGGTGCCCGCGCGCATTCAGGCGGATGTCACTCGGAGTCACGCCACTTGATATTACATCCCAGGCTAGGCCTCTGCTCAGCAGCGACGGGATGACCGGCCAGGACGGCTTCGATGGCTGCGCGCAGATCACGTCCTGTTACGGGTGTATCATTCCTGGGGCGGCTTCCATCAAGCTGGCCTCGATAAACCAGGCGGCGATCTGCATCGAAGAGGAAGAAGTCGGGCGTGCATGACGCCATAAAAGCGCGGGCAACATCCTGGGTTTCGTCATAGCAGAACGGAAACCGGAAGCCCAACTCCCTAGCCATCTCACGCAGGCTTGCCGGTGAATCGTCGGGATAGGCGGCCGCATCATTCGAAGATATGGCAACAATTCCGAGGGGGCTGTCCGCGTAATCGACGCCAATACGGGCAAGTTCGGCCTGCACATGCTTGACGTATGGACAATGGCGGCAGATGAACATTACTAATAGAGCTTTCTTCGCCTGGAAATGCTCCGGTCCGATGGTTTCGCCGGTCACGACTTCGGGCAAATGAAATCCGGGGAGCGGAGCGCCCAGGGGAGCCATCGTGGATTCGGTCCGTGCCATACTGCTCTAACCGACCAGCGTAACAAGCCGGCGTGGAAACCGGCATCAGGTGAAGGATGAGTCAACTGCAACCTGCATCTCCAGAGACGAGCCGCCCGGCCTACGATCCGGGACTTACCCGGCAGTACACCGGAGTTCTAAAACGGGCGATCAACAAAGACGGGCAGTTTAACGTCCGCCGCGCCGGGCGCAACTGGCACGATGCCCATCTATACATGTTTCTGATCAGCACATCGTGGCCGTTGTTTTTCGTGCTGGTCACGCTTGCGTTTGCCACCGTAAACACGCTTTTTGCAGGCGCCTACATGGCCATCGGCATCGAGCATCTGAAGAATGCGGTCGCGCCAACGGCCGAGATGCGTTTTGTGAACGCATTCTTCTTTAGCGCGCACACTCTGACAACGGTCGGATACGGGAACATGTATCCGGATGGAGTAGCAGCGAATGTCACGTCGGCATTTGAAGCCCTGGTGGGCCTGTTGGGATTCGCGATTGCAACGGGTCTGATGTTCGGCCGGTTCTCGAGACCGTCGGCGCGTTTTGGATTTAGCGAGAACATGCTGGTTTCCCCTTATAGTGGGGGAACCAGCCTGCAATTCCGGGTGGTGAACCGCCGCTCCAATAACCTGATCGACGTGGAGGCACGAATGATGCTGATGACCGTCGAGTTTTCAGAAGGCAGGCTTCAGAGGCGCTACATACAGCTCGATCTTGAGCGCAGCCAAGTGCTGTTCTTCCCATTGACCTGGACCATTGTGCATCCCATTACCGAGAGCAGCCCGCTGTATGGCAAGAGGGCCGAGGACTTGGCAGACCAGCAGGCAGAGTTACTGGTTATGATGAAAGCCTTCGATGAAACATTCTCGCAAACGGTGCAGGCGCGTTATTCGTACCGCTACGACGAGATCAGATGGGGCGCCAAATTCGTTCCCGCTTTCGAAGTGGATGAGCATGGAGATTTGCGGGTGGAAGTGAACCGGGTTGGAGAGATTGAGAACGCCGTGCTGCCGGGGTGAACAAGTGGGAACAACCAAAGTGTGGCTTGGGTTATTGCTGTGCTGCTTCAATTGCCTCCGCGGTGGAGCAATGGAAACAAACGCAAAGGACGAGGCGGTAAGCGCCGTTCACCTTTGGTATGAGACTTTGGGCGACGGATCTGACCAGGAACACTTGAAAGAATTTGGAATAGTTGGCGGCGGACAGGGGCCGCTGGTACACGCTTACGAACAGCTTGCAGCGCCGCTGCGGAAACAAATGAACCGAGAAGAATTCCTGGCGCACTTTCGGGGACTGGCGCGCATGCGACTGCTCGAAGCCTACGCCGTCAACGCAAACATGCGCGAGGATTCGGTTCAGGTGTTCGTCGAGGAGGAGCGCACGATGGTGATTGAAGGAATTCCCGCAATGGCCTGGTTTGAGGGCATGTTGACGCTGAGCAGAACTCCCGAAGGTTGGAGAATTTCGAGCCTGGAAAACGTCAAACCGGAAGACCTGATCGATGCGCTGGACGATCGTACGCCATCGCGCGGCGATCCGGTACAGGCAGCAAGGGCAGCATTGCAATGCGGCAGCAAGGACGATTGCACGGTTATGAGGAAAGCCGCGGCTCAGAATGGGGCGGAGCGTCTGAGCAAAGTGACCGTTGAGACGCCGCGCGGTATTCAGACGGTTTGGCTTGTGCATCTACATGACGGCGAGTGGAAGGCAATCGATACGGAAGTCGAAGCAGGGGCGACATCGAAATAAACGGGGCCGTTCATGCCAAACGAAGAGAATTCGATCTGTGCTTTCTGCGAGATTGCGGCAGGAAGACTGGCGGCTTACATCGTTTACGAAACCCCGGACGTGCTTGCGTTTCTCGACAATCATCCATTGTTTCCGGGCCATGTTTTGCTATGCCCTCGCGAACATTACATGACCGTGACCGACCTCCCCAGGAAGCTTGCCGGTCTCCTGATGGAAGCAACTCAACTGCTGGCGGAAGCGGTTGAATCGGCAGTGGACGCAGAAGGCACGTTCATCGCAATCAATAACCGCGTAAGCCAGGCCGTTCCCCACCTGCACATTCACATCGTCCCCAGGCGGCGGCGCGACGGATTGCGGGGCTTCTTCTGGCCGCGGCAGAAATACAAAGACGATGAAGCACGGGAGGCGGTCCGGGATGCGATTGAGCGCGAGGTCCAGAAACTGCTCGTGTGAGGAGCATCATCCGGCGCTGACCGGCGATGCGCCCTTGGAAAGGGCTTCCATCAGCAGCTCCCGGTCGCGGAGCCCTCGCGCTACGGCGGACTCGGTGGCGAGGCGATACACGATTACGCCGATGGCGAATTCCAGCAATAGAATACCGGCCATGGCCCAATCGCTGTGCAGCGCCCACCGGGCGAGGAACGCAAAGCCAACCAGCGCATACATGCCGATACTGCAAAGCAGAAGCCATAGCTGCATCCTGGCGCCGCCTTGTTTTTTGAACGTCTGGGACGGGTTGACAGGCCGAGCCAGGGAAACCGAAGTGAAGTTGCCCACCGCCAGCAGGTAGATAGTGACCACGGCCGAGGAGGCGGCTCCGATGAAGGCGCTGAAGGGCGTCACGGCGGCCCGAATGAGCAGAGCGATGATCAGAACCGCGAGCGTTTGAAGCACTACGAAAGAAACGGCTGCCAGATTCTTCGCCCGGATGACAGTTTCGAAGGGAACCGGCGCGACAAAATAGAGCTGCGCGGCGCGGCGGTCCAGACCAAAGATGTTCAGCAGAAGCACATCGCTGAGCAGAAGTAAGCCATACAAATTCACAATCGGCAAGAAGTTACTGCTTATGAAACCTCCCGCCTTGTGAATGTCCTGATTAAAGGTGACGGGAATGAAAATCAACACGCTGAAGATGCAGGCCATTCCGAAGAGGACCCGGAAGCGCGGCATGCGCACGAGCGACTGGAACTCCTTTTGTAAGAGCGCGGCAAGAGGATCGCGGAAGGCCCTGGTAGGCCAACCGATTAAGCTGGTCTCTTTCGATTGCCTGGAAAGAATGCCCGGGCCCGCAGACCGGACAGTTTCCTCATGCCGGAAGCTTTTCTCGAACTGCCACCGGGCAAGCGCGTATACTGCGGAGGTCCAGACCAGAAGCAGAATCAGATCCAAAACAGAAAAAGACCCAAGACTCAGCGAACTGGCTTCGCGCCACGGTGCAGCGGAGCCGCGGGCGGTTGCGAAGAAGTAGGGCCGGAGGATGTGACCGAGCCTGGTGCGGGAGAGAAACTGAGGAAGGATGCTTATGCTGATCACCAGAGCGGCAAAGAGCTCACGAAATCGGTTACGCTCGAAAGAATAAAGGATCAGGTCCCGGATGGCAAGTTGAAGAAAGAGGTTGAACGGAACGTAGAGAAGCAGAAACAGAGGGGCAAAAAGCGGAATGGCAGGATGACGGCAGAGGCCAATCAGGGCCCCCGCCAGAACAATCAACATTTCAGGCGCGCTGGTCAGGCGGAGGGTAATTTCGATGCCGAATAATGCGCTATCCCTTACAGGAAAGACCCGCAGCTTATTAAGTTGAAGTGACCATCCGGTGCTGAGCGTGAATAGGGGGACAACCTGCCAGAAAAGGAAAACTCCGAACAGGCCGACAGGGGTCCATTGCTGTAGTTGCGGAACCGGAACATCGGGCAGGCGAAGGGCGAGAACTATCGCAAAAGCCGCATAGACGCCGTACCAAAGCAGCGACATGACCCACATGAGCACACCGCCGGCAGTGGTGCGCGGCAGGTGGTTGCGAGCGATGCGAAACTGGGCCCAGGCGATGGCGCGAATTTGCTGCCACATAGATCAGAGCCAGTCGAATTTGCCGCTGTAACGTTCGCCGCCAACCAGTTGCACAAAAATGTCTTCCAGGCTGATGGCCCCGGCAGCGGCCCGCTCGCGCAGTTCCGGAACGGTCCCCTCGGCAATGACTTTGCCGCGGCTGATGATCGCGATGCGGTCGCACAGCCGCTCAACCACATCCAAAACGTGGGATGTGAGAAAAACCGCCGCGCCGCGGTGGACCTGTTCCAGCAGAATGTCTTTCATGAGACGCGCGCCGACAGCATCGACCCCTTCGAACGGCTCGTCCATCAGAAACAGACGCGGGCTGTGAATGAGGGCGGCTGCCATGGCCACGCGCTTGCGCATTCCTTTTGAATATTCGCCGATCAGTTTGCGCGGATTCTCATCAAGCTGGAACACTTCGAGCAGTTCGCGGGTGCGTTCTTTGGCGGAAGGTCGCGAAAGGCCATAGAGGCGAGCCACAAAGTCCAGATACTCCGCGCCGGTCAAATAATCGAACAGCAGAGAATCGTCCGGCACCAGGCCGATCTCTTTTCGAATGTCGAGAGAGTGCTGGGGCATGGGCATTCCCAGCACATGCATGCTTCCAGAATCGGGCTGCGCCAGGCCCATCAGCATTTTGATGGTGGTCGTCTTCCCTGCCCCGTTCGGTCCCAGGAAACCGAAGAAGCATCCTTGCGGAACCGTGACGGAAAGTCCATCAACGGCATGAAATCCGTTGTAGATCTTGTGAAGGTCATGAATCTCGATCGCCGGAGCGTTCGCTCCAACGATTGAAGCGCCAACCAGTTCAGGCGCGGCAGACATCAGGGCTTGCTTCCTTCCTGTGCTGGCCTCAGTTGCGCAGAATGGACCGCCGTCATCAAAGTGCCCATCTGGCGTAGAATTGCAAGCTTCGCGCGAGTAACTTGGGTCTCGGAATCGAAGAGGCCAATCCAGCGATTGCTTTCCTCAATACGAGCCTGTTCCACCTGGCTCATGGGAACGCGCCCTTCACCATTTTGGGCCAGGAGCACGGTCAGTTCTTCGCGCGCCAGATCGAGTTGCATTCGGGCCAGGTTACGAATGTTTTCCGCCTTCTGCCATTGCTCGTAACTGCGGCGGGTATCGGTCATGATACGATTCCGGATCTGATCCATCTGGATGCGCAGCTTCTGCATATCGGTATATGCTTGCTGCGCCAAGCCCTTGAACTGCGATCCGATCAAAATCGGAATCGTAACCGATGCGCCGAGTTGCGCATTATTTCTCTGGAACTTCTGGAAATAGTTTATGTAGTTATAGCGCGCAAACAGCGCGTATTGCGCCACTAGATCCACCTGCGGCAGATGAGCGGCTTTGTAGGAGCGGAGATCGAGTTCCTTGGCAAGGACATTCGATTGCATCTGCCGCAGTTCGCGATTGTTGCGCAGAGCCATGTCGGTAGCTTCCTGTTCGGAAGGAGGGACGGCAGCGGCAATCGCAGGCGATTCGAGCGGCTTGACGCGATCGGTGGCGGGGTAACCAAGCACGACCGCGAGCATCATCTCGTAATAATCTTTATCCAGATTATCGGAGCCCAGACGTTCCTGTGAAACCGCCAGATTCACGCGCGCACGCTTCAAATCGAGCCCCAATTGGGTGCCTTCGTCGACAGCAGCGGTGGTGGACTCGACCACTTTCTGCAGACTGGGAATCTGGTCTGAGATGGTCTGGCTTTCATGCTCTATCTGGCTGGCGGTGAGGAACAGATCGGCGGCTTGATAGGCAACGTCATCCACCTTCGCCTGGGTCCCGAACTGGGAACCGCGCGCTATTTCCCGGGCCGATGCAAGCTGATACTTCTTCTGCCGGTTGAATAGAGCCTCATCGGTCCTCACCTGGAAGAGGCTAGGGGCGTTGCCCTCAATGCTGTTGGGATAGCCGTAAGTATAGGCGAGACCGCTGCCGGCGTACACTTTGGGACGGAACGGATCTTGGGCTATCTTGACGCCCGCTTGAGCGTGCTGCTCGTCAAGGCGTGCGAGCGCGACGTCGGGATTCTGTCGCGAAGCAATTTCGAGCGCCTGCTGGAGTGTGAGAGGATGCACTTCAGCGCGCGCGAGGCTAATGGAAAAGGTCAAAACAGCAGCGATTTTCAGCTTGAACACAAGTCCATGCTAACGTGCGATGGGTGAGCCGAGGTTAGGACCAGGAGCGTCGGGTGACAAGCGGCGCGATGCCGGCCAAGCTGCGCGGCAGAGCAGCCGAGCCGTAACGGACACGATGCGGAGCTGCGAGCCTAGCTGCGAGCCCCGCGCAGGCCAAGGGCCTGCCCCACAAGCAATTCATCTGCGTGCCTGTCCTTCGCCGGCTGCGGTTTTATAGGCGTTCGCGATGCCTCGGCGAGAGGGTTCCGGGAGAGTTGAAAAATCGAAGCCATTGTTTCCGTTTGCGGGTGCTGTTTGAACCTGGCCGGTTACGGTACGGCTAGCTGCTTCTGTTTCCTCTTTCTTGGCGCGATCCCGTTGCAGATTGCGGAGCTCGGCAGAATCCTTTTCGTAGCGGCGCTGGAGACGGGCTTCCTGGAGTTGCAGATTACGGAGCTGCTTTTCGTATTTCAGGAACGTTTGCAGTTCGATCATACCGGCGCGGAGGGCCGCGGGATGTTCATCGAAGACCCCGGCGAATTCCATGTTTCCGCGAGCGTAAATAGCCATTTCAAGACCTGAGATGCGTTGGAGCCGCCACATGGTGTCCGAGAGAAATTGGACCAGTTCGCATTCACGAAGACCGACGGGTTTGTATGTATCGATGTACCCGGCTCCATGGCGCTGGTATTCGGCAGCATCTTCGGACGGCAGCAGAACGGTGCGTCCGGTCAACGCGCTTTTTACCGCATTCAGTGAAGATTTGGCTTTGCCCTCGTCGGATTGGGGACCGGTGGACAGTTGGGCGTTTTGCCGGTTGGCAGCGAGGCGACGCTCGGTGCAGGTGCTCTCATTGGCGGGTAGCGCGGATTCGGATGCGACGGGTAGGGCAGTCATGATGGGCTTGGCTCCAAAATAAGAATGGCCCGCCGTCAGGTGTGTGCCTGACGCGAGCCTGCCAGAGCGTAGCATGCGAACGGGCAAAAACGAACCACGATTGAAAAAATGGTTTGTAAGTACCTGAAAGCGGGGTAAATATAATTATGTGGATTTTGTGACTGTGTAGAGGATCTCCGGAATTTAGTTGAAACAGCGACTCAGGCCGGAGCCGTGATAGGCTCCGGCCAAACCGTTTTCAAGAACAAGAGAGTCGCCAACGAAGAAACAGTATCAGATCGATAAAGAACGGGCGGTACGGAAATTCCGCTCAGTGCGGGTGTGTCGACGGACGCGATCTGATAGCCGCGAGCGTCATCATCGAGGTTCCTGGGTCACACGCAAGCCGGAGGTTGTGTACGA
>DATIMA010000153.1:0-19355 GCA_035475915.1 Bryobacteraceae bacterium
ACGCGCGATGCTGAAGCCGCTTTCCACGCCGCGCATGATTGCGATGTGACCGTGCCACGCGCGATCCACAACAAAATCCCATGCGGGCGTCAGTATCAGAGCAGTACCCGCTTTACCGTATTGACGCGAGAGGCTAGCAAAATCCATGTCCTTGCAAATTTGCACGCCCCAGATGCCGGAAGGCTCGGGCAAAAGCGTGAGCATCGTGCCGGGTTTGAACTGGGATTCGAACAGCGGCAGCATGTGGTGTTTGTTGTAGTCCAGCACCGGAGTGTTGGGCGCATACACGCGCGCCTGGTTGTACTGCACAGGCGGGGATACATGAACCATTCCCACAACAATGGTGGATTTGCTTTTATCGGCCACGGATTGGAAGATGGCATCGGTGGGCCTGGTATTGGGATCCACCACAATGCCAAGCTTCTCCGGCATGACGATGATTTGCGCCCCAGCGGCGGCGAGCTTTTCGGCTTGGCCCGCATAATCGCGGAATAATCGCCCCGTATCCGGACCTTCGACCGCTATATCGACGTTGGCTGGTTCGTCGGATGCGACTAGACCCACTCTTATGCGTTGGTCCGGAGATGGAAGCGCAAGGCGCACCACTCCGAAGAGCAGCGCCAGTCCAATTACGCCGAAACTCACGGTGACAGCCCGCAGCGCTTGCTTTGACGCCGAATGGCGGAAGTGGAGGCCAATGGCCAACGCGGCAGGAAGTAACAACAGCAGAAAGCTCATGCCCCACGGTCCGGTCACGGAGGCGAGTTGCAGGAAGGGCAGAAACTTCAATTGCGAATAGGAAAGACTACCCGCAGTGCCGTTCGATGTAAAGAGGTTGCTCAGGTATTCGCAGGAAACCCACATGGCGGGGAAGGACAGCAGCGCGCTCCACAAAGCGCAGCGCAGCAGCAGGGCGCGGAACAGCAACACCGCCGCGGTGAACACCAGCGCGACGATTGAGTAAGTGACCACCCACATGGAAGCAGGCGCGTGCAGCGCAAGGCGGAAATAATGCCACATACTGAGGCCGCCGAGTAGCGACGCGAAGAAGGCAGTCAGGGCCGCGCTCCACCAGGAACTGCGCAGGGCGAACAGCAGAACAGGGAGGGGCGCAAACCACATCAGCGGCCACCAGGGGTTAAGCCCGTTGCCAAGCCACAGCAGTACCGCCGTGGACGCAACCGCAAGAAATGCGATGCCTATGCGCCGGTAGTCATTTACGAACAGCACAGGTGTACCTCCTGAAGATCGACGATAAACGGCGCGAAATCGCATATCGGTCATCTCAAAGACGAAGTGTATACAATAGCGCCTCGGGTTTCGGAGAGACGTATTCTTAGATCGTATGGACCGGCTTACGGCAGCTCTTGTGCCGGATCTTCGGATTATGTTGCGTCAGTTCAGGAGAGCGCCGTTGATGGTGCTCTCCTGCGTCGCTGTACTCGCCGTTGGGCTCGGCGGCGCCACCGCCGCGTTCTCAGCGCTCTATGCGGTTGCGCTCCGTCCTCTCCCATACCCGAATCCACAGCAGCTTGTTGCGGTTCACAGCCAGTTCCCTCGTCTTCAAATGACCAGATTAGGGGTTTCTCCGCTTGATTATCTGGACCTCGCAAAATACAAACATCTGTTCAGCCATGTAGGCGGGTTCTTCTTCCTCGATCTGAGCCGGAGCGGGATCGATCATGCCCAGAAGGTCAATGCCGTCGCAACCACTACTTCACTATTTCAAACCCTGGAGGTACGGCCAGCTTTGGGACGTTACTTCTCGCCGGTCGAGGAACGTCCCGGGGGCCCGCACGTCGTGTTGTTGAGCGATGCATATTGGCGGGATGCATTCGGACGTGATCCACACGTGCTTCAAAAGACGCTCCGGCTGAACGGAGAATATTACTCAGTCATTGGCGTAATGCCGCGCTCATTCTCGTTCCCCAACGATGCAACGCAAATGTGGGTGCCGGCTGTCTTCAAGTCGGAGTGGTTGGGATATCACGGCAGGCAGAATGTATTTCTGCGGATGTATGGCCGCCTGGCAGATGGCGTGACATTTGATGAGGCATCCAAAAGACTGGACCGCATCAGCCGTGAAGCCGCTGTCAGAAACCGCGGTGATTACACGGTTGACTTGACCGGCTGGAAGTATTTCATGGTTCCGCTATCAACTGAAAACAATGAATCGCTCCAGTCCTGGACATGGATTTTGTTCGGGTCAGTGGCAGTCCTGTTTGTGATCGTGTGCGTGAACGTCGGAGGATTACTCGTTTTGCGTTCTACGCAGCGTGCGTTTGAAGTCGCTGTACGGCGCGCGCTCGGCGCCGGAGTACTCCGGGTCGCGCGGCAATCGATTTTGGAAGTGCTTTTAATCTGTGCGCTGGGCGGGATAGCTGGTCTGGCGATGGCAGCGCTGAGCATGCGGCTTCTGAACCTCAGCGGGCAGTTTGGCGAGCTGCACTTTTCCACTCCGGTCTTCGGATTCGGCGTGATGCTGACCGCCGCGTCCGCTGCCTTTTGCTCCGCGTATCCGTTCTGGAAGGCGATGCGCAGCGATCCAGCGGAGGCGCTGAATGCCGGAGGATATCAGCGAACGGAGTCCCATAATAAGCAATACGTCCGGCGGATGCTGGTCGTAGTGCAAGTTGCGGCGTCCACCGCATTGCTTCTAATCGGAGGTCTGCTTTTGCATACCTACGTCCGGTTGCTGCAGACGCCGCTTGGGTTCAACGCCGATCGCGTGATGACCATGCAGATCAGCTTGCCGCCATTGCGCTATTCCAATGATTCATCGCGGCGAGTGTTCTACCAAAGTGTTTTGGATCGCATCAGGCAGGCGCCCGGGATTCGCGCGGCCAGCGCGTGCAGCCTTCTTCCATTCGGATACGGCGAAAATATCGAGCCGTTCTCGGTCGCGGGCCGCGATCCCGGGCGAGCACAGCAACTGGCTACCGTGAACAATATTCTTCCCGATTTCTTCAATACTCTCCGAATCCCCTTGCTCGCAGGAACGTACTTCGATTCCGACGATAATCCGGGCCGTGAGCCCGCGGTGATCGTTGACCAGACTCTAGCTCGAAGATATTTCCCGGACCAGAGCGCGATTGGGCGGCACATCCAAATGGGCGTCAAACAGAGATTCCTGATCGTGGGCGTTGTCGGAAACATCAAGATAGACGGATTGGATGTTACGGAGCTGCCGACGCTGTATTTCAACGCGATGCAGATGCCAAGGACGGATATGTCTATTGTGCTGAAGTCATCAATTGCTGACGGCCATATACCGGGACTGGTCCAAGGAATCGTCGCCAAGATCGATCGGGATCAGGCCGTTTATGATGTCGCTACGCTTCAGAGCCGGATAGACAAGTCGATAGCGACAAGGCGCTTCGTCGTGTTTCTTCTCGCGTCTTTTGCGGGAGTGGGTGTTGTTATCACTTCTATTGGCCTATACGGAGCCCTATCCTATTCAGTCTTCCTGCGAGGGCGAGAGCTTGGAATCCGATCCGCAGTGGGAGCAGCGCCGCGCGATCTTGGCCTCCTCATCTTCAAGCATGGTTTGTGGCTGATCGTGGTTGGCGCTGTGTTGGGAGGCTCGGCTGCGGTGTGGGGTTCACGCTACCTCTCTGCTGAACTATACGGGGTGCGAGCGACGGATGCAATTACATGGCTCTCGGTCGCCGCTATCCTGACCGGTGTCGCGGTGCTTGCCTGCATCGCCCCGTCATGGCGCGCATCACACACGAATGCCGTTATCATGCTGAAGCACGAGTGATGGCCCGGAAGTGGCTGAGTAACCGGCTCCGCTGGTGAAGGGGCATCGCGCCTAAGCGCGGGCGTAAGGGCGGGCCGCGAAAAAAATCTGCATGAACTTGTCGATTTGAGATCAGTCAGCCGTCGTGCTAGTGGAAGGAAGAAAACAATGCAATATCTCTTGCTGATCTATGAAGATGAAAAGCGCTTTGCGGATGGCTATCCGCAGAACGAACTCGCCGAATATATGGCATTCGGTCAGTCCCATGCCGCAAAGATCAAATCCGGCCACGCACTGCATCCAACCAGTGCCGCCAAAACCACCCGCGTCCGCAGCGGAGAGACCCGGACAACTGATGGACCGTTCGCAGAGACCAAAGAACAATTGGGCGGGTTTTACGTGGTTGAGGCGAGCAGCGCGGAGGAGGCCGCCTCGATAGCTGCCGATATCCCCGCCGCGCGCTATGGCTCGGTCGAAGTACGGCCGATCATGGTTTTTTCGTAGTCAGTCAGAGCGCCGGGAGGATTCGAATGCGGTACATGATGCTGATTTACAGCCGGGAGAGCGAAGCCGCTACGGCTGAGGAAATGGAACAAATCGCGGCGGGCCACCGCACCCTGATGGAGGATGCAGCCCGGCGCGGCATCTTCCGTGCTGCTGACCCGCTTGAACCGGCTACAACTGCGACCACGGTGCGGATGCAAAATGGGAAGGTCTTATTAACCGACGGCCCCTTTGCGGAAACGAAAGAGCAATTGGCCGGATACTATATCCTCGATTGCGAAGATCTCGACGAAGCACTGGAATGGGCCGCACGAATTCCGACTGCATGCCAAGGCAAGCCGGGCTGTGTTGAGGTCCGCCCCATTCGCGAGATTCGCGGGCCTTCCGCCGCAAATGGATGAGCTTCGGGCGACCGTAGAGTCTATCTTTCGCCGTGAATCGGGGCGCATAATTGCTAGCCTGATCCGGGTTTCGCGGTCCTTCGATCTGGCGGAAGAGGCGATGCAGGATGCCTTCGCGGCCGCTCTCAGCCATTGGAGTACGGGCGGCATGCCGGCGAACCCTTCAGCCTGGATCACGGCAGCGGCGCACCGCAAACTCATCGATTATGCGCGCCGGGAGCAGACTCGCCGCAACCGCCAAGAACAACTCCGCTACGAGACGAAGGACACAGTATCCGATCCGCAGGCTGAGGGAGACATGAGCGCAACCTGGGAAGACGACCGTCTGCGCCTGATCTTCACGTGCTGCCACCCTGCCCTGAATGAAGGAGCGCAAATCGCACTCACCTTGCGCACACTTGGCGGGCTCACTACGACGGAAATAGCACACGCCTTTTTGCTCCCGGAGCAGACGCTGGCGCAGCGCCTGGTCCGCGCGAAAAGGAAAATCGAGCAGGCCCGCATTCCCTACGTGGTGCCCGTGAAGAGCACGCTGCCCGAGAGGCTCCGCAGTGTCCGAGCGGTTTTGTATCTAATCTTCAATGAGGGTTATAGCGCGAGTTCCGGCGATAACTTGATCCGGCGTGAGCTATGTGCTGAAGCCATTCGGCTGACGCGCACTCTATGTGAACTCATGCCGGCTGTACCCGAAAACGAGGGACTGCTCGGGCTGATGCTCTTACACGATTCCCGCCGGGACACACGAGTAAACAGCAAAGGTGAACTCGTCACACTGGAGGAACAGGACCGCACTCTCTGGGATAGGGCGGAGATCGAGGAGGGGCTGCGCTTGACACAACTTGCTCTCAGCCGGCACAACCCGGGGCCTTATCAAGTGCAAGCTGCAATCGCGGCGGTGCATGCCGAATCCAGTACGGCTGCGCAGACAGACTGGAGGCAGATTGCGGCGCTCTACAAAGAGCTTATGATTCGGCAACCCTCCGCTACGGTCTTCCTCAACCACGCCGCCGCGGTGGGGATGGCCGATGGACCGGAGCAAGGGCTCGTTCTGCTCGACGGCCTTAGCGAGTCGGGTGCGCTCGATTCTTATCATCTCTACTACGCTGCCCGTGCCGATTTACTCCGCCGTCTGTCGCGACGTGAAGAAGCCCTGATCGAATACCAGCGTGCTCTTTCGCTGACGGCTAACGCCGTAGAGCGACGCTATCTGCGGCGGCGAATGAACGAGCTTGGAGCACTTCACAACACTATATGAAAGCATCTATCTTCTAACGGGTCTTCTCAGGCATAATTTCACTGTGTCTGATTGCAGCGGCGTGGCTCTCGTCGAACCAACTTAATGCGATGCCCTGGCGCTCCGCTACTTGCCGCCTGCGCTACGCGAGCGCTTTGCCGGCTTGTGCGCCTGATGCTCTACTGAACCGGCAGGCTTCTTCAGATTGGCGAGGCTCTTGCGCAGCGCGTCCGCGATATCCACGACCTCGGCGGTCTTTTGAACCTTTCTGGGCATCTCAACCGGCTTGCCCTCCACTTTCTTGGCAAGCATGGACTCCAATCGCTCGCGGTATGCATCGTGATACCGGCCTGGCTCGAACGGTCCAGCGAGGGAATGGATTAGCGTTTCAGCCAGCTTCAGCTCCTTTTCCGAAACGGCGCTTGTATCGGCTCGAAACTCTTCATCTGCCCGAACCTCGTTCTCATAGAACATGGTGTGGCCGAGAATTCCTTTTCTGCCGGGCCGTAACACGATCACGTGCTCGCGGGTGTGCATCGCAAATTGAGCGATAGCCGCGAGGCCGGTGGACGACATGGCTCGATAGAGCAAGCCGTACGCTTTTTCGCCGGCTTCCTCTGGATTGACGTAATAGGAGGTCTCAAAGTAAACCGGATCGATCTCCGCGAGCTTGACGAACTCTTGAATTTCCATCGCCGTCGACGTTTTCGGCGCCAGGTTTTTCAATTCTTCGGGATCGACGGCAACAAAGCGATTCTTCTCGTATTCGTAGCCCTTCACGACGGCTTCTTGAGAAACAACCTCGTCGGTTCCCTTGCGAACGGAGACCTGCTGCACGGGCGCAAGCTCCGGCCCAGCATCGGCTGCTGCTTCGCCGCGAGATCGTCCGCGCGCCTGTCTTTCAGATGGGGAAGTCTCAGTGCGATACACCCGGTGGAGACTCACACGCTCAGCCCGAGCCGCGCGGAACAGCCGCACCGGGATCGAGATCAGACCAAAGGTTGCATAGCCGCGCCAAACCGTGGAAGCCATTTGGTTCCTCCACTAGTGGGATTGCAAGGAGCGTAAAGCGTTTCAGGTATCGGGAATTCAGCGCGCCGTCCAACCGCCGTCAATCAGGATGGTATGGCCCGTGATGAGTGATGCGGCGGGGGATGCCAGGAAGACAACGGCTCCCGCAACATCCATCGGCTCTCCAATGCGGTGAAGGGCCGCGATGCGCGTGATCACGTCATCCCGAAATTCCAGATCGGCCAGGGCCGCCTCCGTACCCGGCGTATGGATAAATGTCGGAGCCACCGCGTTCACCGTAATGTTGTATCTTCCCCACTCAACGGCGAGGCATTTGGTGAAGTGCGCAATGCCCGCTTTGGTCATGCAATAGATAGATTCTGTCGGAAGCGCGACAAAACCGGCTTGGGAACTCATGTTGATGATGCGCCCGCCTTTTTGCTGAATCATCAAGCGTCCCACCGCTTGGCTGGTAAAGAAAGTGCCTTTCAGATTCACGGCAAGCGTCCGATCGAAATCCTCTTCGCGCACGTTTTCCGCGAGATTCTCTGGGGCAATGCCCGCGTTGTTAACCAGTATGTCGATACGCCCAAAATGTTGCACGGCGTTATCCACGGCACGCGTGATTTGGTCCAGGCTCGAAACATCCATTTGAAGAGGCAAGGCGCGTCTGCCCAGAGCTTCGATTTCAGCCCTCAAACCAGCATCCGCATGCAGGTCGCGGAGACCGATGGCGACATCCGCGCCAGCATTCGCCAGGGCCAGTGCGATGGCCCGTCCCAGGCCGCGAGCTGCGCCCGTGACCAAAGCCACCTGACCGGGCAAGTCAAACTGGGGGAAGTTACTCATGCATGCCTCCTTCGCTTTCGCCGCTGCGTTCGTCCTCTCTGCCAACTTGGCCTTTGGGCAGTTTCAGACCACGCTTCAGCCGGGTACGATCAAAGAGTTTTCAGTTTATGCAAAGAAGATTGAACAACAGTTAGAAAGCCGTTGGGATGGGCAGCGGCCCTTCCTTTCCATAGACGAGTCGCCCTCGAAGCGAAGGAAGGTTCTGCAAGGCGAATTGCTGATTGAGCCCGGCTCGCCGCAGAACCCAATCGGCATTTCACACGGCCTGATTCACGATTGGCTGGGCGATGTTTTCATTCCCAATACGGCGATGAATAAAGTTCTGGCGGTATTGCAGGACTTCGACCGGCATCACGAAATTTATCCCGAGATCGTCGAATCGAAACTCATCCGGAAAAACGGCCAGGATTTCATCGGCTACTGGCGGCTGAAACAAAAGAATCCGCTGGTGCCGGTTGCACTGGACGTAACACAGGACGCCCATTATAAGCAGGTTGAGCCGGGCAAGTGGGTTTGCCGAGCCTACGCAAACGATATCTCAGAGGTGGACAACCCAGGAACGGCAAGAGAAAAGAAGCTGGCTCCCGGCAAAGGGAATGGATTTCTGTGGAGGCTGTACGCGTATTGGAGCCTGGAGGCGGTGAACGGCGGTGTGCTGGCCGAATGCCGCAGCGTGTCGCTTTCCAGGGACATCCCACTAGGCCTGGCATGGGCGATTAAACCGGTCATACAGAGCGTGCCCCGTGAGTCGCTTGAATCCACGCTTCGGAATACGCGAGCCGCGGCCACGAAATAAACCGATTCCGCAGTAGCGGTTGGGGATTGGCCCGCATCCATAAGAACGGAAGATTGCAATGTCACACAGCCAATGCCGGACTCACAAACTCACCTACTTGCTGCTGGGGATTGCCGTGCCCTTGGGCGGCTATCTATGGTGGTGCAAAACAGGCGGCATTCGAGCATGCCGGAGGAAGAAGGAGCGGGAGCGTTTGCAGGAAATTGCTGTAGAAGATAGTTTTCCCGCCAGCGATCCTCCCGCCAACTGGTGACATGGTTGCCACCGGTTTCAGTTATACTAGAGCCTGACCATGCGCGAGAAGAACTCTTCTTTTCAACCAATTGCCTTATCCCTGACCGTTGCGGCTGCGCTGTTACGCCTAGCGCCGCATCCGCCGAACTTTGCGCCGGTTGGAAGCGTCGCGTTGTTTGGAGGCGCACGGCTGCGGGGCTGGCAAGCTTATTTGGTTCCGGTACTCGCAATGGTCATCACCGATCCCATTCTGAGCCACATGGCGGGATATTCGGCATACTCTTGGGGAAGCCTGGTGATTTATGCCTGCTTCCTGATTAACGTGATGTTGGGGCGTGTTTTCCTGCGCCATTCCATGAGCCCGGCGCGGATCGCATCGGTGGTTGCCGCCGGCAGCATTCAGTTCTACCTGATCACAAACCTGGACGTGTGGTGGACCGGAGTTACCCAATACCCGCACACGATCGGCGGTCTGGGCGCCTGCTACATTGCCGGGCTACCCTTCTTCGGGCGCACACTTCTGGGAGACTTGTTCTACTCAGGCGCCCTGTTCGGCGCGCACGCATTCCTCAGCCGTAAGCTGTACTCCGAAAGCACGACTTCGGCAGCGGTTTAGGGCCGATTCAGGCGAGTCGGCCGCAGGTTGTCAACTCTCGTTGACCAACCCGCCCCACATAAAAAAGGAGCGGGCCTGGCAGTCTACCGTGTGACCTTCTCGGCGATAGATTTGGCTTGCACGAATTGCAGTAGATAGTCCGGGCCACCGGCCTTGGAATCGGTGCCGGACATGTTGAACCCGCCGAAAGGATGAGCGCCGACCATCGCGCCCGTGCATTTGCGATTAATGTAGAGATTTCCAACGAAGAACTCGCGCTTTGCCTTTTCGGCTTTTGCCGTGTTCGTGGTGTACACGGCGCCGGTGAGGCCATATTCCGAATCATTGGCAAGCTGCAGAGCGTGATCGAAGCCCTCTGCCTTGGTGATGGCAAGCACCGGGCCAAATATCTCATCCTGGAAAACGCGCGCTTTGGAATCGACATCCGCAATCACGGTTGGTTTGATGAAGTAGCCTTCGCCATCCGCGCGGACGCCCCCTGTGATTAAACGCCCTTCCTTTTTGCCCGTTTCGATATAGTTGAGAATTGATTCCTTCGCGCGTTTGTTGATTACAGGACCCATGTAGTTTTCGAACTCATCGGAAGGACCGATGGTAAGCGCCTCTGCGTTCGATTTCAGCTTGTCGAGAAACTCGTTGTAGACGGCCTGATCGACAATGGCCCGGGAGCATGCCGAGCACTTCTGCCCCTGATAGCCGAAAGCGGAATAGAGAACTCCTGTGACCGCCTGGTCCAGGTCGCACTCGCGATCGATAATAATCGCATCCTTGCCGCCCATTTCGGCGATTACTCGCTTGATCCAGCGCTGGCCTCGCGGCGTTTTCGCAGCCAGTTCATTGATATGAAGACCAACATCGCGGGAGCCAGTGAACGATATGAACCTTGTCTTGGGGTGAGATACCAGAACATCGCCAATCGCCGCACCGCTCCCAACCAGGAGAGAAAACGCCCGTGGAGGGATGCCGGCCTTAAGCATAGCTTCGGCAAATTTGGCCGCGATGGTTGGCGTATCGCTTGAAGGTTTGATTACAACCGTATTGCCAGTCACTAAAGCGGCTGTTGTCATTCCAACCAGAATGGCGAGCGGGAAATTCCAGGGCGGGATAATAACGCCTACGCCGAGCGGCAGGTATGTCAATTCGTCGCGTTCCCCGGAGAGTTGAACAAGCGGCTCCGGATTCGCAAGTTTAAGCGCCTGACGCGCGTAGTACTCGCAAAAGTCGATGGCCTCTGAAACGTCCGCTTCCGCTTCAATCCAGGTCTTTCCGGCTTCGAAGACCAACCATGCATCGAACTCGTACTTACGTTCGCGAATGACTTCAGCGAGTCTGACCAGATAAGCGGCTCGCCGCTGGAGGCCCACTTGGGCCCACTCCGGAAAGTACGAATAAGCAGATTCGACAGCATCGCGGGCATCCTGCTCGGAGCCTTTCTGGTGAACACCGACGATTTCGGAAGGTCTGGAAGGATTCAGCGATTCCAACTTCGCCGTAGACGTACGGCGTTCGCCGGCAATCAGCAGGTGGTATTCTTTTCCAAACTCGGAGCGAACCCTTTTTAGAGCCGCACGCATCCTCTCGTTGTTCTCGGACTTTGTGAAGTCCGCATAAGGCTCGTTCGCAAAAGGAGCAAGTTGCAAGGGCGGCATGGCGACAGCAGACATCTCCTCTTTGATGCTCAACGGGACTTGTCAGATCCGATCGTCTATGGTCTTCTCCGCTATACGGCGCCCTTGTTCGAACATCTCCGCGGCATCTTCGGCGATCTCCCTTCCGCGCTCGTAGAGTTCCCTGCCCTTTTCAAAAATTTCCTGGCCCGACTCGACCAGAGTCTTTCGGCCCTGTTCGGCCTGCCGCAGAAGGGTCCGCCGGGTCCGCTTGCCCGACCCCGGCGCCGCGAGCAGCGCAGCAGCCGCTCCTAACACGGCACCGCAAACGAACCAACCAATCGCACTTGCACCGTTGTTTCGCGCCATTGTTCCTCCGTACTCATTCTATGCTGGCGAGTCGGGGGTCGGCGCCTGATCGCCCCCTCTGGTCACGGCTTCGCAAGATTAGACTAACGGCAATGTGAAACAGAATGTGGAGCCGCGGCCGGGCATGGACTTCGCCCAAATTCGGCCGCCGTGGGCCTCCACGATACGTTTGCACAGCGCGAGTCCAATACCGGTACCGGGGACCTCCCGGCCGTGTAACCGTTTGAAGATTCCAAAGATCTGATCCGCGTATCTTTCATCAAAGCCCTGCCCGTTATCCGCCACCACTATCTGAAAGGCTCCGCCGCATGGCTCGCACCAGACCCGAATGTATGGAGCCGCATCTGGCCGGCGATACTTAATTGCGTTAGCGATCAGGTTTTGAAATAACTGCACCATCTGTCCGGGAGCGGCGCGCACTTCGGGTAAGGCTTCGGAACGGACTTCTGCACCACTGGCGTCGATGGCGGCTGCCAGAATTTGCCTGGCCTCTTCCAAAACCGTGTTCAGGTCGATACGTTCGCGGGTATGCGATTCGCCGCGGGTGAGCTGCGAATACTCCAGCAAATCGGAGATGAGCGCTTGCATGCGAGCAGTACCGGCCACAATCTGATCCAGCAACGCATCGGCATCGTCGTCCAACCGGCCGCGATATCTGCGCGCCAGTAGTTGCGTATGGGTCGCAGTCGTGCGCAATGGCTCCTGAAGGTCGTGACTGGCAAGGTAGGCGAACTGTTCAATTTCCGCATTCGCTTTTCGGAGTTCCTCGGCGGCGGCTTCCGCCTCGGACCGGGCCAGGCGTTCGCGATCGAGCACATTGCGCAACTCGTCGAAATGCCTGACCCGTTCGACCTCATGCCTCTTTTCGTCCGTGGAGTCCCAGCAGACTCCGGTGATACCGGTCATCTTGCCGGAAGCATTGTATATCAGCTCACCGCGATCGGAAATCCAGCGCTCCTCGCCATCCGGCCGGATGGTGCGGAACTCGATCTTGTATTCCGATCCATTCCGTCCCGCCTCAGCAACGCACCGGATCACGTGATCGCGGTCATCGGGATGCACCAGTGAAAGAAATGCCTCGAATGTCCGTTCGAACGCGCCTGGAGCAAGTCCGTAGATCGCTTCCAGCGAACTGCTCCATTCAACAACGTTGGTTGCGGCGTCCCAGCGCCAAGCGCCCATTCTGCCAGCGGCCAGGGCAATATGCAACCTGCGTTCAGAGTCGAATAAATCAGTGGCAAGACGTTCGACCTCCAGCCGCGCTTGCCGCTCACTTGCTATCATTTTTTGCAGTTTGCTGATTATACAGATAATCCGGCCGCTTTAGAAGCTTTTTTTCATAACTGCGGCTGCCGAATCGCGCGCTGTTACCGGAATGTATCTATTTGCACCTTGTCGCCATCGGTGCGAAAGGTGATCAGACCGCGCTGATCGGTGCGGAAGACAGCAGAGTGATGCGCGGCGAGCCGCTGCAGCACGTCCGGATGCGGATGATGAAATTGGTTCATGTAGCCGTCGGAGATAACGGCAAACTGGGGATGGATCTGATCGAGGAACTCCTCGGATGAGGAGGTCCGGCTTCCGTGATGCCCTACTTTCAATAAAGTGACCGGCCGTAGCTTCCCGTTCTCTACCAGGTCATCTTCCACCGGGCGCTCGGCGTCGCCAGTGAGGAGCACGGTGCGACGGCCAAAAGTGATTTCCAGCACAAGCGAGTCATCGTTTTGCGGTGTTGCCCCCTCCTGGTAATCAGGCGACGGCGCGAGCACGCGGATGGATGCGCCTCCTACCTTCAGCGGAACAGGCGTTCTAGTCAAGGCGACAACCCGCACGCCATCCTGCCTGGCGTGCCGCTCGACGTTCTCCCACTGCTCCGTATCAGGCTCTGCGCCGACCCAAAGCGCCCGCGGATGGAAGTTGTCGAGAATGGCAGGCAGGCCTGCCATATGGTCGGAATGTCCATGGGTGAGAACGGCGTAATCCAGGCGGCTGATGCGGCGGCTCCACAGATAGGGTGAAACGACGTCTTCGCCCATATCGATTTGAGGTTTGCGCCGCATTCTCTCCATGCCGGGAAATCCGCCTGCATCGACCAGCATGGTTTTGCCATCGGGAAACACGATCAGGAGACTATCGCCCTGGCTAACATCGATGGCGGTTACCTCAAGCGTCTTTGAGAGAATTTCCGGCTTCCAAGGCTGCCAGCACAGCACTCCGAACAGGAGCAGCGACGATAGCAGCGCGGGCGCGATGAGGAGCGGGCGGTTCCTTCTAATTGAGATAGCCAGCAGAATTAGAGAGACTGCGAACGGGATGGAGACCCAGAGCGGGAGAGCTCCCAATCGCCAGGCGGGTTCGAAACCAGCATGCCAGGCCGCAACGGTTTCGGACGTTTTCAGCAGAAACGCCGTAAGAGCCGCGAGAAGATGCCAGCCCGTGAGAATAGACGCGAAGCCAAGCGGCACAACCAGGGAGAGGAGCGGAATGATCACGATGTTTGCCGACAATCCAGTAATGGATAGCCGATGGAAGTAGCCGATCATCGGTAGCGCCAGTCCGAATTGAACGCATGCGGAAACAATGACGGCATCGAGCATGAAGGCGGCCAGAAGAGCGCTTCGTTCAACCGCAAAGCGGGACACTCGCGCGGAGAGGCCACTCCATAAGCGGATGGTTTCCGCCAGCAGCCGGAACTCGACGCGCCAACGGGCCGCACGGGATTCGACCTGCGGATCGTAGGCGGTCTGAGCGAATCGCTTCACCGCAGCCCGCAGAGGTTCCGAGATCCGCTCCATCACCGGAATCGCGAACGCGGCAATAGCAGCCGCCGACAGGAAGGATAGTTGAAAGCTGGGATCGAACAGTTCGTCCGGGTCGAGCAGAAGGTAGGCGAGTCCAACCACCGCGAGCACGTTCAGAATGCGCGTTTTGCGGAAACAGTAGCTCACGATCAGGAAAACGGTGAACCCTCCGGCGGCGCGGACAACGGGCGAACTGAATCCCGAAATGATGGCATAGAGCCAACTGGTGAGCGTCGCCACTCCCAAGGCCGGCACCCTGCGAAACCGAAGCAGCCGCAGAATGAGCAGCAGAGTCAAAGCCAAGACAGAAACGTGCTGTCCGGAAATAACTAAGGCGTGATAGGTGCCTGTTACGCGGAAATCATTGGTCCAGCGGCGCTGTACACCGCTGGTTTCCCCCAGCAGCGTGGCCTGCAGAAGCGCTGCAGAATGGGGGTCGCCTGGATACAAACCGGCCAGGCGATCCAGAGCCCAGGTTCGGACTGCATAGAGCCAAGCCCTTGCGCGGTGGCCGCAGCGTTCATGCGAAACCTTGATATCCGCGGGATTTGAAACGGAGCCGGTCCAGTAGATGTGCTGGGCCGCCATGTAGCCGGCGTAATCGAACGAATCGGGATTCTGGAAATTGCGGGGTGAACGGATCTTTGCGGCTACCTCCACCCGTTCCCCGTAAGCAAGCGGCAGCCGGGCATCGTCCTTCAGATTCAGGGAAATCCGAGCAGCCGCCCGGGGCGCCAGTTCCAGGGTGAACTGCTCGCGCTCTGGGGAGAAAACCGTAGGATTTACAACGCAGCCGGCAAGCAAGACGGTTTCACCGTCCTGCGCGTTCAGTTTCGGCGAGCGGCCTTGCCGGTGAACCACCTGGGTGGCGATTCCGGTAACCGCAAGCGCGAGGCAGGCGGCAGCTACTTTCAAGCGGCGCGCCCGGGACCATTTCAGGCAGATCAGGAAGAGCGCGAGTGAGAACGCGCCGGGAACCAACAGGTCTCGCAGATTAAAGAAAACAAAGTGGGCGGCGAGAATTCCGAGCGCAAGAGAGGAAACCGGAAGAATTAACGGCTCGCGGCGCACGCCAACTTAGTGCTTAAAGGAAGTCAGTTCTCGCCGCCGAACGCCCCGGGCACCCCGAAGTCCGAATTCACCTTGACAGAACCGGCTGTTCTGCCCCATACTGAAGAAAATTTAATACGTTTTCATCTTGATGCGCAGATGACATTGCGGCAGGTTGTTTCGTTGCGCCGCTGCGATTTTTGTTAACACTTCTCCTCCAACCCAAACTAGGTAGGCTGATCGGGTACGCTCGGTCAGCCGGCTTTTTAGCCCTCGCGCATCACCGCGCAACCGATACATCGGCCGAAGCCACCTGATATCCCTCGTCGATTGCTGTCTTTTCTGCCGCGGAGCGGAGCGTTTGATCGTCGGCGGTCTTAGGCTCGTCGCAGTAGCGCCGGATCACTTCAGCACCTACATGAATGCGAACCAGCCATTTTTTCTTATCTGCGTCCCAGGAAACGTTAATGCTATCAGCGTCCATAGTCGGAAATTGTATCGAGTTTTCACCGGTTTTGATATCACGGCGTTCTAAATTCCGATGTCGTCGAAAGCCGCGGCGAGAAACGGATCGGCCATTCGAGCGGCTATCTCTGAATACGGGCGGAGCCGCCCTTAGCGAAAGAGCGCACCTGGTCGAGGGTGGCCATCGTGGTATCCCCCGGAAATGTAGTCAATAGGGCGCCGTGAGCCCAACCAAGTTTCACCGCTTCCTCCTCCGGTTCGCCCGTCAGCAAGCCATAGAAAAAACCGGCGGCGAAACCGTCGCCACCTCCTACGCGATCGTACACATCCAGTTCCGCGGTTGGCGCATTGTAGGTCTGGCCGTTAATCCATGCGACCGCGCTCCAGCTGTGCCGGTTGGTTGAATGCACCTCACGCAGGGTGGTAGCTACAATCTTCACCTGCGGATGCTTCTTTCGCACGTTATCCATCATGCTGAAGAACGCGCTGGGGTCCAGCTTCGATTTAGCGGCGACTTCCGGCCCTGGAATCCCCAGCCCTTTTTGCAGATCCTCTTCGTTCCCAACCAGCACATCCACGTTCTTGACGATGCGGTCGATGACATCAACCGCCTTTTGTGCTCCGCCAATCACGTTCCAAAGCTTCTCGCGATAGTTCAGGTCGAATGAGATGGTTGCGCCGGCAGCCTTAGCGGCCTGCATTCCTTCGATGATCACTTCAGAGGTGGTTTCCGAAAGAGCCGCGAAAATTCCGCCGCTGTGGAACCATCGCACACCACCTTCGAAGATCGCATTCCAGTTAAAATCGCCGGGTTTCAGCTTCGCGCCGGCCTCATTGCACCTGTTGTAAAAGACTACCGGCGCGCGAACACCCTGGCCGCGGTCGCTATACACGGTGGCCATGTTCGGGCCGTCCACTCCGTTGTGCTTGAAATGCTTGTAGAACGGCTTCACCCCCATCGCCTGCACGCGCTCGGCAATCAGATCGCCAATCGGATAATCCACCATCGCGGTCGCGATACCGCTCTTCAATCGAAAACAATCCGACAGGTTCGCGGCGACGTTGAATTCACCGCCGCTCACGTGAATCAGACACTGAGATGCTTTTCGAAACGGAATAATGCCCGGATCAAGGCGGTGTACCATTGCCCCCACCGACACAAAATCCAAAGCAGCGTTCTGCCGTATTTCCAAACCGTATTTCATTTAAGCTCCAATTCTGATTCTCTACTACGCGTTATAGCTGCCGGAGGAAACACGCCCGCCCCGGCCGGTCCAGTTGGTATGGAAGAATTGGCTGCGGGGCTGGTCGACACGCTCGTACGTGTGAGCGCCGAAGAAATCGCGCTGCGCCTGCAGAAGATTTGCCGGAAGGCGCTCCGTCCGGTATCCGTCGTAGAAAGCAAGCGCCGTCGAGAAGGCCGGGGTCGGCACGCCGAACCCGATGGCATGAATGATGGCGTGACGCCAGGACGCCTCATATTGATTCAGCACTCCGCTAAAGAAATTATCCAGCAGCAGATTCGTCAGGTGCGGATTGTTATCGTAGGCTTCTTTAATCTTTCCGAGGAAACGGCTGCGAATGATGCATCCGCCGCGCCACATCAGCGCGATACCGCCCATGTTCAAATGCCAGCCCTGCTCCCTGCCGGCCTCCCGCAGCAGCATGTATCCTTGCGCATAGGAAATCATCTTCGAACAGTAGAGCGCTCGCCGCACATCCTCGATGAAGACTTTGCGGTCCTGCGTATCGGTACGATGCTGCGGTCCGGTCAATACCTTGGATGCCGCTGATCTCTCTTCTTTCAATGCAGATAGACAGCGCGCGAAAACGGCTTCTCCAATGAGCGTGACCGGCATGCCCAGATCCAGTGCGCTGATCGCCGTCCACTTTCCAGTTCCCTTTTGTCCCGCGGTGTCGAGAATCTTGTCGATCAGCGGCTGGCCATCTTCGTCTTTCTTCTTGAAAATCTCCGCCGTGATTTCGATGAGGAAACTATCGAGTTCACCCTTGTTCCAATCAGTGAACACGTCACCCAGTTCATCCGGGCTCAGCCCCAGGCCATCTTTCAGTAGTTGATAGGCTTCGCAGATCAACTGCATGTCGCCGTATTCGATTCCGTTGTGGACCATCTTTACGTAGTGGCCCGCGCCCGCTTCGCCCACCCAGTCGCAGCATGGCGAGCCGTCCTCTACCTTCGCGGCGATCGACTGAAAAATGTCTTTTACGTGCGGCCATGCTTCGGGGTTGCCGCCGGGCATAATCGACGGGCCGAAGCGCGCGCCTTCCTCCCCACCGGAAACACCCGTCCCTATAAACAGGATGCCCTTCTCATTCAAGCTTTTGGTACGGCGGTTGGTATCCGGGAAATGCGAATTGCCGCCGTCGATGATGATGTCGCCCTTTTCCAGATTGGGGGCAATCTGGTCAATCATCTGATCGACGGTCTCGCCCGCCTTAACCATCAGCATCACGCGCCGAGGCCGCTTCAGGGCTTGAATCAGTTCCGGAATCGAATGCGCGCCAACAACCTGCGTCCCCTTGGCTTCGTTCGCGAGAAATTCATCCACTTTGGAAGTGGTACGGTTAAAAACCGCTACTTTGTAGCCGTGATCGTTCATGTTCAGGACCAGATTCTGGCCCATTACCGCGAGGCCAATGAGGCCGATGTCACAGGTTGCGTTTTGCATTTTTATCTCTTTGGGTCCGAAAAGATTTGATGATACCGCTTGGGGTGAAATGGAGCGAGAAAACGTTTAGGTTCTGTCCATCAGCTCCTTCAAACGAACGAAGCCTGTACGGCTGACCGGGATCTGTGCCCCACTGGCTAAAATGGCCAGGCGCGTATCTCTCGTGTAAGGCTCGATTTTAGCAACGCGCTCCAGGTTGACCAGAAAGGAGCGATGGACCCGCACAAAACATGCTGGATCAAGCGCGTCTGTCAGGCTGGTGATGGTCTGCTGCTTCAAATAAGCCTTGCCGCCGCTGTGCAGTGCAACGTAATCGTCTTGCGCCTCGGCGTAATCGAGTTGATCGACCGGAATGATGTGCACGCGGGTTCCATCTTTGACCACAATGCGCTGGGCATACTGGCCCGGAGCCTTCGCCGCATTTTTCAACTCGCTGACTCCAACCGTTCGAAGCCGCTCAGCCAGGCGACGCCGCACCCGCTCCAGAGCGGTTCGGAAGCGCTCTTTATCGAAGGGCTTCAGCAAGTAATCGAGCGCGGCGGCATCGAAGGCTTTCATCGCGTATTGATCGTATGCGGTAACGAACACAACCGCGACCTCCGTTCCAATCAGCTCCAGCACCTCGAAGCCATCCAGCTTTGGCATCTGCACGTCCAGGAACAGCAGGTCCGGCTTGATCTCATTCACAACTTTCACGGCATCGAAGCCGTTGTTGCATTCGGCGGCAATCTCAATGTCGCTCTCAGCCGACGCATATTCGCGAACAAGCTGGCGCGCGAGATCCTCATCGTCCACAATGACTGCCCGAATCTTCATATGTGCAAATTCTCTCGGGTCTTGACGTAAGGGAAAGAAAGCATCACGCGGTACCGGTTTTGATCCACTTGAATGTCCAGCTTCCCAGCGGCTCCATAGCGCGCTTGCAGCCGGTTACGGACGTTCACCAGGCCGAAGCCGGTTTTGCGCGCCGCCGGAGCATCGGGATC
>DATIMA010000154.1:0-13254 GCA_035475915.1 Bryobacteraceae bacterium
GTATGGACCAGCATGAAGAACGGCGGCTGGATACAGGAGAGCGTTCCAAGCGCGGCCCATCCGTTGACAAATGGCGATTTTTCGACGCCCTTCTATGGCCACGGCTTCGACTGGATTCGCGCCAACGCCGCCGGCGTGGAGGTGGATCAGTTCCCAGGCACAGAGGGCGTCCGGGTGGCATTTGCTGGAGAGCAAGCGGAACAATGTGTTTTGCTGCGGCAATACATTCTTGTCGAGCCGGGCCGCGAATACCGGATGACCTGGAAGGCGACTGGGGACCAGATGGGGCGCCCCAGCGGACTCACCTGGCACGTGCAATCGGCGGGGGCGCGTAACAGTGCGGAGATCGCCTCCGGCGATGTTCTTGCTGATAGTGAGGGTGTATGGGAGTTCAAAGCGCCGGGAGTGGGTAGGCTCTGCCTGCTTACACTTGAATACAGGCGTTTGCCGGGTACAGTACTGGCACGGGGGAGTTTGAATTTACAGGCGGTGTCGATTGTGGAACGATAGAATGCTGATAATTCAGTCTGGGAACACTGTTTGAATCTAAAACGTCAGAGGATTGCCGTCTGCGGAGGCGGCGGGTTTATCGGCGGGCACCTGGTGAAGAGTTTTCTCATGCAGGGCATAAACGTGGTGCGGGCCATCGATTTCAAACCTTGCGAGCAGTGGCAGCAGCGGTCTCCCGACGTGGAGAACCTGGTGCTGGATCTGCGGGAGAAAGCAGCTTGCGAGAAGGCCGTTCGGGGCGTGGATGTGGTGTTTAACCTGGCATCCGATATGGGCGGCATGGGCTTCATCGAAAACAATAAGGCGCTGTGCATGCTCAGCGTTCTGATTAACACGCATCTGCTGCTGGCCTCGCGGGACGCGGGAGTGGAACAGTTTTTTTATTCGTCATCGGCATGCGTTTACAACCGGGAAAAGCAGAACGATCCGCAGGGAACGGCATTGAAGGAAGAAGACGCCTATCCGGCGCTACCGGAAGACGGGTACGGGTGGGAGAAGCTGTTCAGCGAGCGCATGTGCCGGCATTTCGAACAAGACTTTGGAATGGAGTGCCGGGTTGCGCGCTACCACAACGTATATGGGCCATGGGGCACCTATGATGGAGGCCGGGAGAAGGCGCCGGCGGCCATCTGCCGCAAAGTGATTGAAGCCAAATTATCGGGCAGCGGAGAGATGGAGATCTGGGGCGATGGCACACAGACGCGCAGCTTCATGTACATTGACGATTGCGTGAAGGGGACCCAAATGATTGCCGAGAGCGATCTTCACGAGCCGATCAACCTGGGCAGCAGCGAACTGGTGAGTATCGATGAACTGGCGGATATTGTGGAAGAGATCGCCGGAACACGGCTGAAGCGGCGCTACAAGCGGGACGCGCCCACCGGGGTGAACGGCCGAAACAGCGATAACACGAAGATCAGCGAGTACTTTGGCTGGGAGCCTTCGGTGCGCCTGCGGGACGGCATGGCGAAGACGTACGAATGGATTGAGGATCAGATGCTGAGCGGCCGCAGCGAATCTTACGTTGCAGCCGCTGTTGCGTACTCTTCGTAGGAGCCGACGAAATCTTCGATCCCTCCGCTTTCGAATCGCCAGATTCGGGTGGCGACTTCGGCAACCAGATCCTCATCATGCGTGACAAGAAGCACGGTGCCCTCGAACCGCTGGAGCGCAACGTTCAAGGCGTTGATGGATTCAAGGTCGAGATGGTTTGTGGGCTCGTCGAACACCAGCACGTTTGGCTTCTGCAGCATGAGCTTACAGAACGTGAGGCGCGCCGCTTCGCCGCCTGACAGAGCATCGGTGGGCTTCAGACCTTCTTCGCCGCTGAACAGCATCTGGCCGAGCAAACCGCGGATCTCTTCTTTGGAGGCTTGAGGGTCCCAATCGTGCAGCCAGTCGGAAACGGTGGTCCCGTTGCGAATACTGGCGCGATGGTCCTGAGCGAAGTACCCGATCTGGACTTCATGACCCCAGGTGACGACGCCGGAATCGAGGCCGACATCCGGGTCGTCAACGCCCGGCGCATTGGCCAGGAGGGCTTTCAGCAGGGTTGTTTTGCCGGCACCGTTGCGGCCCATGAGCGCGACTTTGGCGCCCCGCTGCACGGCGGCCGAGAAGCCTTTGATTACGTCAACATCTCCATAGCTTTTGGCGACATCTTTGAATTCAAGCGCGTGGCGGCCTGAAGGGCGCTTCATTTCGAAGCGGATATAGGGGCGCTGAATATTGGAACGGGCGAGATCGGTGGTTTGAAGCCGCTCGACTTCCTTCTTTCGGGAAGTCACCTGGCTGGCGCGTGTGCCGGCGGAGAACCGGGCGATGAATTCGTTCAACTGGGCGATTTTCTTTTCGCGCTGCGCATTCTCGGATTCAATGCGAGACCGGATCTGGGTCTTCTGCAGAACCATGTCATCGTAGCCGCCGGGGTAGGTGATGATCGTCTGGTAATCGATGTCGGCGGTGTGGGTGCAGACGCTATTGAGGAAGTGGCGGTCGTGCGAAATCACGATGAGCGCGCCATTGTAATGCGTGAGGAAATTCTGCAGCCAGTGAATGGATTCGAGATCGAGGTAGTTGGTGGGCTCATCGAGGAGCAGGGCCTCCGGGCGACCGTAGAGCGCCTGCGCCAGGAGTACGCGGACCTTCTGGCCGCCCTGCAACTCGCCCATCATGCGGTTATGAAATGGCTCCGGGATGTCGAGCCCGTCCAGCAGGACAGCGGCATCACTTTCGGCGGAATAGCCGTCCTCTTCGGAAACAATTCCTTCGAGTTCGCCGAGCCGCATGCCGTCCTGGTCGGTGAGGTCGGGCTTGGAATAGAGTTCTTCGCGTTCTTCGAGCGCCCGCCAGAGCGGCATATTACCCATAATCACGGTATCGACGACTCGATAGCGGTCGAAAGCAAACTGATCCTGCCGGAGGACGCCGATCTTTTTCGGACGGACGACGACACCTTTTTGAGGTTCCAAGTCGCCGGAGAGCAGCATCATGAAGGTAGATTTACCGGCGCCATTCGGTCCGGTGAGGCCGTAGCGGCGAGCGTCGAGAAAAGTAGTGGACACATCCTCGAAAAGGATCTTTCCGCCATAGCGCATGCTGATATTGCTGACTGAAATCATGGGAGAAAAACGGGTGGGAAATACCAGTTTAGCGCAAAAGGGGGGGAGGGGACGCGGGCTGACGGGGGCGCGAAGGCAACCGCTTCTCGGAAGGGCGGAGTTACAAGGCGCGGATGTCCATGACGGTGATGTCGTCGGCTTGCTCGGCTAAACTGGCGGCCAGGGATGCGAGCGCGTTCGCAAAGCCATCCTGGTGCGAACGGCTGAGACGCTGGATGCGGTCGAGAGGCCAATTGAGATCGTCATCCGCGGTATTTGCCTCCGAGAATCCATCGCTGAACAGGATGAGGCGATCGCCGGAATCGAATGAGATGGTCTGCTCCTGAAACGGGGAGGTTTTGAAAGCGCCCAGGATGGTAGCGGTCGGCTCCAGCAGTTCGGCCCTGTTGGCGGATCGCAAAATGACCGGTGCGGGATGACCGCAGTTCACATATCGAATGGTTTTCGTATCGGATTCGTATAGACCGAAGAAGAGGGTGGCGAAAAATTCAGGACGCGTGGAGTCGAAGAAAAGTTGGTTGACGCGCTGCATGAGCTTTGAGGGAGAGTAGGCAAGTTCGACCTGGGCGCGAATGGTGGCCTGCAAGTTGGCCACTAACAGAGCTGCCCCGATTCCTTTACCCGAGACGTCACCCAAAAGAAAGCCGATGTGAGAAGAATCGATATCCAGGAAATCGTAGAGGTCTCCGCCGATTTCGCTCATGGGAAGAGAAGCGCACTCGCACTCCAGGCCGTATGCGCGAAATTTAGGGTGGGGCAGAAGTTTGCGCTGCACTTTCCGAGCCAGGGCGAGTTCGGAATCGAACTGGCGCTGCTCCACAGGATCGGCACGAAGATGCTTTTCGACGATTTCCAGAAAGTGGCGGTTGTCCCAGGGCTTCGGAATGAAGTCGCAAGCGCCGCGCTGCATGGCGCGTACAGCAAGATCGATAGTGCTCCAGCCGGTCATGGCGACGATGGGCACATCGCGGCGGTGCATGCGGAGGCGGTCGAGCAGACGCAAGCCTTCCTCACCCGAGGTCGTGTCCCAGGTGTAATTCATATCCACAATAATGAGATCGGGATCGCCAGAGGCGGTAGCGGCGAGCGCTTCTGAAGGAGACTCCGCCGTTTGGATCGAGTAGCCAGCGCCTTTGAGCAACAAACGTAGCGCCTCGCGCACGTCGGACTGATCGTCGACGACGAGCACCTTCTTTGTCTCGGCTCTGGGCTTGCAGGGTAGTTCAGCGGTCATCGCGGGAACCTAGGATAACGCAGATGGTATGTGCAAATGGAGGGCCACGTAGATGCAAAACTCCGATCTAATGCTTTCATCCGGTTGCGAACGGACCGGGGCGAAAGGGTGTTCATTTTTGGACACCGGTATTCCCAATCGTCACCACAAGAGTTATAGTGGCATCCACAAGCTCAGATGGTACTAGCAAGACGTAACTTGGCATCGCAGACATCCGAACCGGCTAAAATTCCTGCCCCGAGCCGGTTGATGCTGTTGGCGGCCGGGATCGGTGTCCTCTCAGCGATGGCGGCGTTCCTGTTCCTGCTGTTGAGGGAGCAGCGTGTCCCGATTGTGGTGGATATCGCCGCACAAGCCAGCGCGGGCGAACGCGTACGGCCGGCGGCAGCCAATGGGAGCCCATCGACTGTCCGAACCGCGACGCCGAACGAGATTGACTTCGAAACGTTCAATTTTTCACTGGCCCGAGCGCGATCGTATCGGGCCATCGGTCCAGTTCGAGTGCGGCTTTTGCGTACGGACCGGAGCAATTCGTACGATGTCGCCATCCTTGTGAAGAACAAGCGAATGAAAAGATCGCGCATGAGACCGGGCGAACCGATCGCGATTGCGATTCCGGGTACGCACCCGGATACGCGGATGGTGGTGACCAGGATCGCGAAGAACGAGATTTGGGGCTATCTGGTGATGCCGAAGAAGGGAGAAGCGGGAGGGAAGCGGTAATGGCGGCAGGTTACTAGGACCAGCGGAGGCAGATTTTGCCGAAGTGCTGCTGGCTTTCCATGTAACGCAGAGCTTCTTTAATCTCTGTCCATTGAAAAGTCTTGTCGATAACAGGCTTGATCCGATGCAATTCGATGGCGCGGTTCATGCGCTGGAACATAGCACGCGAACCAACGTAAACGCCCTGCACGCGAATGCTGTTCATCAGAATCGGAACGGGGCTGACGGCGGGATCGCCGCCGCTGAGAGCGCCTATAACACTGACCGTACCTTGCATGCGGACGGCTCTGAGGGAGCGGGGGAGGGTATCGACGCCGCCCACTTCGATAACCCGGTCCACACCCTCGCCGCCGGTGAGTTTGCGGGCGATCTCTTCCCAGTCTGGGGCCTTTTTGTAATTGACGGTATCGGTTGCGCCCAACTGGCGGACGCGCGCCAGTTTCTCTTCACTGCTGGAGGTGACAATCGTGCGCAGGCCAGCGGAAATGGCGAACTGCAGGGCGAAAATGGACACTCCGCCGGTCCCCTGGATGAGAACGGTCTCGCCGGGAAGGGCCGGGTTGTCTTCAAAGAGCGCGTGCCAGGCGACTAGCGCGGCGCAGGGCAACGCCGCGGTTTCTTCATCGGAAAGAGAATGGGGCGCGGAGACGAGGCCATCCTCCGAAAAGAGCATAAACTCGCGAAGGACGCCATCGATTCCGCCACCGAGAGCCGATTTGACCTTTTCGCGAGTCGGCGGTCCATCTCGCCAGCCTTGGAAAAAACAGCCAGCGACACGATCTCCCTTTTTGAATTGGGTAACGTTATCTCCCACTTCTTCGACAACGCCAGCGCCGTCGGAAAGAGGAACCAGGGGCCGCTTCATCTTTGGATTGTAAGTTCCGTTTACAACCATGTAGTCGCGGTAATTGAGCGAGGCGGCGTGCAAGCGAACCAGGACCTGGCCAAATCCGGGGCGCGGCTTATCAGCTTCTACGCGAGCGAGGTTTTCGATTCCAAATTCCTGGATCTCAAACTGGTTCATGGGCAAAGGCGGCGACGAACTCGATGACCTCTTCTAACTTGCGCCGGCCAGCACCGCTGTCGATGGATTCAGCAGCGAGCGAGACGGCGCTTTTCAGATCGGGCGCGCGCTGAACTAGAAATAGCGCGGCCGCCGCATTCGCGATCACGATATCGCGGCGCGGTCCGGGTTCGCCCTGGAGAATGGCTCGGATAATCGCGGCGTTGGCCTCGGGATCGCCGCCCTTCAGGTCTTCGAGCGCGGCGGGCGCAAGGCCAAAATCCGCAGGCGTCCAGCGGCCCTTCTGAACACGCCCTTCTTCAACCTGAAAGACGATTGTAGGTCCGGTGGTGGTGATTTCGTCCAGACCGTCCGCCCCATGCACCACGAATGCCCGCTGAATGCCGAGGCGGGCGGCCGCCTGCGCGAGCATCTCGGCCGCACGGACAGAAAACGCACCAATCAGTTGGACGCGGGCGCGCACGGGATTTGTCAGCGGACCGAGCATATTGAAGATGGTTCGGCCCTTTAGCAGCAAGCGCGCCTCTTGAGCGTGCTTCACCGCGGGATGAAGCAGGGGGGCGTAGAGAAATGCGATACCGGTTTGCCGAATACAATCGGCAACCTGAGGCGCGGCCAAGTTGACCGGGATGCCGAGGGCTTCGAGCACATCTGCGCTGCCGCACTGGCTGGAGATGCGGCGGTTGCCGTGTTTGGCAACGCGGAGGCCCGCGCCGGCCGCCACGAAAGCGGTCGCGGTAGAAACGTTAAATGTATTGCAGGCGTCGCCGCCCGTGCCGCAGGTATCGAGCAGCGGTTGTTCACTCTGATCAACCTCGATGGGTTGGCCGATTTCCCGGACGGCGGAGGCGAATCCGACAAGCTCAGCTATGGTTTCGCCCTTACGGCGAAGAAAGGTCAACACATCGGCGATCTCTTCCGTGGTCATTGCGCCCGAAAGCATCCGCTGCATGAGATCGTGCGCTTCCGCTTGGGTCAGGTGAACAAAATTCCGGAACGGCAGGTGAGACATGCTTCGGCTATTCATTCGATCACACGGCGGTGAGGAAGTTCTCGCGGCAAAGGCAGCCATCAGTGTTTTGGAGGAGTAAGCCGGCGCTTGCCACAGTCGAGAAAAATACGGTTATCGAAGCTGGAGGAATTCATTTGCTCGCCAAGTCTCTATTTTGAACTACAGCATTTCGGGTAATGGAGAAGGCGGAGGCGATTGGTGGACGGTCCCAGTTATTTCGCGGGCAGTGAACTGCCCGCCGGCACGATAAATCGTGCGCCACTTGCGGCGGGCGGCAATGTGAAAGAATAAACGGAATTGTGACGAGTAACGACGCCTGGATTGATATCTCCGTGGAGCTAAACGGCGGGATGGTGCATTGGCCCGGTGATCCCGAGCCGAATTTTCAGCGTGCGATGGACATGGACCGCGGCGACCAGGCGAACGTAACGCTGTGCCGGATGGGCGCGCATACGGGTACACACATGGATGCTCCGTGTCATTTCGTCGACGGGGGACAGGGAATTGACCAGTTTCCGCTTGAGATTGGGATAGGCACGGCGAAAGTGATCGGGATGCCGGTGGAAACGGATGTGATTGGCAGACGTGAACTCCAGGGCAGAGGTATTAGCGCGGGCGACCGGGTCTTATTCAAAACACGAAATTCGAACCGGCGCTGGGACAACCAGGACTTCGCGACCGATTACGTGGGCATTAATCGATCGGGGGCAGAGTTCCTGGCGGAAGCGGGAGTGAAGCTGGTTGGCGTGGATTACCTGTCGGTGGGCGTGTTCGAAGGAGACGGGGCGGAAACGCACAGAACCCTTTTAGGCGCGGGGATCTGGATTGTTGAAGGGTTGAATCTAGTTGAAGTAAGCGAAGGCGCATACGATTTGATCTGCCTGCCGCTGCGGATCGTGGGATCGGACGGATCTCCTGCACGAGTAGTGTTGAAACGGCGCTGAACAGCGGAGCTAGTGGTCTGTCGCAGTGAATTCGTTACTATTGAGCCGAGATTTGGGGCCGATTGGCAATCGGCCCGCAGGTTGCCTTCGGCCAACCCGCCCCACAGGCAATGGTAATGAACTCTCCGCGACAGGCCACTAGGAAGTCAAGCGAGTCCGAAGGCTGAGGCGCAAAGTTCATCTCGGCAACCACCGAATCGAATTGCGCAGGTCCTCTGGAGACCTTGTGCGGAACGTATGTCGATTGCCGGCCACCTTCGCGCAATGCCGAGAACTGCCGAATTGTTAAAGTCAGCATCGGCTTGAAAGCGAACCCTCAAGCTGGTTGCCGGTTCAATAGTTTTCGACCTGTTTCAAAGCGCGCCAGCATGTCTGATGAAAGCGGGTGCTCGCTTTCAATGTTGTTCCAGAGGTGCTCCTGGTTCGCCAGGTATTCTTCCACTGCTGCTGGATTCTCCAGGATAAAGGCGATAGCACCGTATACGTTAGAAAGTGAGCCAATGTAGGGGAAGTCCTGCAGTATCGTCTCCGGAGATGCGCCTTGACGAAACGAGTGAATGACACTCGCAAGAGATACTCTGGACCCTGTAACGTAATACCCTCCATTGCGGGTTTCTACATAACGGCTTGTGTTCTTCTCGGTCATCGAGCTGTCCTGAGACCTAGTGTACGATCAAAGCGCCGGGGACACAGTCCGGGGACACAGTAAGGTAAATAATCTCTGCTGCGATCCTCCGCTTAAAATGATCGTTTATGCGAATTGCGGCTGCGTGCGCGTTAGTTGCCGGCCTATTCAGCTTTTCCGCCGCGGCAAAGGCTCCGTTCACGTTCGAGGCGATGATGCGGCTGGCGCGTATCGACGATCCTCAACTTTCGCCTGACGGCAAACTGGTCGCCTTCACAGCTCAAACGATCGATCTTCCGAACAACGCGAAGGCTACTCAAATCTACGTTGTTCCGGTGGATGGGGGCACGCCTCAGCGGCTGACGAATGAGGGCGAGGTGAACACGCGGCCTCGCTGGTCGCCCGATTCGAAGCGCATCTTTTTTGTTTCGAATCGCAGCAATGGCTCCCAGGTGTGGTCGATGAACGCCGACGGCACAGGTGCGCTCGCGATCACGAACGTGCCAACGGGGGCCGAGGGTGTAACTGTCTCACCGGACGGTAAGCTCATCCTGTTTACGAGCGATGTGTATCCATCCTGCGAGGTCGGGAACGCCAGCCCGGGTATTACGTACGATGCCACCTGCAATAAGACCAAGCTGGACCAGGATGCCGCGGGCAAAATGCACGCACGTGTCTACACGGAACTGCTGTATCGCCACTGGACCGAATATAAGGGCTCACGCCGCAAGCACATTCTGATTCAATCGTCAGACCTCACCGGCGGCAAGCCGCGCGATCTCACGCCCGGAAATGTGAACACGCCTCCGTTTTCGCTCGGCGGCCCGGAGCAGTATGCTTTTTCTCCAGACAGCATCGATGTCACTTATGTCGCAAACATCGACTCCGATCCTGCCAGCAGCACCAATTCCGATCTCTTCAGCGTTGCTGCCGCGGGGGGCCGGGCGCGGCGTATTACTACGAATCCGGGAGCGGATGAAGGTCCAGTCTATTCGCCTGACGGAAAGCATCTTGCTTATCGCACGCAGGTTCGCGGCGGATATGAAAGCGATCAATGGCGTCTGGCGGTTCTCGATCTCCAGGCCGGAACCATGAGCACTCTGACCGATTCGCTCGACCGCTGGGTAGAGTCGTATACCTGGTCTCGCGATTCCACGCGCATCTTTTTCACGATCGACGACCGCGGCACGACGCCACTGCTGATGATTCCGGCCGGCGGCGGACCGATTCGCACCATTGCGCAGGGCCCGACGAGCGTAGGGTCAGTGCAGTTTACGAACGACGACAAAACCATGATCTACACGGAGCAGAGCGGGTCAAAGCCGGTTGAGATTAACAAGGCGATGTCGAAGGGCGGCAGCGGTATCCCGCTTACTCATCTGAATGACGCCGTTCTGAACGACTGCCAGCTTACCCCGCTCGAAAAGATTTCGGTTGATGGCGCGGATGGCGCAAAAGTAGAGAGCTTTGTCGTGAAGCCGCCCGGCTTCGATCCTGCCAACAAATACCCGGTTCTGTTTGCGATTCATGGCGGTCCCGAGGGCGATTGGGGCGAATCGTGGAGCTATCGCTGGAATGCTCAGGTTCTGGCGGCGGCCGGGTACGTGGTCGTGATGCCCAATCCGCATGGCTCGATTGGCTATGGCCAGAGCTTTACGGATGCCGTGAATGGCGATTGGGGAGGACGCGCCTACAACGACATCATGGCCACGGTTGATTATGTGAGCAATCTGCCCTATATTGACAAAGACCGGATGGTGGCCGCGGGAGCTTCCTATGGCGGCTACATGATCGATTGGATTCTGGGGCACACAGACCGCTTCAAGGCGCTGGTGAGCCACGCGGGAGTTTTCGATCTGCGCAGTGAAGCATTGACGACCGAGGAGCTCTGGTTTCCGAAATGGGAGTTTCAGGGCATGCCGTGGGAGAATCCCGATCTTTACCAAAAATGGTCGCCAAGTTCCTTCATCAAGAACTTCAAGACTCCCACGCTAGTCACGCACGGTGAACTTGATTATCGCGTGCCGATCGGGCAGGGACAGCAGCTTTTCACCGCTCTTCAGGGAATGAAGATCCCATCCAAGCTGGTTCAGTTTCCCGATGAAGGACACTGGATAGTGAAACCACAGAACAGCCAATACTGGTATGCCACCGTGATCGCCTGGCTAAACCAGTACACCCGGCCACTGGGTGTAAGCGCCAAGACCGCGCCTGGGAAATAGCTGTTCGCCGACTTAACCGATGCTGCTAACCTCACCTTCCATCCGAGTGCGCCGATCCGCAGGGGTTCTGCGCCTCTTTCTGGTGGCGTTTGCGATTCTGCTCAGCGGCCAGATCGCGGTTGGCGCGGTGGATATCGACAAGCTGCCGAAGCCAACTGGATACGTCAGCGATCTGGCGCACGTGGTTGATGCGCAGTCGAAAAGCGAGCTGGAAGCTTTCTGCACCAAAGTAGACCAGCAGCTTGGGACGCAGTTCGCGCTGGTAACGATCGACACCATTGGCGATGAGCCGATTCGAGATTTTGCGCTTGAGCTTGGGCGGAAGTGGGGTGTCGGTCCGAAGAAGGATAACCAGGGGGTGCTGTTACTGCTGGTCATCAAGGATCGCAAGAGCGACATTGAGACCGGGCGGGGAATTGAACCGTACATTACGGACGGGTTCGCGGGCGGCACCCTGCGGGCGATGAGACCCGATCTGCGCGCCGGCGATTACGGGCGGGCACTGATGGCGGGCGCTCAATCGATGGCGGCCCACATTGCGCAAGGGAAAGGGATCGCATTTACAGATCAGATTGCGCCACCCGCCGGCCAGCAAACGCGAGGTGCATCGCGGGGAGGCGGCGGGATACCGTGGCCGTTGCTGATACTCGGCATTTTCGTACTGCTCTGGTTATTCGGTAGAGGCGCGCGCAGGGGCGGCGGCGGTAGCGGCTGTTTGACCGGATTCCTGCTGGGCAACCTGTTCGGCGGCGGACGAGGTGGTTGGGGCGGTGGCGGCTGGGGTGGCGGAGGGTTCGGCGGCGGCTCGGGTGGAGGCGGCGGTTTCGGCGGTTTCGGGGGCGGCGGGTTCGGCGGCGGTGGGGCGAGCAGCAACTGGTAAGGAGCAAATGGAACAAAAACTTTCCGCACTGGTAGAGCGGCTGAAAGCAGCTTTTGGCGACCGGCTGGTTTCCGCAATTCTGTACGGCTCAGCCGCAATGGGCGATTGGAATGAACGAAGTTCCGATTTGAACGTACTGTGTGTTATGGACCGGCTTTCGCCGACCGAACTCGGAAAATCGGAGCCGATTTTGCGCTGGTGGCGCGAACAGGGCAATCCCCCTCCGCTGCTTCTGACCGCGGAAGAAGTGCGCACGTCAACGGATTGTTTCCCGATGGAATTCCACGACATGCAAGAGCACCGGCGAGTTCTTTACGGCAGCGACGTCATCCAGGATCTGGTAATCGACAAATCGTTCTATCGGGCGCAAGTGGAGCATGAACTAAGGGCAAAGCAGATTAGACTTCGCCAAAAGGCCGCGGAAGTGATGGGCAATTCTGACCGGCTAGTGAAGTTAATGACCGATTCCATTTCCACATTCTGTGTGCTGGGACGGCACGCCCTGATACTGAGCGGCAACCCGCCGCACTGGAAGAAGAGGGAAGTTGTGGCGGCCCTGGGAAATGCAATGGGCAACCCGATGAGGGCGGCGAGTGAGATACTGGCGATTCGCGGAGCCGGCAAACGTTCAGCCGGAACGGAACCAGTTCCGCTGCTCGAACAATATCTGGCGGAAACGGATGCGCTGGTGCGTTTCGTTGATGCGCTAGAGCGCTAGGGAATCCGCTATTTCGAGGAGGCAAGAAATTATGAAGGGCGCAATTATCGTTCTGATCGTGATCGTGGTGATTGTCCTTATTTTCGGGGGACAGCTAATGAGCCAGCGAAATCAGCTTGTAACACAGCGAAATGAGATTGATGCGCGATGGGCCCAAGTAGATAACGATATGAAGCGGCGGGCGGACCTGATTCCGAACCTGGTGGAAACCGTTAAGGGCTTCGCGAAACAGGAGCAGACGGTGATTGGCGAGGTAACGAATGCCCGGGCCGCGCTGCTCGGCGCGCGCAGCAAGCAGGATGAGATCTCCGCGAACAATCAGTTGAGCGGCGCGATTGGGCGTTTGCTGATGCTGACGGAAAATTATCCGCAGTTGAAATCGAACGAAAATTTCCTACGACTGCAGGACGAATTGGCGGGCACCGAGAACCGGATCGCGGTCGATCGCCGGGATTATAACGAAGCGATCAAGAACTACAACATCAGCGTAGAGCAGTTCCCGAAGAACATTGCGGCGTCGATTTTCGGGTTCCAGCGCGACGATGCGTATTTTAAGACGACAGAGCAAGAGCGGAAGGTGCCGCAAGTGAAGTTTTAGGCATCACCAAGCCGCTTGCTGACGCGCGCGGTTCCGTGCGGGAAACAGAACCGCGACCGTGACGCGCGCGGTTCTGTAAGCTGCTTATAAACTGACGCGCGATTCCTTAGCTTTCGCCGGTGGCGTCCCAGTCATCGATCTTC
>DATIMA010000155.1:0-10166 GCA_035475915.1 Bryobacteraceae bacterium
ATGGGCAAAAGGCCGGGCATGCCCGGCCCCTACAGAACGGTTTTGCGGAACGAAGTGGTTAGGCGATTCCATTAGAATGATCCAGACATGATTTACCGACGATCTTTTCTAACCACGTTGACCGGCGTAGCGGGAGCACTCAGCTCTGTGGGCAGGAGCGCCGGATCGGCAGGCGGCCCGCTCCCCCGTCTCTGCCTCGAAATGGGAGGGGGCAGCCTTTCCGCGGGCAGGCTCGATCCGGCGGGCATGCGGCGCATAAAGCAACTCGGCGTAAATGACGTTTTGATGGGCGGCCCGCGTATTCCCTGGGAGGAAAGCCGGATCCGCTCCATCATCGATGAGCTGAAGGCAGGCGGCCTCACGCTGGGAAACATGATGATCGGCGGATTTCCCAACACGCTCTACGGCCGGCCCGGACGCGACGAAGAAATTGAGAATGTCATCAAATCCATTCGTGCAGCGGGACGCGCCGGGTTGCCTGTCATCGAGTACAACTTCTACGCGCATCGTCTTGTGGAAGGCTACTACGAGGAAACCGGACGCGGGGGCGCCGGACTGACCGCCTTTGATTACGATCGCGTCAAAAACCTTCCTCCGCTTCCGCGCGAGGGCGCGCACAGCCTGGATGAGATGTGGAAGAACGTCACTTATTTCCTGAAGGCGATCATTCCGGTAGCGCACGAATCCGGTGTCCGGATGGCGCTGCATCCGAACGACCCGCCCGCGCCGTTGAGCCGAGGATCGGGACAGATTATGGGAAGCCTTGCAGGCTGGAAGCGGCTGGTCGATATCGTACCCAGCCCGTCGAACGGCATTACATTCGATTGCGGCGTCACCCGCGAAATGGGTGAGGACCCGGTGGAGGTCTGCCGCTATTTTTCAGCGCGCGATTGCATCAATCACGTCCACTACCGCAATGTGCGCGTGCTTGTGCCTTACCAGAAGTACGCCGAAGTGTTCATCGATGAAGGACAGGTGGACATGTTCGCGGTGATGCGGGAGTTGGTCCGGCAGAAATATCCGCGGCTGGTTTATCCCGAGCATCCGCGCGCGCTCGATTATGACCGCGAGCGGCCCGGCTTCAAGCCGTACTATCCGGGCGGGGGCGGGTATGCGGGCTTCGCGTATAACGTGGGTTACGCGAGAGCCATGCTGCAAGCGTCGCTTGAAACGTAAACGCGCAGTCTATTTCAGAAATCCGCTCGCCTTGCTCTCGCACGCGCTCAGCTCGTCATTCAATGGATCATCAAGCGCCAGCAGAGTTCGCAGCTCAGGTGAAAGGCGAGCCTGTGTTTCCGGGCGCAGCAAGCGCTTCTGATATTGCTGCTGCGGCTTATCCCAGCGGCAGTAAAACGCGTGCAGCGCCCTGCGGGGATTGGCCGTGCGATTAGCCGTTCCGCCGTGCCAGGCGTGGGTGTTCATCACCACCACGCTGCCGGCCGGCGCGAGCACCAGCACTTCATCCGGATGCGGTTGCGCCGGATCGCGCATCACATCCTGCGGCCGCTTGCCCCACGTCTGCGAACCGGGAATCACCCGCGTCGCTCCATTCGCCGACGTGAAATCATCCAGCAGCCAGATGGTGTTGCACACCCAGAAGCCGTCCGCGTCCGGGAGCGCGCCGGCATCCACATGCAGCGGTTGCGCTTCATTCGAGTGCGGATTCGCCGACCGCGCATTAAAGCTGCTCAGCTTAAACCTCGGCCCCAGGACGTGACGCACCAGTTCTAAAATGCGGGGCATCGCAATCAGATGCTGAAAGATGTCGCCTTTGTCTACCAGATTTGCCAGACGCCGCGCTCCGGCTTCTTTGCGAAATTCCGATCCGGCGGTCTCGCCCTCCTGCCCGTAAAGCTCCTCCACCCGGCTCCGGATTTTTTCCAGCGTGGGAGTATCCAGGAATCCTTCGAGCACTACATATCCCGCAGTGTCCAATTGCGCGCGCTCCGCCGCCGTCATCGCATTTACATCCTTTTCACATCTTCGCAACTTGTTGTGCGGCTCCGGAATCGTAAAACAGAAACATGGGCAAAGTTCTGCGAATGGTCGTTATTCTGCTCGGTCTAGTTTTTGTGCCGGCGATCTTCGCGCGCCCTACGGGTTTGTTCGAACGATTCAATTTGGAGCCCGTACCTGCTCACAAAATTGTGAACCGCCATTCAACTCGCGCGGAGACCGTTTCGCGCCGGGATAGCCTTCGGGAAGCGAAGGCAAAAACACGCCCCCGGTCCGGCGCGCGAAAGCAATTGTAGTTCTCCTCCCAGGTCGAGCATGGTCTGCCGCGAAAGCGTCAGCCCTAAACCCAAACCGGTGCGTTTGCCGGAGCTAACAAACGGCCGGAAGAGTTGCGCGCGCAGCTCGGCCGGAATACCGGGTCCGGTATCTTCCACAAAAACCAGTAAATTGCCTCCGTCGCCTTTCGTGTAGACATATACATCGCCGCCGTCGGGCATGGCGTCTATCGCGTTCGAAAACAGATTCGTAAAAACGCGCTCCGAGCGTGTCCGGTCGGCCAAAACTTCCGTGTGATCTTCAACCGCGATTTTGATCCGCACTCCGCTGTCCACATTCTGGGCAGCCTCCGCGGCCGCATCGACAATCTCCCGAAGCCGGCACGGTTCCACATTTCCGGTTTCGCCCCGCGATACGTTCAACAGATCCCGCAGCAGTTCCTGAAGCCGGTGCGACGCACGATAAATATTCGATGCGATTCGCTTAGTATGCTCGGGCGGCAATTGCCCGTCCACCAGCATCTCGGCCCCTCCGTAAATTGCGGCCAGCGGATTCCGCAGATCGTGAACCAGTGAGCTGCCCAAACGGCCGATGGTGTTAATCTGCTCCTGCCGAATCAAATCTGCGCGCGCCTGCTCGATCGAATCGCACATGTGGTTGAAAGTTGCCGCAAGCCGCGACAGTTCATCGCTGCCGGTTACCGGTACGCGGTAGTTGTAGTTGCGTGCCGCAATCTGGGTTGCGGCCCGGTCCAGAAGTTTGACGGGGTCCAGCAAGCGGCGCGTCATCATCAGGCTGACCAGCAGCGCAATCGCAACTGTGGCCAGCCATGCCACGCCCAGGCTACGCCGCAGCTTTCCGAGCGCCGCCTGCACATTTTCGTAGGAATCCAGAATCCGAAGTTCCGCAACAGGCTTGCCTGCCACGTCCTCGAGCCTCTGCCCCAGGCTGATGAATTCCTGACCGCGAATGCGCTGCCTGTCCGAACCCGCTGCCGGCAGGAGCGTCCCGGGCGAGAGATAGCCGAACCTGGGTTCCAGAGTCGAAGCAAAAACCTGGTTGTGATCCAGAAATACAAAATCGCTGCCGGGCGCCAGCGCCTTCAACTGCCCCGCTACCACGCTGTCAATGCGAAAGCCGGCGCAAAGCACGTTCAGCAGCAGGGGCTTGTGGCTGGTCTGAACATACACCGGCGTAAGCACGACGTAGAACAGCTTGGAACCCTGGTGCAGATACCCGGCGAGCTGAGTGGGAAACCGCTTCCTCACTTCGTTCATCGGTATCTGCGGAACAGCCAGATCGTCGCTGTCCGCTCCCAGAGATGAGATCAAATGGCCTTCTGGATCGAGCACCAGAAACGCGGCCGACTGATCGGAGATGTGCCGCCACAATTCTCCGGCCGAATCGCGTATCGTCAGCTCGTCCCGCGTCCCGAAGGCGGCGCGCACATCCGGCATCTGCGCCATCAGCGCTGTGGTGGCTGAGAGCACCTGGGTGCGTCCTCTCCAGACTGCCTCGTAGGCCTGAAGGCTGGCGCGGATCTCGGCCCGTACGCTCTCATCGGCAACCGACAGAGCATAGTCCTGGAGTCCCCAACCGGCGAGCATAAAGAGGATCGTGATGGTGATCGAGGTGGTGAGGAACACTCGCCACTGCAGCGGAATCCGGCCGAAAGCTCGCCTCATTGGGCTGGACCGGGGTAGATGTCCCCATCGTTACCAGAGGCAGGATAGTCCAAACCGTACTTATTCTTATGCGGCAGGCGCACATACCCGAGCTCTGAGAGATGGACCGCTGGCGCGGCGGTCTGCCCTTGCCCCTCTTCGATGTTCACCATGATCTTCACGTCGGGTCCGGCGGTCGCCCGCTCATCGAACACGTGCAGTTCGTAGCTGCCCGCAGGAACATTGGCGATTTGATAGTGTCCCTTTCGCCCCGCCTTTGCGAAGTATGGAGTATCCAGAACTAAAATCACTGCGGACATGGACGGATGGATATTGCAAAACACCCGCACAATGCCGGCCTCGTGAAACCGAATTGATTTGCTGGTTCCAGGTGCGTACAACCCGACATCGAATATCTGGCCATCGAAACTTGAAAACGCATTGTGGAAGATGGGATCCGCATTTGGAAAATCCACCACGCTCCCGACCGGAACAACCAGTACATGCGGATGGAATATTTTATCCTTCTGCAAAAGTTGCGCGCGCTCGGGAACGACCGGTACGGCTGTATCCGGTTGAATCGGACTCAGCCAGACGACGATATCCGCCAAGCTCTCGTGAGCCTTCGCCCGCTGCGCGATATTGATGACGCCCGATACCGTTGCCGCAGAACCGGATATGGAAAACAGCGCACAGAAGCAGGCCAGTCTAGCAGCCCGTGGCAGAAGTCGCCAAATTGCGAACACGCAGGCGAAGGCGCCTGCGCCACCACAAAGAGTCGACAGTTTGCAGGCCAAGTGGGGCAGGCATTCAGTCTGCCGGGACTTCTGCCGCTGGTTGTTAGAACAAGTAAGCAACCGTCGCATCATAGCGGTTCGTTAGCAACTGCCGTCCGGTCAGGTACTCCAATGCGTTCTGCGACCCCTCCAGACCAACAATCACATTTGGACTCAACCTATACAGTACGTTGCCCGCATAGCTGAGGGTTCGGACAAATGCATAGGAATTCAAATCCTTTGCGTCATTCACCTGACGGCCTGCGTACAGGTCGACGGTCAGCCGGCTGGTAATTGGAACCGCCACCTGCATCCATCCCGCGCTGCCATGAATGGGAACCACAGTCCCGTTCTTCAGTATCGTCACTCCAGGCGGTTCGCCTCCCAGACTGGCGAAATTTTCACCGCGAAAAATGGTTCCACTGATTTGCAGCTTCTGTATCGGCTTGTAGAGCAGGTCGGCGCTGATGACCCGAGAGGGGATGGAGCTTCCAAGCAGATGAGTGGTGCTCGCGTGCGCTCCGATTCCGACTGCGAAACGCGATTCCTCGTTCCAGCGATGCGCAATTTCGAAGCGCGCCTCTAAACCCGGCCGAGCCGTCTCGCCAGGCGCATTGGGGGGAAGATACGGCGCCACATACGATTCATTCGTCTCAATCACCGCGGCTTGAAATGTGGCCTGGGTATGCGTCGAAAAGGGAACACGTTCTTCGTAGCGGATCTGCGGGAGCCACAGCCAAAGATTGCCGGCCCCGGACAGCGGCGGAACACCGACTCTCGCGAATGAGATTGGCTCTAAAGGCGAGATGAGCGGCTTGTCCTGTCCCACGGTCAGGGTCCTGCGCGCCCAGTCAAATGAGAGAACACCGCGCCGGAGCCGGAACAGACCATAGCCGCCGGATTGCGAGTAGAAATCCATTGACAAGGACCCATGCATCTTCCCTCCGCCCGGTAATTGCGGCCCTCTGAAATCCAGCCCGATAATGGACTGCGCCAGCGTCGCGCCCGCGCTTGGAGTGCCTGCTGTGTAGCCGCTCAGGTAGCCGTATTCCGGGTCGGGTGGCCCGGTGAATAAAAAGCTGTCGAACAGAAACATTCCCGTGAGCGATATGGGAAACCGCTGGGAGGCCTCGACTTTCGTCTGAGCCTGATCCTTCACCTGCTGCGCAGTTACTTCCGCCCGGTCCTGAAGAGCTTGCGTCCGCGCGGCCGATTCACTCTGTGCCGTCTTCACTGCCTCGCGTAGCTGCTTTACCTCTGCAAGAAGCGCCTCATTCTGCTTTTCCAGCGTGTCCAGGCGATCCAGAATGTGTTGAAGGGTGTCCGGTGAAACCTGCTCTTGCGCCGCGCTCTGCGTGCTCAAAGCAGCGATCGCAAGCGCCACGGCACCAATCCTACTGCAGCAATTCTTCCAGTGCACGGCACACCTCCTTCATCGAGCACGGTTTTCGGAATATTGCGTTTGGAACCGACTGCTTCGACCGGGCCGTATCCGCCGCGTGTTCGTCCGCGGTGATCATGATGGCCGGTAGATTATGGTAATGCTCCAGATTTCGTATCTCCCGAATCAGTTCGAATCCGTCCAGATGGGGTAAGTTCAGATCCGTCACAACGGCCGCAATTTGTGAATTCGGGGCCTTGAACAGCCGCAGCGCCGCCATCGGGTGATGCGTAATCACCGGCTCCACGCCCGGAATATTCTCGAATGCAATCGCCAGCGAAGAGGCTACACTGTCGGCGTCATCTACAATCACCACCACTTTCGTCACAAGCCCTCATTGGGGAAGGAAACGGTAGCCAACCCCATGCACGGTGACGAAATGCGTGGGCGCGGCGGGATCTTCCTCAAACTTCTGGCGCAGTCTGACGACGTGGGCATCCACGGTTCGGGTATTTGGGTAGTATTCGTATCCCCAGACCGAATTGAGAATCAAGTCGCGCGTAAGCACGCGTTCGGGATTGTGAAGGAAAAAGACCAGAAGATTATATTCGGCCGGCGTCACCTTCACTTCCTTTGCCCGACGTGTAACGGTGCGCCGCTCGAAATCCACTTCTACTTCGCCGAAGTGCGCCACCCGGCCGGCATCGTCGCTGCTGCGCCGCAATACGGCTCGAATACGAGCCATCAACTCGCGTGTCCCGAACGGTTTGACTATATAGTCATCCGCGCCGATTTCGAGCAGCAGCACCTTGTCGACCTCATCGCCGATCGCGCTAAGGATAATAATCGGAGTCTGAACCCGGTCCGCCCGGAGCTGTTTGCATACCTCGACGCCGCTCATGCCGGGCAGCCTGAGATCCACCAGCATCAGGTGCGGCTTCAGCATGAGGGCCTTCTCGAATCCGCTCTTGCCATCAGCGGCAAGTAAGGGCACGAAGTTCTCGCGCTCCAGCATGACGCCGATGGTGTCACGCAAGTTCTCATCATCGTCGATGACGAGTATCTTCTGCATAGTACTTGACATTCTAGCGAGTATTGCGTGCGAGCGCGTTCAGATCGGTTGCTTAGCCGATCATTTTACGAATTTTTTACCGAGGCGAGGCATGCCATGCCCGCGACAGGCGGAAGAGCCTGTCCCACCGGCAAATAGCAAATGTCCAAAGTCAAGCGACAGGCGAAAACGCCTGTCCCACCGAGAATTATCCCCGCCGCTGGCGAAGCCCTACAATCGCCGCGAATGCAAAGCCGCAGAGCAACAGCGCCGCCGGCGCAGGCTCGGGCGTTGGGTTGAGAGCGCCAAAAAGGCCGTGATCTTCCACCGCTCCATTGCCAGGAATTCCCGCGGTGAAGAAGAGCGTGTTCGTGCCTTGCGAATGCGCGCCGTTTCCAAAATCCAGGCCCCACAAACCCTGAATCACGATCGGGCTTCCTCCCGCGCCGTCCAGCGCTCCGAGAAATGCCCCGCTGCTTGCGTCATATGCGTTAATCATCCCGTCGCCGAAGTTCCCAACCAGCAGGTCTCCTCCCAATGCCCCGAATTGAGAAGGCGCCAGTGCTAAGCCCCAGGGAGAGTCCAACGCGCCATTCGAAGCAAGGCGCTGCAATAGCGTCCCGTTCATGTCGAACACGTCAATAAATCCATGACCCGCGCCGGCCACGTCATCATGATGCGCCGCGTCCTGCAGTGCATACGTGACATACAGCTTTCCGTTGAGGTTTCGGATGTCAAACGGCGCGTATCCCGCAGGCAAGGTAGGGTCGGTAAAGCCTCCAGATACCGTTTTAGGGGCGAATGCGCTATCGAACACGTCTACCCGGCCCAGTCCGAAGTTTGCCGCATACAGCAGATCGCCCGATCCGTTGTTTCCAAGGGCGAGCCCTTTGTATACCGATCCCGTTGCGGAAGTAACTTGTACAGCGGCGCTGGTACCGGAACTCCACGCAGCAATGGTCCCACCCTCTGTATCGAAGATGAAATGCGATCCCGAGAATCCGGCGGTTCCATTGAAAACAACTCCGGTGGGCGCAGAACCAGCCGGCGGGACGGTGATGACGAGGGGTATCTTCGTTCCTGTGCCGTCATACAGTGTGGACAGGCCCATTCCGTTATCGCTAATCCAGAACGGCGTCGTCGGGCCCGCTGTTATGCCCCAGGGATTCACCAGATCTGTGTCCTGGTGCGCGGCTACGCCCGGCAGGTCCGATACCAGATTCGTTTGCACATAGCTATTCAGGCCATCTCCCGATGCGAGCGCAGTAAAAAGTGACAGAGCGGCAAGCGCAGTAAAAGTCGACTTCATAATCACCCTCCCCGGCGGGATAGATCCCCGCTGCACCGAGTTTGAAGCTCAGCGGAAGGCCGGAGGTTGGGTGATTGTAAAAAATTTGTAAAAGAGACCACTTTCACTCGTACCTGAGGGCCACCATGGGATCGACGTTTGTCGCGCGTCGAGCGGGCAGGTAGGCTGCGGCCAACGCCGCGAATCCCAAAAAGACTGCCGAAATGACGATCGTCGTTGGGTCTCGCGGGCCAATGCCGAACAGCAGTTTCCGAAGCGCGCTTTCAGCAATGAGCGAGATACCAATGCCGGCCGCTTCTCCCGCAAGAAGCAAGATCGCGACATCGCGAATCACCAACCGGACGATGGACCCGGCCTCGGCACCTAAGGCGATGCGGATGCCGTACTCGTTGCGGCGCATCGCGACACGGTAGCTGACTGTTCCATACAACCCGATCATCGCCAGCAATAGTGCCACCGCCCCAAAGAACGTCGAGAGTATTGCGAGGAGCCGGTCCCGGACCATCGCATCGTCCGCCTCCTGCTTGAGCGTGTTGAATTCGAGCGGAATTTGGCGGTTTACGCGGCTAACCGCCGCTACCACGGCGCGAATCAGGCTAGCCGGCTGGAACGCAGTACGGACCTCGAAGACATCCCGGCCTTCGCGCTCGGGATATTGCTCGAGAGGCATGAAAACCGTGGGTGGCATCGGTTCGCGGAGCGACATGTACTTCGCATCTCCGACGATCCCGACCACCTCGACCGGCGGCTTCGGCCGTCCGTTATCCGCGCCGACCCGTATGATGCGGCCAACGGGATCGAGCGAAGAGAAAAATTTCCGCGCGAAGGCCACATTCACGATTGCCACTCTGGGAGCATTCTTGGCATCGGCCCGGGTGAAGTCGCGTCCCGCGATGAGCGGCATCCGCATTGTGGCGAAATAACCGGCCGAGTTGTAAAGCATCTCCGACTCGGCATCTACACCGGTGGGAGCATCAGGCGCGCCGGCGAGAATCACATTCCGCGAGTGCCTGCCGCTCAAAGGGACGTCTTCACTGCGACTCACAGAAATGACACCAGGAATCGTACGGAGACGGGATTGCATCTCTTCGAATATCGCTGGACGATTCTCGGGTTTGATGCCAACAGCTCTGAGGTCCGAAATAACGAGCAGCAGATTGTGTTCATCAAATCCGGGATCGAGCCTAACGAGCTTCAAGAAGCTACGCAAAAACAGTCCCGCGGTGACGACCAGCACGAGCGAAAGAGCGATTTGTGAGGCCACCGTCCACTTAAGGAAAGGACTTCGACACTGTGTTGGGGAGCCCGTGCCGCCGCGCATGGCTTCGACCAGCGGACTGTTGCTGGAACGCAGCGCGGGTAGGATGCCGAATAATATTGCGGCGAAGATTGCGACGCCGGCGGTGAAGACGAGGACTCTCCAATCCGGCGACAGATCGAGGAAAAATTCGTTCGTGTTTGTTGAGAAGTTCCGGACCAGCAATTGCGTACCCCAGTAGGCAAGCAGCACGCCTCCGGCCGCGCCAGCGAGCGAGAGGATCACGGATTGCGTGAGCAACTCGCGAATCAGCCGCATCCGAGTGGCTCCTAGCGCGAGCCGCACCGAAATTTCCGGGCTCTGACGCACGGCCCGAGCCAGCATGAGCGCGGCGACGTTCGCGCAGGCGATGAGGAGAACTACTCCGACCACGCCCATCAAGATCAGCAAGGGCTGCCGGAACTGTTCGCGCAACGTGAACGATATCCCGGTCGC